>NZ_JBXANP010000003.1:0-459270 GCF_058801745.1 Rugamonas sp. GW822-FHT03B10 | reverse complement strand
ATCTGGCTGTCAAAAGCCATATGCACAACAAGCTTCATACCCAGTTGAATGGTGCAGTCGTCTTCTGAAAATGACAGGGGCGTCAGGACCAGCGCTGTTCAACAATTCATCGTTTATTGGATAGTTTGGGCATCTCGGCGCGCGCAGTGGGGCGTCGCAGGCCGCCGCCGCTCGCGGATGCCTTGATTTGGCTGCTAGCGACTTACGCTAAGGCCGCGAAGCACGAACCCATAAATAGATAGAAACAAAAAATGTCCTAGTAGGACACTTTTCCAGAGTTCGGTCCAGCCGAGTCCGGGGGCATTTGTCGACTGACGGCGTGTTCAATTAGTTTTCGTGCTTTTTCCGGAAATGCTTTTTTGCAACCATCCAATGCACCCGATGACGGGAAAGCTGGGGCATCTCACAACGTCTTCAGTTTTCACCATTATTCGCATAATGGTGAAATGTTGGGGGCTAAAAGACAACTATGCAAAAAGTTTGTGTCCGAAGAAAGCAGTAGACACGGCTAGCCGAGCAAATGGGGACGATGTTTTTTGGCCTAATGAACTAGGTGGCAGTTTTCGAAGCGCTCCCTCCAAATTGAGCCATACTTCCTCAGTGAGTAACTGTTTCTTTTTGATAAAATAGCTATGGCTGTAGGCACACAGACTATGGCGTCTTGCAAAGGGAGAATAGGTTGCGTCTCATTAAAAATAGTGGCAACGACCGTGTTATTGACGCGCTCGAGCAATCCTTGGAGCCTAAGGCTGTCCTTGACGTCGCCTCCCCGTCGTTTTCACTTTTCGCGTTTGCAGAGATTCAAGACCTCTTGGCCGGTGTTGAAAAGGTGCGGTTGGCGCTGCCAACGTCTGGCCCGGACGACTGGGAAATACTTGGTACAGAAGCGGACAGAGCCTTTCGCAATCGGTTGCAGACCCGCTGGCTCGCGAGGCAATGTAAAGACTGGTTGGAGCGGAAGGTTGAGATTAGGCAAGCCGGTAGCTCGATTCCACAGGCGGCAATGGTCGTTCGTTCGGAGTCTGGAGTTCCCCATCGAGTTATCACTGGTGCTAGTTCGCTCTCCACCAGCGGGCTCGGTCTCACACCCAATCACCAGTTTAGTCTGGTTCAGTTGGCGGAAAGTGCCGACGAATGCTCGTTGCTGGCTTATTGGTTCGAAAGCTTGTGGTCAAGCTTGCCATCAACGGGTGCTGCCAGGGCAGAACTATTTACGCGGTTGAAGGAATTGTCGGCGCATCGACAGCCGTCGCTAATTTACTATTTGACACTCTTTCATTTGTTTAAAGACCTTGGTGATGAACTTGATGAGGAAAAAATCATCAAGTCGGCCACGGGCATCAAGAATAGTGTCGTCTGGCAGAAACTGTATAAGTTCCAGCGGGACGGTGTTGTAGGTGCAATCGACAAACTTGAACGGCACGGCGGTTGCATCATTGCCGATAGCGTCGGCCTCGGAAAAACCTTCGAGGCATTGGCGGTTATCAAGTATTATGAACTCCGCAATGACCGCGTCTTGGTGCTGGCACCCAAACGTCTGCGTGATAACTGGACCCTGTACAAGGCCAATGACCGGCGCAATGTGTTGGCCGCTGACCGTCTTCACTACGATGTTCTGAATCACACGGACCTGTCCCGCGATGGCGGCCAGTCTGGCGATATTGACCTTTCGCACGTTAACTGGGGCAACTATGACTTGGTGGTCATCGACGAGTCCCACAACTTCCGCAACAAGATTACCCACCAAGGCAGGGAGAGCCGCTACGACCGCCTGATGCGTCAAATTATCCGCGAAGGCGTCAAGACGCGGGTGCTGATGCTGTCAGCCACGCCCGTAAACAACCGGCTGGCAGACCTCAAGAACCAGATTGCCTTCGTGACCGAAGGTGCTGATGGCGCACTGGACGCCCACGGCATTCCAAGCATCGAAACCACGGTCCGGCAAGCGCAGTCGCAGTTCAATCGCTGGTTGCGGCTGGAAGAGGTGGACCGCAGACCGTCGCGCCTGATGGACATGCTGGGCTTCGACTACTTCAAGTTGCTCGACCTGCTCACCATTGCCCGTTCGCGCAAGCACATCGAGAAATACTACGGCACCAGCGAAACCGGCACCTTCCCCAGCCGCCTGAGGCCTCTCAACATCAAGGCAGATGTCGATTTGGCCGGGCAGTTCCCGGCCATCCGCGAAATCAACAACGAGATTCGGCGGCTCAACCTCAGCCCCTACGCCCCCTTGCGCTATGTGCTCCCGCACAAGATGGCCGACTACGACGCCAAGTACAGCACCAGCATCCGTGGCGGCCAAAGCTTCTTCCGGCAAGTGGACCGCGAAGAGAGCTTGGTGCAACTGATTCGGGTCAACCTGCTCAAGCGCATGGAAAGCTCGGTGATGTCGTTCGCGCTGACGCTGAAGCGACAACTGGCGGGCGTGGACGCCTTGCTGGCCCGCATTGATGCCCACGAGGACTCCATCGAAGAACTCGACATCGACGAAGTCGAGGTGGACGACCCGACCTATGAATCCCTGCTTGTAGGCCGCAAGGTCAAGGTGCTGTTGCAGGATGTGGATAGGGTGCGCTGGCGGCAAGACCTGCAAGAAGACCGCAACCGCCTTGCCACATTGCTATCTGCCGCAGAGCAAGTCTCGGCGGACCGGGATGCCAAGCTCGCCGCGCTGCGCAAGCTGATTGCCAATAAGGCCAATCAGCCCATCAACGCGGGCAACAAGAAGGTCATCATCTTCACCGCCTTCGCCGACACCGCGATGTACCTGTACCAACAGCTCGCACCGTGGGCCAAGGCCGAACTGGGCATTCATTCGGCAGTCATTGTCGGCGCGGGCAGCAACAAGACCACCCAGCCAAAGCTGCGCACGGACCTTTCCACGTTGCTAACAGCGTTTTCGCCGCGCTCGAAGGAGCGGCCAGCCGAATACGCGCATGAGGGCGACATCGACCTGCTCATCGCCACGGACTGCATCTCGGAAGGTCAGAACCTCCAAGACTGCGACTACCTCATCAACTACGACATCCACTGGAACCCGGTCAGAATCATTCAGCGCTTTGGCCGAATCGACCGGATTGGTTCACCCAACGACTGCATTCAGCTTGCCAACTTCTGGCCCAACATCGAGCTAGAGGAATACATCAACCTAGAACAGCGGGTAAGCGGCAGGATGGTCCTGCTCGACATTTCGGCCACGGGCGAGGAAAACCTCATCGAGCAGCAGTCCGGCAACCAGATGAACGATTTGGAGTACCGCCGCCAGCAACTGCTGAAGTTGCAAGACACTGTCATCGACCTTGAAGACCTGTCCAGCGGCGTCTCGATTGCGGACCTGACGCTGAACGACTTCCGCATCGACCTCGCCAGCCAGTTGAAAGAGCACCCCGGCGCGCTTGATGCCATGCCGTTCGGCTCGTTTGCAGTGACCAGCGCTGCCGACCTTGGCGACACCGCCATTCCGGCAGGCATGGTGTTCTGCCTGCGCGCAGTGGGTGAGCAAGTCGCCAATGCTGCCGAAGCTGGCTACCCGCTGGCCCCGCACTACTTGGTGCATGTTGCCGATGACGGCACCGTATCGCTGCCTTTCACCCAGCCCAAACAGATTCTGGACCGCCTGAAAAAGCTCTGCATAGGCCGCGACATGCCGGATGCGTCCGCTTGCGCCCGATTCGACAAAGCCACGCGGGATGGCAAGGACATGGGGCACGCTCAAGACCTGCTCGCCAAGGCCATTGCATCGGTCGTCGGCAAGAAGGAAGAGAAAGCCGTGGCCAGCCTGTTCACGCCGGGTGGAACCCACGCCCAGAAGGGCGAATTCGCCGGTAGTAATGACTTTGAAGTGGTCGCATGGTTGGTTGTCCTGCCAGGAGGTGCGGCGTGAGTCTGGTCGTAGTGCTCGATGCGCTGTCCTACCCGGTCGAGGCGAAGGTCGAGCAGCGCATCCCCAAGAAGCTCCTGGTCGAGCAAGGTGCGCCCACCGCCGCCGATAAACGTCAGCTTCAGGACGGTATCGACGACCTGTATTGGGTCGCGGCGCTGAAGCCCACCAATATCGGCGTGCCCGTGTTCCGCGACAGCGAGCGCGAGTATCTGGAATTGGCCATCCTCACGGTCAACTTCCGCCCCAACGCCAAGGTGGCGAGACTGTTGGAACTGATACACCGCGCAGTGCCGTACCCCGTGATGCTGGTTGCAGCCTTCCACGAAGCCGACAAGGTCTGCCTTGGCGTCTCGGCAGCCCACAAGCGCTTCAATCAGAACGAGGCGGGCAAGTTCGTCGTGGACGAGGTACTGGCCACGCCGCCCATTGCGCTGGATAGCTTGCCCTCTGCCAGCGTTCAGGCCTTCTTGGCGGCATTGGGCCTGTCTAGCCAGCCCAGCCGCGACCTGTTCGCCCTGTATCAGGGCTGGGTCGATTGCATTGTGGGCCTCGCTGCTGCTGGGGTCGCCGGGCACTTTGTGCGGCCAGCCTCGCCCGAGCAAACGCAACTGATGCGGGAAGTCATGCAAAACCGTTCACGCCTGCTAACTGAGTTGTCTGCCTTGCGCAACCAAGCCAGCAAAGAGAAGCAGATGAACCGCCTCGTCGAATTGAACATGTCCATCAAGCGGCTGGAAGCTCAACTGGCCACCAACCAATCCACACTGATTGCTTTGTAATCAGTCCCCAATTATTTGAAGACGTACCATGAAAAAAATCCAAGAGAACGATACCAAGTCCCAGTCTGCCAACATCGTCGCCGACAACCTGTCGCAACTGAAGGCACTGTTCCCTGAGGCTTTTGCCGAAGGCAAAGTGCAATTTGAAAAGCTACGCCAATTGTTAGACAGCGCGGTCGATGAGTCGGACGAAAAATTTGGTCTGAATTGGCATGGCAAAAGGCGCGCACGACAGTTGGCACTAACTCCTAGTGCTGGCACATTACTTCCTTGCCCCGACGAAAGCGTTGATTGGAATCTCACCAAGAATTTAATGATAGAGGGCGATAATCTTGAAGTTCTGAAGCTCCTGCAAAAAAGTTATGCGGGCAAAATAAAATTTATTTATATCGACCCGCCCTACAACACTGGCAACGACTTTGTTTACCCTGATAGCTTTAAAAACAGCATTGGGAGCTACTTGGAACTTACGGGTCAAGTGGAAGGCACCTTAAAAGTTAGCCAAAATACTGAAGCCAGCGGCCGTTATCACACCGACTGGTTAAACATGATTTACCCCCGCCTTAGGCTGGCGAGGTCACTATTGTCGAATGATGGGTTTATCATGGTCTCAATAGATGACACTGAAGTTCATCACTTGCGTTCAGTTCTTGACGAAATTTTTGGAGCAGAAAACTTCGAAGCGACGTTGATTTGGGAAGGTGGCAGAAAAAATGACGCACGCCGAGTCTCTAACGGGCACGACTACGTGCTTGTTTACGCACGCGACGCATCCACGCTTCAGGAATTAGACATTCGATGGCGCGATAAGAAAGCGGGATTAAGAGAAGTATATGAAAAGGCTGACGAACTCCGTGGCACTCATGGTAATGATTTTGAATCAGCATCCTTAGCATTGCAAGTTTGGTTCAAGAGCCTTCCAGAGGGGAGTGCTGCCAAAGAGCATTCCCATTACAGAATGTTGGACGCGAAAGGCGTATGGTACGGGGATAACATCTCAAGCCCAAATCTTCGACAAAACCTAGTATTCGAGTGGAAAGGATATGCGCCACCAACGAATGGCTGGAGGTACGATAAGGCAGCGATGGCGCAATTGGACGCGGAAGGGCTGCTTCTCTATCCAAAAGAAAAAGATAAGCGGATTCAATACAAACGGTACCTTCATAACACTGAAACCTGGGCGCCAGCCTCAGTTTTTTATAAAGACAGAAGAGCTGCCTCAAAATCTTTGGCCAGTTTGATGGGGGAGGATGTGTTTGATTTCCCTAAAGATGTGGATGTGATATCCCGTTGGATAAACGTTATTTCGAAACCAGGTGATATTATTTTGGATTTCTTTGCCGGTTCGGGAACAACTGGTCAAAGTGTTATGATGTTAAATCAGGAGGCACATAACTCACGAAGATTTATTCTCGTTCAACTACCAGAACCATTAAGCCCAGACAACAAAGAACAAAGAGTGGCGGCAGCCTATTGCCAATCGCTGAATCGCCCTCAAAACATTGCTGAACTTACGAAAGAGCGGCTTCGAAGAGCCTCAAAAATCATCAAGGATGAAAATTCCCTTCTTTTAGGGGATGTCGGGTTTCGAGTGTTTAAACTAGCGGAATCAAATATTCGCAATTGGACGCCGAATCCAGAAAATATTGCCCAAACGTTGCTTGACCACCACGAGCACATCGTTGAGGGGCGGACCGAAGCCGACATCGTCTACGAGTTGCTGCTGAAGCTAGGCCTCGACTTGTGCGTACCAATGGAATCGCGCGATATCGCAGGCAAGGCCGTCGGCGCAGTCGGTGGCGGCGTGCTGATGATGTGTCTGGCTGAAACGATTGCCGCCGAAGAGGTAGAAACCCTGGCCGCAGGCATCGTGGCGTGGCATAAGGAACTGGCTCCGGCTGGCGATTCGACCGTGGTATTCCGCGACAGCGCCTTTGCCGACGATGTGACCAAGACCAATATGGCGGCCATCCTCGCCCAGAACGGCCTTGAAAACGTGCGCAGTCTGTGAGGCCCTGATGAAACTTCACTTCGAATCCAATCTGGAGTACCAGCACGCTGCTATCGAGGCGGTGTGCGACCTATTTCGCGGCCAGGAAATTTGCAGAACCGAGTTTACCGTTTCCAGCCAGAGTGCGCGGACGGCGGAAGGTCAGAGTGAACTGCCCTTGGGCGGCAGCTTTACGCAAAGCCAATTGGGGCTTGTGCAGAATGAGTTGGGGGTGGGTAACCGCCTGACCCTGCTGGACGACGAGTTGCTGGCCAACCTCAATGACATTCAGCTTCGCAATGGCCTGCGTCCGTCGTCGGTATTGGCCTCCGGCGACTTCACCGTGGAAATGGAGACCGGGACCGGGAAGACCTACGTCTACCTGCGCACCATCTTCGAACTGAACAAGCGCTACGGCTTCACCAAGTTCGTCATTGTGGTGCCATCGGTCGCCATCAAAGAAGGCGTCTACAAGTCGCTGCAAATCATGTCCGAGCACTTCCGCAGCCTGTATGCCGGTGTGCCGTTCGATTTCTTCCTGTACGTCTCGTCTAAGCTGGGACAGGTTCGCAACTTTGCCACCAGCCCGCACATTCAGGTGATGGTCGTTACCGTGGGGGCCATCAACAAGCAGGATGTGAATAACCTGTACAAGGACAGTGAGAAGACGGGCGGCGAGAAGCCAATTGACCTGATTCGCTCGACCTGCCCCATCATCATAGTGGACGAGCCGCAGAGTGTGGACGGCGGTCTTGAAGGCCGTGGCAAAGACGCGCTCGACAAGATGGACCCGCTTTGCACGCTGCGCTATTCCGCCACGCACGCCGACAAGCATCACCAAGTCTTCCGGCTGGATGCGGTGGATGCCTACGAACGAAGGTTGGTGAAGCAGATTGAAGTGGCATCAGCAGCGGTGGAGGGCGGCCACAACAAGGCCTACGTGCGCTTAGTCTCGGTGAGCAACAAGGCGAACAAGATTCGCGCCGTGCTGGAAGTGGATGTGCAGCGTGGCACTTCCGTCTCCCGCGAACAGATTACGGTGCAGGCAGGCGAGGACTTGGAGCAGTCCACCAAGCGTTCACTGTATGAAGGGTTCTTGGTCGAGGATGTCGGCTGCCGGAAGGGCGATGAATATGTGCAGTTCAGCAACCAAGAGTCGCCACTGCGCATCGGTGAAGCCATTGGCGGTGTCGATGAGGATGCGGTGAGGCGACAGATGATTCGCCGCACCATTGAAGAGCATCTGGATAAGGAGCTTCGCCTCAACCCGCTGGGCATCAAGGTGCTGTCGCTGTTCTTCATCGACGTGGTGGACCACTACCGCCAGTACGACGCCAACGGCGTGCCGGTGAAGGGGAAGTACGCGCAGATGTTCGAGGCCGAATACAAGGCGGTGGCCTCAAAGGCCAAGTTCCGCAGCCTGTTCAATGAGGTGGACCTGAGCCTTGAGGCGGCAGAGGTGCATGACGGCTACTTCTCCATTGACAAGAAGGGCCGGTGGCAGGACACGGCTGAGAACAACCAAGGCAATCGGGACAGCGCCGAGCGGGCCTACAACCTCATTATGAAGGACAAGGAAAAGCTGCTGGGCTTCGAGACCAAGCTGAAGTTCATCTTTTCCCACTCCGCCCTGCGTGAAGGTTGGGACAACCCCAACGTGTTCCAGATTTGCGCCTTGCGCGAGATTGGTTCGGAACGTGAGCGTCGCCAGTCCATCGGTCGTGGCCTGCGCCTGTGCGTCAACCAGAACGGCGAGCGCCAGCGCGGCTTTGAGGTCAATACGTTGACCGTGGTGGCCACTGAGAGCTACGAGGACTTTGCAGCTAACTTGCAGAAGGAAATCGAGGCCGACACCGGTATTCGCTTTGGCATCGTCGAAAAACACCAGTTCGCTGCCATTGGGGTGGTGGATGCCAACGGCGACGCCAAGCCGCTGGGCGTGGAGAAGTCCGAGGCCATCTGGACCTACTTGCGTGATAACGGCATGGTGGATGCCAAGGGCAAGGTGCAGGACGCATTGCGCACTGCGCTGAAGGACAAGACCTTCACCCTGCCAGAAGAGTTCGCGTCCCAAAAGGCCGAAATCGGTGAGGTGCTGAGGAAGCTGGCCGGTGGCCTGACGGTCAAGAATGCAGACGAACGCAAGTCTATCAAGACTCGCCAAGCCGTATTGCAGAGCGCCGAATTCAAGGCCTTGTGGGACCGCATCAAGCACAAGACCACCTACCGGGTGCAATTCGACAACGAGGCGCTACTCGCGGCCTGCATTCAAGCCGTAAAAGATTTGCCGGCGGTCACCAAGACCCGCTTGCAATGGCGCAAGGCGGACCTGGCCATTGGTAAGGGCGGCGTCGATACCAACGAAACTACGTCGTCTGCCCCCATTATCCTCGAAGAGCAGGACATCGAGTTGCCTGACATCCTGACCGAGTTGCAGGACCGCACCCGTCTGACTCGGCGTAGTCTGGTCCGAATCCTAACAGAGAGCGAACGCCTGGAAGATTTCAAAAAAAATCCGCAGCAGTTCATCGACCTCGTGGCCGAATCGGTCAATCGGGCGAAGCGAATGGCGCTGGTTGACGGCATCAAGTACCAGCGTATCGGGGATGACGCGTATTACGCGCAGGAGCTTTTCAATCAGGAAGAACTGACCGGCTACCTGAAGAACATGCTGCCCGCGACCAAGGCGGTGTACGAGTACGTGGTTTATGACTCGGGCGGCGTGGAAAAGGGCTTTGCTGAAGACTTGGAAAAGAACGAGGCAGTGAAGGTCTATGCCAAGCTGCCGAGCTGGTTCAAGGTCCCAACGCCTCTTGGTACCTACAACCCTGACTGGGCAGTATTGGTGGAAGTGGATGGCGCGGAAAAGCTCTACTTTGTGGTTGAGACCAAGGGTAGTCTCTTTGCCGAAGACCTGAGGGACAAGGAAAGCGCCAAAATCCTATGTGGCGAAGCCCACTTTCAAGCCTTGGCGGTTGGTGAAAGCCCGGCCTCGTATCTGGTCGCCCGAAACATTGACGACCTAATGGCGAAGGTTGTGAGTTAGGTTCTGGGGAATTGCGATGATGCGCGCTGTGTAAGGTGTGCGCGCAAGCATCGGCAATTGGAATCCCTTAGTGATGAGTTTTCACCATTATCTGCATAATGGTGAATTCGGACCCACCGCTGTTTTTCGGCGTTCGAGGCGGAGCTCTACGAGTATTGCGATTTGGTTAAGATTTTACTCCCATTGACTGAAACGATGGCCACGATGATTCATCATTAAATTTTTCCTGATAATAGCCATTATCAGGAAAGACGCTGACAATACGTGTTTTTGCCGAAGCGGCCAAGGTTCGCGAGCCAGGGATTTGTCGGCTGCAATAATAGTAAAGTTATCAAAAACTTATTCGCATTTCGCGAATAAGTGAGGTATCCGTTAGACTATCAGCACCTCTTCAATTTTAGAAAGTGCTAAGCAAATGGATGAATTTCGGAAGCTGGAAGGCCTGGAAGCCCTGGCGTGCCTATTGGGTCATCAGCCGAGTCCTCCCGCAGCGGACTTAGCAATCACGTCTGAAGTCGTCGCGAGCGCGACTTATGCCGTGGATAGTCTGGAGGGTCTGGAGTTAATTTATTATTTTTGCAAAAGTCTTTATTTGGACGTGATAGGCGACCCCAAATCTGCATTCGCGGTGTTTCACCAACGTTCGGGCGGTATAAGGGTCTTTGCCAAGGCGGAGCAGCTTGTCAATGTCGAGGTATTTCCGTGCGTTAAAATAAAGTGGCGTGCTCTCGAGGGGGCCATGAAAGCGGGAGCGACTTTTCACACCTGTGATGGCCAGCTGACTTGTGTTTCCAATGGATTCCAAGCACACGGCGCGGACTTCGCAGATGCGTCAATGCGTGCCTGGCTGAAGGAGTCGATAAACACACAGTAGATGCCGGTAGGTCGCACCTATACTGAATGCAGTCATGTGACTGCATCTAATATCGTGACCCATGCAGCAGCTCTTCTCTCCCAAGACGCTCGCCGCCCACATCGGGCTGGCTGAGCAAACTATCTACAACCGCCACTCCAGTGGCGGCGACCTTCCAAAGGCCATCAAGCTCGGCCACCTGGTCCGTTTCCGTCCCACCGACGTCGATACGTGGTTGGATGCAAAGCGTCGGCCAAAGGTTGCGACGGCCGCGTCCGAGCGAATAGACGCCGGTCGCCCCTAGTACCCTTTTCAGCTTTTTGCACCCAACGTAAAACGCCCCGGCGGGAACCGGGGCGGGGTGCGCCAAAGGCGCGTCTGTACTTCCTCACACAATGAGTATAGGCGCGGAAGTGATTCATCCCGCCGCTCAGCACGCGGAGGACAGATATTTTTTGTAGTACAGAGGACACAGCTAATTAGCTGATGCGGCACACACACGAGGTGTGCCATGTATTTCGATTCACCGTCGGTCGCTGGTCCAGGGACCATCACTGCTGCATCCGTTGTCCGGTTCTCTGAACTTGTCAAGAAGACCGTAACAAGTGCGACAGCATCATCCCGGAAACGGAAAAATGCCGCACAAAAGAAGCTGAGCCGCATCATCAAGGAACACCGTCGGTACGCAAAAAATGCCAACCTTCGTGCTGTAGCGTTGACGCTAACCTACGCCGACGCGGAGGCCTTCTCGCCAAAGCACATCAGCGCATTCCTAGACCGGCTGCGCCGGGCGCTAAAACGCATGGGCTTTTGTCTGCCATACGCTTGGGTATTGGAATGTGCAAGCCACCTGCACTACCACCTTATCGTGTGGCTACCTCGTGGGCACAAGCTCAACCAGGCCAAACTGTCCAGCTTCTGGCCTTGGGGCTGCACTTGGCTAGAGAGTTGCCGCAGCGTGGGTGCCTGGGCGCGCTACATGGCCAAGTTCAACAGTGTTCCCAAGCTGCCGCGGGGTGCCCGCTTGTACGGCTATGGCGGGCTGGATGAGATTGGCAAGATGGCGGTTTCGCGCGCGGGATTGCCGCGCTGGCTTCTCGCATTGCTTCCATTCGGACATGGGGTCTGCCGTTACGCAGGTGGCGGATGGGTAGATACAGTGAGCGGGGAAATCTACAGGTCTCCATACATTTGGACCCCTTGGAGGATTGTTCAATGTTCATAGAGAAGGCCACCGGCCTGACCCGGAGCGAACGCGACTAGTGACAGTTCGAGCGTGTCTTCGTCCAGCGAAGACGCTCACATGCTGGGCCAATACTCGCGCATCCAACTCACTTATTTGGCGTGCCCAGCCAGAGTCCGGACTATGCGATAGCAGGCGGCGAAGTCGTGCGCCGATGGTCTTCGCACCCGGGTATGTAATGACGAAGCGAATTTCCCGTATCAAAAACTGTCCTAGTAGGACACTTGTCAGGACGTTTTCGCTTTTGGTATTTTTTATTCCTTCTGAGGTGCAGTCTCCTATGTGGCGCATTATTCCGCGCGGAATAATTTCAGGCTGGCAGGGGCAGGTGGGTGATTTTCCGTGGATGACGCTTGGCGGTGGCCGGAGCGCCGATTGTTAGCATGCAGGACGTGTCGCCGGCGTTTGAGCGCGGGTTATTCTACGCGGGATAATGCTCGCTCCCTGATGTGGACTGGGACGGATGAGTCCAATCAGACAGACGTAGATGTGGCCCTGGCATGGGCTTTATTCCGCGCGGAATAATTTCAGGCTGGCTGGGTATGGCGGGTGATTTTCCATGGATGACGCTCAGCGGTGGCCGGAGCGCCGATTGTTGGCATGCAGGACGTGTAGCAGGCGTTTGAGCGCGTGGCTATTCTACGCGGAATAACGCTCGGTCCCTGATGTGGTCTGGGACGGATGAGTCCATTCAGACAGACGTAGATGTAGCGCTGGCATGGGCATTATTCCGCGCGGAATAATTTCAGGCTGGCTGGCTGGGTTAGGTGGGTGATTTTCCATGGGATGGCGCCCAGCGGTGGCCGGAGCACCGATTGTTGGCATGCGGGACGCTTAGCCGGCGTTTGAGCGTGTGGTTATTCTGCGCGGAATAACGCTCGGCCCCTGATGTGCCCTGGGACGGATGAGTCCATTCAGACAGACGTAGATGTGGGCCTGGTATGGACATTATTCCGCGCGGAATAATTTTGGCTATCCGGATTAACGTGTGGAAAATTATCGGTATTAGAAATACTCATCATCAGCTCCCTTCTCCAGCAGGCTCAACTTGACGCGCTGACCGAAGTCACCTTGCCAAAGGGCGGTTGGCAGCGCTGGTGCCGCCTGGTCGATGATGCCTAGCGCTAGAAGTGCTGTTAAATATGCTCCTGCACATGCACCTGGGTCCCCTTTTTCGAGCCGTAAGAGCGTCGTTCGGGAGATGCCCACTCGGGCAGACAAATCAGCGACAGCGATACGCTGTCGTAAGCGCTGTGTATGGATACACTGACCCCATGCAGTGAGTCGCTCTTGCGCTAATGTAGGCCAACTTTCAGCCTTGGAGAGCTTCTTTGGCATCATTTTCTCCGTTCATAGATAGGTCATTATAGGTCATAACGTCCTATCTATGAGCGGCATTTCCAACGAGATTGAGCCGCCAGCAGAGTGGAACCTTTTGGCAGTTCGCAATTGACTCCACACGAAAATTCGGATACCCATAATTTCGGGCCGGCTGGGGCAGAAGGGTGATTTTCCATGGATGACACTCAGCGGTGGCCGGGGCGCCGATTGTTGGCATGCAGGACGTTTAGCCGGCGTTTGAGCGAGTGGTTATTCTGCGCGGAATAACGCTCGGCCCCTGATATGTCCTGGGACGGATGAGTCCATTCCGACAGACGTAGATGTGGGCCTGGTATGGACTTTATTCCGCGCGGAATAATTTTAGGCTGGCTGGGTCAGGTGGGTAATTTTCCATGGATGACGCTCAGCGGTGGCTAGAGCGTTGATTGTTGGCATGCAGGACGCTTAGCTGGCATTCGAGCGCGTGCTTATTCTGCGCGGAATGACGCTCGGCTCCTGGTGTGACGTGGGGAGCCCCGGGCGCGGTTTGATACGTTTTGCGTGTGAGGGCGGGAACGCCCCCGCGCGGCTGCCATAGAGGCCCCAGGAGGCGTCTTCCAATCCGGCAAGTGGGCGAGCTTACCCCAGGGGGCGTTTGGGGCGCAAGAGTCTTCCTGGCGCGTTTGGCAGCGTTCTGCGGTTGAGCGTTAACCCTACGGTTAGCGCTCCAACTTGTGGAGTCCTTCCTGGCTGCCCGTGCCATCGGTATTTCAGCGCCGCCCCGAAACTGTCCTAGTAGGACACTTTTACCGCCTAAGCGCTCGAGGGCGTGGGCGGTAGATTTAAAAGTGGTCGGGCTTGTCGCAGGATGGTGGTTCTTCTAAGGTCAGCTGCGGTCGAAAGACTCCATTCCATAGGCATGCAGGCCCTAGGCAGGCGGGAGCGGGGCTGATGAGTTTGTGCAGGAAGCTGTACGTGCAAATATGATTTACGAGCCTACCCAGCTGGTCGGTCGCTTTCTGGCTCCAAGGTGCTCCGATTCGCACCTGAACAACATTTCGTATATCGTGAAAAAGCCATTCCGCCAACTGCCGCGTCATTAGCATTGTCTGGCTGGATTGGGCGTGCTAGCGTTGTTTCATGTCATTTGAATCGAAGAATCCGATGGATGAAAATCTACCTTACATCGCCGGTAGCCTGCAGCCAGTTGTAGCCATGCCGGCAACTAGCACAGAGGCGGTGCCTCTAGTGTTTTTAGACCTCGACGACGTGCTATGCCTTCATAAAGAGTATCACAGCGGCCGAATGCTGAAAATATTCGAACAGACTGTCCCTGACGACCCGGAGCTTTGGAGGTGGCTTGTCGACGCAGGCGCAGCAGAGAATTTGCGTCAGCTACATGCTGAGTTCCGACCGGCTTATGTCATCAGTTCGTCCTGGGCCACATATCTCAACCGGGACCAAATTTGCGAAGCGTTGATTCGTACGCAGTTGCAGTTTGTAGTTGAGAACCTGCACGCCGAATGGAGAACGCCGCGAGCGCGCTCGTCGAGTCGACGCGATGAAATAGACTGGTGGCTTGATGCACATCGTCAGCCATCTCAGCCATTCATCGTTCTTGACGATTCGTGGAGTGGAACTGGTCTAGCGCACTCCCCACTAGCGTTGGACGGCCACGTAATCCTGTGCCGGAGCGGGTATGGATTCACCAAGAAACGGTTGAAAGAAGCACATAGGCAGCTGATGCGCCAAATGGGCAGATTGGCAGTGAGGGATGAGGCTTAGGCAAAGTCCCCAAGCTGAGGTCTTATGAAGCGGCCTGGTTGCCACTGCGGGCAGGTAAGCCCGAGCCGCATCTGGTAAAAAGTGCCCTACTAGGACAGCGAGTCTATATTGCCCGTTTTATTGGCACTTGGTTTTGACGGACTCTGAGACGGACTCACCTTCGAAGATTGCGTTCGGTTGGCCTGACGATTAGGTGCCTAGCCGAACCGTCTGGGTTCCTGCGGGTGGAATCGACAAATTTGTTCGCCGTCTACTCGTCTGCGGTGTTGTTTGCTTTCACCCTCCGGGAAAGAAGTGCGATGTCCTGCAGCTTCCTTCCGAGGACATCATCCTTGGCGACTTCGTCGAAGTCCTGGTCCAACCCCAGCACCCGTAGCGCCCGCAGGTAAGTGCCGATGGCAATCGTATGGTCACCTTTTTCCAAGCGGCGAATGGTCTCACGTGATACGCCCACGCGCTCCGCGAACAGCTCAAGGGAAATTTCTCGGCGTCGCCGGGCAAGCCGGAGACGCTCTCCGAGCGCCGCCATCTGCTTGGCAGTATTCGGGAAAATTGGAAGAGTTTTCTTAGGCATGCCACATATATTGGCCTTAATTGTAGATTATGGCAAATTTATATGGCAAATGTGCCTGTCAGATTCTTATGGTGGTCAAGGATAGTATGCCGGTATCACGGCGCGTCTTCTCGAAGTCAAAGAGCAGTCATCGCGAGTTTAGGTCGCAATCAGCGCGGAAAAACCAGGTGTTTATCTGTAGCGCCAGCCAATCAGCGGTAAAGTGCAGAAATATGGGGTAGCCATCGAGTTGGTGCGCAGCCGTCCAATTCCCGACTGAAGTGCTGATGAACACGTTCTCCGTGCCATTGGGCGTCGCGGTGGCACCACCTACATTTTTGTTTTCTTGGCAATTTTGTCGAACGGTTCCGTACGAAGCTCACACGTTTTACTAGTTGACTCAAAGAAACTAATCTGTTATTGTATGCGTTCGTAACAATGAGCCGTGTTCCAACCTCGTTGAAGTTTTTTGAACGGATTTTTAGATTCTCGGATGTGTTATCCGATGAAGATTTTGCCACGCGTGACGCGTTTTTCTGAGCTCACCGCGGCACTGTTCAACTCAACGAGGATTCATCATGACCCAGGTCAAAATAGCCGCGCACCTGCGCAATCAGACACGCGCTCAACTCGAATACACACCTTCCTATTGCGACGTTGCAGACCGTCTCGACCGATGGGAACCATTCGACCCGCGTCCAGAACATCTCTTCAGAAGGTCTGGTGACGGTAAGCGATTGTTCATCTTCGGAAGCAAACTTCCTACCGGCCGATATGACCTGTTGGTTTATGCCTTCGACGCCAAATACGACTTCATAGAAATTGCGGGTCGCTATAACCTGCTTCAACCGGCCCTTGCTGCGCGCAAGGTCATTGCTAGTCTGTGCCGCTTGAAGTATGGAAGTGAGCTAGTCGAACGCACTCTGAAATGTGTCCGAGAAGATGACCCCAATCTGCATTGGGACCTAACAGTCAGTGAGGCGGAGTTATTGGCGTCGTGGGTCATAGATGATGAGCCAGAAGAGAAGGCACCACCTATCAGTAACTGCCAACCAAGTCGGGGTGCTCCACATCTATATCTGGTCAAGTAGCGACACGCGGGAAGGTACCCGTTGGCGATGTCCTTTCCTGGCAATGGCAATATCAGGAAGGGACGGACTCTTGGGGCTTTACCAACAAAAGGCCGGACTTCACACTCAGACTATCTCGCAAACTGATGAGGTCTCGATGTCCTACCTCGTCGGTCAACTGCAAAAGTGCCCTATTAGGACTTTTAGCGGTGGCGCTCGCCTATGATGACTGAACGCTATCTGCCGTCGCGCGCTGGACTTTGAACTGCTGGCAGTCGTGCTCAAGTCCCGAAATTCGGTGCTATTGATTTGGCGCGCATGGAGCTACGCAAAATTAAGGATTGAGTCAACGAGCCGTTCGAGAGACGGTGAGCGATGCCCACGTTCCCATAACCAGGCAAGACGGCAGCCGATATGGAGGGAATTTTTCTGCAGGTCTTTGGCATGCCCACACTCGCTGCTCGCAAAATTTCCAGCCTGCTGCCACGCCTCCGCCTCGATTTCACCTTGAACGGTAAGCCCCATGTTAGTCGACCAGGAAACGCAATGTCCATCCCACACTGTTTCAGCCGGGAATGGCGTGGTTGGGTCACGATTTAGAGCTTTTAGCAGAGCGGTGTTGTCAACTCGATGAACATCTTCATGCTGGCTGCCAACCAAATCCGAGTCGCTGTCATAGATTGCAAATGTTGGGATTCCTAGGCCCTGCGCAATCAACAGTGGCTGCAATAGAGATGATTTCGACTGAACGGGAACGATGTGCAGGCAGCGTTCCCTGAAAAGGCGCCATTTGTCGGTAAGGCTCAACCACGTGTGGATGTATGCCACGTCCTCCCATCCTTCGACAAGCACTAAACGTTGAGCGAAAAAAATCTCGTTCATCGCTGGCTGTAACACTTGATTAACCTTGGCGAGCGCCCCCTCCGGTTTCATAGGTGGCTTTCCCTTGGCCTGTGCGAACGCGGCTGAAAACGCGTTGTAGTCGTACTGCTTTACGGTGGAGTTGGGCGCGCCGGGAACTCTCTTAACCAAGCGGATATTTTCGAATGCTTCACCAGATACAAAATATGGGCTATGTGTTGTGAGGAGAATTTGTCCGGATTTTTCGCTAATCGTGCGGAGCACAGTTGCCAAGTGCCTGGCTTGCGGAGGATGTTGGTACAACTCAGGTTCCTCGCACGCTAGGATTAAGGTAGGGCCAGCGCCGTCTATTTCAGCCAGCTCCTGTAGCAGTGAAAGTAGGAAGGAGCGTTGTAGACCATGACCAAAGCGGGCAATTTGCCCTTCGAACTCCCCCTCGCGCGCCAGGATTGCGGCAAGCGGCTCTTCAACCTGTACAGACTTCTTGGGGTCTTGTTGCCACTGTACTTTCAGCCCGGCACCGGGATGGGCCCATTGACTGAGCCTGGCTCCAAGTGATTGAGTAATCCCATCCAGGGCCGTTTGATTTTCAGTAAGCAGTTTTTGGTATTCGTCCTGGGCAGCGATGGTAATCCTGCGCAGCTCATCTGCAAAGTTGACTTTGCTCCGTACAGCTCTGGCTAATAAGCGGCCTATTGCGCTATTTTTGGCCTCGGCTTGTTCTTCCTTCGCGTCCTTGACTGCGGGCACGTACACCCACTGTACGTGTTTAGCTAGTCGATTAGCGCCTTTTGACACGCCATAAAATTGGTCTTCGCTTGGAATCAACACGCAGGCAGCGGGACGGGCCGTTTCATAATCGTGAAGTGCTGCGCGCATGGCATCTTTAGTCGTGGCGGCAGGAAGTTCGGCAAACTTGGTGCGAAGCTCTCCATAAATCGCCCTCAGTTCCGCCACAGGTACTCCATCGCCTAGAGACTGGAAGAATGTAGCGAACTCGTTCATTGCCAACCGTTGCCCATACTGCCTAACCGGTGCGGTTAGGGCATTGGCATCGTATACGGCCTTCGCGGTGACCGCGAGGACTCCTTGTCGGACATAGTCGGAAAAGTCAGCCCTGGCCTCTTCAGATAGGTCCATGAACTCAACCGTAATCTCTATCGGCATTTCTGTGTTCTTGCAATAGAAGTCTTCGGCATGAAGTGAGGTAACGTCCGTCGATGCATGTTGAGTCTCACGGAAAAAGACATTTAAGGCGCACAAAACCGTAGATTTTCCAGCGCCATTCGCTCCTACCAAACAGGTGAACTTGTCGAAGTGGACGGTTTCATCTTCGAAGGACCTGAAGTTTTTCATACGAACTGACTTGATTCGCATATTGCTATCCTCGTATCGTACGTTGCCTAGCGTTTAAGATAATTGATGTGTAGGATAGCATTTCCGTTCTGGAAAAAATGCATAGATTGTCACAGCTAAACTGAGCCTATTCCATCCTGCCGAGGCGGGATGATGCCGGAACAATGCTCTCCCGAATCGCTCCCCAGATTTCTCTCAATAGCCAGTTGGTGTTGTTGAAATGGTAAAAAAGTGTCTTAGTAGGACTTTCGCGCGTTGAAGGGATTCAGAGTGCGACCTCAAGTAGCTCAAGCGTGTCGCCCTTGAGCGTAAGAACCTTAATGAACCCCTGAAGAATTTTTGAGTCTAGTTCCTTTATCTGTCGAGGCCACCCTGACTGTGCATCATGTGTCAAAGCCTTACGAAGCCGGGCACCGATGGTTTTTGCACCTGGTGCGGTAATCACAAAATGGATTTCGGAAATGCGCTTGTCGAGGAACATGGCCCGCATGCTGGCAACCACTTTTGCCAAGTCTTTGTCGCTGCGCCAACTGTTTTCCACTTCGACCCAGGCTAAGCCAGTCGTCAGCTGCACGAGTACATCAGGTATTTTTCCCTGTACTACTCCGTCGTAGCTATAAGCCAACTGTTCTAGCGGCGCTAATCCGGCTCGAATTTCAAGTTCTGACCACGCGCACCTGTCCGATTCCATGCCGGCGGCGGCGGCGTAAACTGAATTGCAAGCAGTACGGTGACTATGCGCGTGACGCAGCCAATCACGAGCGTGTGTTTTGCCAAACGGCAGAGGGTCTCCATTCTTGGCTAGCCATGCGGCTCCAGCGCCAGTGACGGCCGCAAGCAGCTCCCCATTGACGCTATCACCATCCCGCTTTGTGACGATGTAGCCGCGCTCATGAAGCCAGCGAAGCGTCCGACCTGCCATCTTCCTCGTGCTTCCATCACATTGCCTCCAAACTATTTTTGCAATTTGCCGTGTCGTTGCGTAGCCCAGGTTTGCCAGCGCTCTCAGCGTTAGCGCTCGATACAGCGCTCCCTGCTCCCGTTTGTTCATTTTCCGCTCCCGAGTGTATGTGACTCCGTATAGCGCCGCCGGCGGGAATATGAGCGAGACAATTTTTCGCTGAGGTCTCCGACCTCATCCTACGCCCACTGACGTGGGCTGCGCGGGGGGATAAATCCCCCCTTGCGGCGGGACGAATTCGGCTTCACGGGCTGGACGCCCTACCGAATTCTTGGCGCTAGGGCGCCACACCGCCTGCGGCCCCTCGCGCGCTCGGGCAACCGGCTCGTGCCGGCGCTCCGACTTTCAGTCTTCGCGGTCCTTTGGACTCACCGCCATCCCCACCGCCGGCAAGCCGGCTACGGGGCCCCGTGGCGGTGCCCTGCACGAGCCGGTTGCCCGACCGCAGTCGGGGCCGGGGTCTATCGTCCCCCGAAAACCAGGTCGGACGCTGGGGCGCCCTAGCGGCCTGGGGGCCGCTCCCTGGTTTCGGCTCCCCCAGTGCATCCAGTCGGCCGTGGGCGGCCAACTGGACGACCGTCACGACGGCGCAAGCGCCTGTTCCTGGTCGCCCTTCGGGTGCCTCCGTGTCAACCGGCCTGGGGGCCGGTATGCCACTGCGCGGACCGAGGCCGATGGCCTCTTACCTTGCAGGGCGAGGCGTTCTGAGCGTATAAAATCATTCGCTAGACGCTGCATCTCTACTAGCAATCGGGAGGTTGCATGCATCTCATCGTTTTCTGCTTTCCTTCGTTCTAGCTCTGCCGAAACACTTACCCATTCCTAAGTCACGGGTTTGACTTCTTGGGAGAGGAGAACTGAGGCAATGGCAGAAAAAGTGTCTTACTAGGACACTTTTTTTATCCCGGAATATTTCGCGCCGAACCGAGAAACACAGACTGGCTTCTTGAAGCTCTGGAAGTCAGCGGCGGTTCCCGACCCGGGAAGGGGATAGCATCAATGATGTCCCAAGCAGTGTGCAATCATTAACGCCAAGGGAGCATTTCGCTCACGTCGATGATGTCGGAAGATGGCGGCGCGTCTACGTCCAGCGCGAAGCGTTTTACTTCCCGCGACCCCTTTGCTTCCTGGCGTTCGCGATAGGCCCTTTGCTTCGCTGAGGCGGTCGCGTGCTTTGTTGGCCGACCGCGCTTTGTTGGCGCAGCGGGCTGGTACGTCGGCAGGAGGTCGGCGATGTTGCGGTGCGAGTCTTTCATGGTGCGGCGCGGGTGGTTGAATTGCCTCTATGTGGCGTCACGGCGTGACCATAACGTCACGCCGTGACGTATCAACCCTATTTCGTCACGCCGTGACGTATCACCCTTATTTCGTAACGCCGTGCGGCTGGATTCGTTATGGTGTTACGAAATGGAGTGTAGCGGGCGGA
Organism: Rugamonas sp. GW822-FHT03B10; assembly: GCF_058801745.1. NCBI lineage: Bacteria > Pseudomonadati > Pseudomonadota > Betaproteobacteria > Burkholderiales > Oxalobacteraceae > Rugamonas > Rugamonas sp. GW822-FHT03B10. Next base: position 438,141 of record NZ_JBXANP010000003.1, on the reverse strand, counting down.
GAGGAATGGTGTAGGCGCACTGAGATATTTCGTAGCGGGGGGACATGAAACATGTCAACGTGTTGCCAAATACACACTTGTACCGCAATGCGAATCGAATGCATGTGGCGCAGCGACCAAGCGCGCCTTTATTTCGCAACGTCGTAACGGCAATTGGAGTACGGGGTTCCGAACGACCCCGGCTGCGCCGGCATGTCACCTCAATAACGACGGGTCTGATGGCGTAATCGCCCAGAGTTCGGTGGCTCAAGATGCTCAGCTTCCAGTGCTTAGGAGCTGCCTCTCAAATTCTTTGGCCGAACTCATCAAATCAAGGGGGCTTTAACCGCATACGGTGCCCTTGCATATCGACGTAAGCATCCAATGTCTGACCGCACTGCGGATACAGCTGCATTCCCTCGCTGTGCTCTACCTGGCCGCATCGTTGTCGCGCTGTGTCACGCCGTGCATCCTTGGGCAGCCGCATGCGAAGACCATCAACCGGGGCACCGCAGGAAGTGGACAACGGGCTGTGGAAGGCAAAAGTGTCCTACTAGGACACTTTTTAAGCATGCCCACAAAAAGTTCCCTACCAAGACACTTCTCATCCGAGATTATTCGGCGCCGAATAATTGAGGTCCGAGGTGTCGGCGCCCGGTCGGCGCTGGTGATATTAGGCCCTGAATAATCGTCCCGGCCGGCGGGCGCGACAGCCTGTCGCAGCTGACCTGGCTGTGGTGGTGGCGGGCTTACACGGTGGACCACCGGATTATTCGGCGCCGAATAATTGAGGCCCCCCAAGGGTGTCGGTGCCCGGCCGGTGCCAGGCAGTATTCGGCGCCGAATAATTGACCCGGCCGGCGGGCGCGACAGCCTGTTGCAGCTGACCGGGCTGTGGTGGCGGCTGGCCTACGCGGTGGCTCGCCGGATTATTCGGCGCCGAATATTCTGCGCCGAACAGGGGGGGGGCGCAGACCAACTCCCGCAAGTCAGCGGCGTTCTCGGCCGTGCTGAGTTCCAATCATGCCCCGGCGGTGCAATCAGCTCCAGGGACGTACTTCGCTCAAGTCGATGACGGCAGAAGATAGGGGCGCGTCGGGAGCCAGTACATAACGCTTCACTTCCCGGAAGCCTTTTGCCTTCTGGCGCTCGCGATAAGCTTTTTGCTTCGCGGCGGCGTTCTCGTATTTGGCGGGCCGACCGCGTTTTGCCGGGGCCTCGGGTTGGCTGGTCGGCTGGAGGTTGGCGACGTGGTCATGTTGGTTTTTCATGCTGCTGCTCTGGTGGTTGAATTACTTCCGTATAGCGTTACGACGAGGCCATGGCGTCACGCCGTGACGCATTAACCTCTTTGGTAACGTCGTTCAGCTCAGCAGGTTATGGCGTTACGGAATAGGAGGGGGCCGACGGCGGCCGCGTAAAGGGAGCGGGCTGTACTATTTCGTAACGCCATGACAGCAGCCCTGGCACGACGTGACGTAATCGTGTCATTGGACGCATGTAGCTGGCGAATCGTGTGCAGATGATGAACCATCGCAAGCTGGTCGGCGTTAGCTTGTACGGGCTCGCGATTGTTATTGCGGATGGTCTCCCTGAGTGCACCGGCCTTGTGCCGGTTTCCCCTGCACGAGAACTGGCTGAGAAGTCTCTTTCCTACCGACCATCGAGCACAGAAGAGAGCTCAGGCAACGCTGGAAAAGTGTCCTACTAGGACACTTTTAATCTAGATTTTAGCGTGGAATATTGCTGCCGGCTCGCTGCAAGTTGAGGCCAATCCGGTCCAGCAGACTTCATTCTGCGTCGAATAACGCTCAGCAGGCATCCTGTACCCGACGATTATTCCGCGCGGAATAATGTGGCACAGCGCTCCTGTTGTAACGCGTGCATCAGCCGCTGTCGGCAAGTCTGGATAGTGTCGCCGGCAGCAGCTCGCCAGTCGCGAACAATCGTATAACTCAAGGCTTAGGCTGCTGTGCGGCCGAAGGTAACTTGAATGACATTGTTCACACGCTGTAAATCAGGGCCCTTGGTCAGCTCCTTCATTGTTATTGATGCCCCCGCATTGAGCCGCAGGCGACCGCGATGTGGACTAACATCTCGTGAGGATTCAAAGGCTGCGTCCAACCGCCTTGCCAAGCTCTTCGTGCACAAGTGCGCGTAGCGCAGTAACATTCGTACGTCTCGATGGCCTGAAAAGTGCTGAAGGTCGACCAAACTAAAGCCGCCTGGCAGATTGCTCCCGGCCTCCGCGACCTTGGAAATTGCTTCGTGCCTCAGGTCGTGGACGTACAGTTCATGTTCGCCGGTAAAGCCGGCATCTTCGCATATGCGTCCCCAAACTTTTCTCAGTCGAACTGCGCCGAACGGGAACACTTGTTCCCCCTCTCGAGGTAATGCTTGTAACATCTCAACAAGGTCCGCGCGAAGCGGGAGTTTTCTAGGGCGGCCGTTCTTCGTTTCGGGTAGAAAAGCTGTTTGTTCATCCAGGTCAAGATTTTTCCACGTCAGCGTCAGCGTCTCTGTGCGCCGCGCCCCTGTCATGAGCTGAAACTGGATAAACGTTTCAAAATAGGGGACATGCTCATAGCTGGCTTCCGCCTCAGCCATGTACGTTTTTCTTGCCTCTTTTACGATTTTCTTGCGTCCATAGATGGTCTCGGCAACGTCAGCTTCAGCGCGCTCCTCTGGCATGAGCTCCTCAAGGCGCTTCTTGATAGCGGCTTTCCTGTCTTCAGCTCGAGCTGCCTGGAGTAGACGTTCCTCCTCAGCCTTCGTGAGTCGGCGGTCCCTTTCATTGTAGTAAGTGGGGCGCCTTACCCCGTCCATAGGATTTTTCTCGACGTGTATGCGCCAGGTGTCAATTGCGATATTGCACACCGCCGAGAAGATGTCGAATTCTCGGTCGACAGTAGCCGGCATGACGGCTTGACAGCGCTCGTCGGAGTAGTCCTGGAAGTCCAATGGCACGACTTCGGCAAATGGCTTGCGAATAAACTTCGTCGCCTCGCAATGTTGTCCCATGCGCTTACCTGCCGGCTTACGCAATGTCATTTCTGTTACTTTCTTGTGAGGGGCAGGGTGCGCCGCAATGATAGAGGCGATGTCCTGTCGTTCCAGCCCAGCATCCTCGAGTATTGAGTTGATTTTATAGGCGACGACTTCAAAGCTTTTATGCCTTGGTGCTTCTTCGCGAAGATATCGAATCAGAAGGTCGGCAAAGCTGGTTTTGTAGCCGATGGCATAGTCGGTGAAAATGCTTCGCCGGTGTTCACTTTCGAGTCGATTCTTGGTGTCCTTTGCTTCGGTGAGTGAGGCGGCGAAAAGGGTTTGCGTTTTGCGCGATACGCTGCGGTCTCGCACGACGAAAGAATTGTCGAGGCGCGCTAACTTGGGTTTGAGTCTTTGGGCGGTGAGGCTTCGGCAGTATTCCTCCGCAGCTTGCTTGGCTGCGTGGGAAAATGCTTTGGTCAAGTCAGGCCGGTTTTTGACCGTTACTTTGTAGTTGGACTTGTTTTCGATGGATGCCACGTGATGTACTCCGAGTTGAGGAGTACGGTATACCTTCGCTGCGCGAGCATGATTTCGCTCGGCTGGCTACTGGTGGCAAATTCTGCTAGAGCTGCCGCGAGATATTTTTTTTGGAACTCGTCAGGCCCCGAATACCACCAATCTGCCACCATCAGTTGCGCAGGCTAAACAACGGAGATAAATAAGCTGTTGTTTTCTAAGGCTTTTTTGGTCGGGGTGACTGGATTCGAACCAGCGGCCTCTACGTCCCGAACGTAGCGCTCTACCAGGCTAAGCTACACCCCGCTTTTCGATTATTACACCAGAAATTTGTGGATTGTTCAACTATCGGGATGCAATTTTTGATCGCAATTGACGCGAAGCTGTAATCTGCCGTTGCCGCGCGGCCCACTTGCCGGACGGCTGGGCGCGCGGCTATGCACGCCGTCGCGCCATTTCGGCGATAATGCGCGCCTCGTTTTCAGTCATTCAAGGAACACCATGGCCATCACCATCTACCACAACACGGCGTGCGGCACGTCGCGCAACACGCTGGAACTGATCCGCGCCACCGGCGTGGAACCGCAGATCGTCGATTACGTGAAATCGCCGCCCACGCGCGAGGCGTTGCAGCAGATGATCGCGGCGGCCGGCCTGAGCGTGCGGGCCGCCATGCGCGACAAGGGGGATTTGTACAATGAGCTGGGCCTGTCCGACATGAGCTTGCCGGACGAGGCTTTGCTCGATGCGATGATGGCCCATCCGATCCTGATCAACCGTCCGTTCGTGGTGACGGACAAGGGCGTGCGCCTGTGCCGGCCGGCTGACCTGGTGCAGCAGATCCTGTAAGGACGGCGCGCCGCCCGCTCTGAAGGCTTAGTGCGTGCGGTCGACGGCGAAGCTGGCCAGTTGCAGCAGCGATTGCTTGTACACGCTGTCGGGCAGGTCGGCGATGGCGTCGGCGGCGCGCTGGGCGGCCGTCACGGCTTGCCGGCGCGTGTAGTCGAGCGCGCCGCTGGCGGTGATGGCGGCCAGGATGGTGTCGAAATGCTGTTCGTCGCCTTGCTCGATGCAGCTGCGCACCAGCGCCCGCTGTTCCTCGGTGCCGTTCTCCATCAGGTAGATCAGCGGCAGCGTCGGTTTGCCTTCGCGCAGGTCGTCGCCCACGTTCTTGCCGATCTCGCCCGCGTCGCCCGCGTAGTCGAGCACGTCGTCGATGAGCTGGAAGGCCGTGCCCAGCGAGCGGCCGTATTCGCCGGCCGCCGCGATCTGGGCGTCGGTGGCGCCGGACACCAGCGCGCCCAGTTCGGCCGCCGCCTCGAACAGCTTGGCCGTCTTGGAGCGGATCACCTGCAGGTAGCGTTCCTCGTTCACGTCCGGGTCGTGCATGTTGAGCAGCTGCAGCACCTCGCCCTCGGCGATCACGTTGGTGGCGTCCGACAGGATCTGCATCACGCGCATGTTGTTCAGGCCCACCATCATCTGGAACGAACGCGAATACAGGAAGTCGCCCACCAGCACCGAGGCGGCGTTGCCGAACAGCGCGTTGGCCGTGGCGCGGCCGCGGCGCAGCGACGATTCGTCCACCACGTCGTCGTGCAGCAGGGTGGCCGTGTGGATGAATTCGACCACGGCCGCCAGTTCGTGGTGCGCCGTGCCCTGGTAGCCGTAGGCGTTCGCCACCAGCAGCACCAGCACCGGCCGGATGCGCTTGCCGCCGGCGCTGATGATGTACTCGGCGATCTGGTTGACGAGGCTGACCTCGGAATGCAATCTCTGGCGGATCACCGTGTTGACCGCGTCCATGTCGGCGGCGATCGTTTGGGCGATGGTGTTTTGCTTGGTGTGTTGGGTAGCGTCGGACAAGGCGAACCTGCAATGGACTGTGTTGGGTGCCGCGATTATACGACATGGCCCTGCGGCAAGGGGCATTTGGCCGCCGGGGCCTGCAACTTGGATGCCTATTGCATAACGACTTGCGCCCACGTAGCAAGTGACATACCACGCCGCCTCAAGTTTGTGAATAGTTTTTGACGCGAAATCCCAACGCATGTATAATCAGCGGTTCCCCCGTTTTCAGCCTGCTTGCAACGCCGAGCCGGGAGGGAATTTTTCTAAACATTTGATGAGGTTTCAAATCATGTACGCGGTCATAAAAACCGGTGGCAAACAGTATAAAGTTGTCGCTGGCGAAAAACTCAAAGTAGAACAGATACCTGCAGACATTGGTTCCGAAATCACCATCGATCAAGTTCTCGCCGTTGGCGCGGGCGACAGCATCAAGTTTGGTGCTCCATTGGTCGAAGGTGCGAAGGTACTGGTAACTGTTGTGGCACACGGTCGTCACGATAAGGTGAAGATTTTCAAGATGCGTCGTCGTAAGCACTACCAGAAGCATCAGGGCCATCGCCAGAATTACACCGAAATCCAAATCGTTTCGATCAACGGCTAACCGCCGCTTGTCCTAACCAAACTAGTATCGAAGGAGCTTCAGAATGGCACACAAAAAAGGCGGCGGCACTACGCGAAACGGCCGTGACTCAGAATCAAAACGTCTGGGCGTTAAAGTCTACGGCGGCCAGGCGATCAACGCCGGCGGCATCATCATTCGTCAACGCGGCACCCCAGTGCGCGCCGGCGAAGGCGTAGGCATGGGCAAGGACCACACCCTGTTCGCCCTGGTGGACGGCAAGGTGAAGTTCGTTGTCAAAGGCCCGAACTCGCACCAGTTCGTGACCGTCGTACCAGCGTAATTGGTACCGGCATGCCGCGTGCGGCATGCCAACCCGTAAGGCGCAAGCCTTCAATCGAAAGGCTCTGCCCAAGGTAGAGCCTTTTTAGTTTTATGGCGGCACACTATGAAGTTTATCGACGAAGCAAAAATTGAGGTCATCGCCGGCAACGGCGGCAATGGCTGCGCCTCTTTTTGCCGTGAAAAATTTAGACCCTTCGGCGGCCCGGACGGCGGCGACGGCGGCAAGGGCGGCTCGATCTGGGCTATCGCCGACCGCAACGTCAACACGCTGGTCGATTATCGCTACTCGAAGATGCACAAGGCCAAGGACGGCGAGTCCGGCCGCGGCGCCGACTGCTACGGCAAGGGCGCGGACGACATCCAGCTGCGCATGCCGGTCGGTACCCTGATCATCGACAACACCAGCGGCGAAATCATCGCCGACCTGACCGAGCACGGTCAGATCGAACTGCTGGCCAAGGGCGGCGAGGGCGGCTGGGGCAACATCCATTTCAAAACGTCGACCAACCGTGCGCCGCGTCAGAAGACCGAAGGCAAGGAAGGCGAACGGCGCGAGCTGCGCCTGGAGCTGAAGGTGCTGGCCGACGTGGGCCTGCTGGGCATGCCCAACGCGGGCAAGTCGACCTTCATCTCGGCCGTCTCGAACGCCCGGCCCAAGATCGCCGACTATCCGTTCACCACCTTGCACCCGAACCTGGGCGTGGTGCGCGTGTCGCATGAGCGCAGCTTCGTGATCGCCGACATTCCCGGCCTGATCGAGGGCGCCGCCGAAGGCGCGGGCCTCGGCCACCAGTTCCTGCGCCACCTGCAGCGCACCGGCCTGCTGCTGCACATCGTCGACCTCGCGCCGTTCGAAGCGAACGTCGATCCGGTCAAGGAAGCCAAGGCGCTGGTCAAGGAGCTCAAGAAGTACGACGAGGCGCTGGTCGACAAGCCGCGCTGGCTGGTGCTCAACAAGCTGGACATGGTGCCCGAGGGCGAGCGCAAGACGGTGGTCAAGGACTTCCTCAAGCGCTTCGGCTGGAAGGGCCCCGTGTTCGAGATCTCGGCCCTGAGCCACGAAGGCACGCAGGACCTGGTCAACGCCATCTACCTGCACCTGGAGCAGAAGAAGCACGAGGAGCAGCGCGCGGAAGAAACCCAGATGACGGAAGAGGCGCGCGGCATCTCGTCCATCGATCCGGACGATCCCCGCTTTAAGATCCTGGACTAAAATCCTGGACTGATCGTACTGAACGGCGAGTCCGTTCTCGATTACAATCACAGTACGTGATTCCCATTCGGCCGCCTCGCGCGGCCGATTAGCATTTTCCCCTTGATATAAACCGTTACCACGGTTTGTCTCATCCATGTCGGCGCAGGCCCCGCTACCACGGGCGCGGCGCCGGTTGCGGCAGGACCGGGCCAACCGCCCGTCCCCGGCGATATCACAGCAAGCCTCGTCCCGGCGCGCGCGCCCGGATGTTTGATAGTCATGCGCGGCCCGACCGCGCTTTGAGATGAGAACCGCCGCCCCATGAATTCCGTCATACAGAAAGCCACCCGCGTCATCATCAAGGTCGGTTCCTCGCTCGTCACCAACGATGGCCGGGGCCTGGACCATGGCGCCATCGCGCGCTGGGCCGCGCAGATCGCCGGCCTGCGGGCGCTGGGCAAGGAGGTGGTGCTGGTGTCGTCGGGCGCGGTGGCCGAGGGCATGCTGCGCCTGGGCTTCGAGCAGCGCCCGACCGACATCCACGAACTCCAGGCTTGCGCGGCCGTGGGGCAGATGGGCCTGGCGCAGATCTACGAAACCAGCTTCCGCGCCCACCAGTTGGGCACGGCGCAGGTGCTGCTGACCCACGCCGACCTGGCCGACCGCGAGCGCTACCTGAACGCGCGCTCCACGCTGACCACCTTGCTGCGCCTGGGCGTGGTCCCCATCATCAACGAGAACGACACGGTGGTGACGGACGAGATCAAGTTCGGCGACAACGACACGCTGGGCGCGCTGGTGGCCAACCTGATCGAGGCCGACGCGCTGATCATCCTGACCGACCAGCACGGCCTGTTCTCGGCCGACCCGCGCAAGGACCCGGGCGCGCAGCTGATCCGCCAGGGCCGCGCCGGCGATCCGGCGCTGGAAGCCATGGCCGGCGGCGCCGGCAGCAGCATCGGCCGCGGCGGCATGCTGACCAAGATCCTGGCCGCCAAGCGCGCGGCCAAGTCGGGCGCCCACACCATCATCGCCTGGGGCCGCGACAGCGACGTGCTGACCCGGCTGGCGCAGGGCGAGGCCATCGGCACCGAGCTGACGGCGCAGACCGGCCACCTGACGGCGCGCAAGCAATGGATGGCCGACCACCTGCACACGGTGGGCCAGGTGGTGCTCGACGCGGGCGCGGTGCAGAAGCTGCGCGACGAGGGCAAGTCGCTGCTGCCGATCGGCGTGACGGAGGTGAAGGGGGAGTTCGGCCGGGGCGCCGTGATCACCTGCGTCAACGAGCAAGGCCAGCCGGTCGCGCGCGGCCTGTCCAACTACACGAGCGCCGAGGCGCGCCGCATCATGCGCAAGCCGTCGACCGAGATCGAGGCCGTGCTCGGCTTCGTGGAAGGCCCGGAGCTGATCCACCGCGACAACCTGGTGCTGGTGTAAGCACGGCGGCCGGCCACGCGCGCGCGTGGCCGCTGGTTCAGGCGCCGTCCGGCGCCGGCGTCTTGTGGCGGTAGTCGCACAGGTCGGCCACCATGCAGTTCCAGCATTCGGGCTTGCGCGCCTTGCACGTGTAGCGGCCGTGCAGGATCAGCCAGTGGTGGGCGTCGTGCAGGAATTCCTTGGGCACGAACTTGAGCAGCTTCTGCTCGACGATATCGACATTCTTACCCGGCGCCAGCCCGGTGCGGTTGGCGACGCGGAAGATGTGGGTGTCGACCGCCATGGTCGGCTCGCCGAACGCCGTGTTCATCACCACATTGGCCGTCTTGCGGCCGACGCCGGGCAGCGCTTCGAGCGATTCCCGGTCGCGCGGCACTTCACCGCCGTGCTGGTCGAGCAGGATCCTGCAAGTGGCGATCACGTTCTTGGCCTTGGTCTTGTACAGGCCGATGGTCTGGATATAGCTCTTGAGTTCTTCCTCGCCCAGCGCCAGGATCTTGGCCGGCGTGTTGGCCACCGGGTACAGCTTGCGGGTGGCCTTGTTCACGCCCACGTCGGTCGCCTGGGCCGACAGCAGCACGGCGATCAGCAGTTCGAACGGCGTCGTGTATTCGAGTTCCGTGACGGGCTTGGGATTGGCCGCGCGAAAGCGCGTGAACATTTCGTAGCGTTTGGCGGCATTCATTCCGGTGTGTTTTCCCCGGCGCCCGCCTGCGGCGGCGCCGCGTCCTGCTGCGCCGCTTCCTTCTTCAGGCGCGCGCGCTCCATGGCGGCCGCGATGATGGCGCGCTTGCGTTCCTTCTCCACCTCGCCGGCCGCCGTGGCCGGGTCCAGCGCTTCGACCGCCTTCATCTTGGCCACGGCCTTGGCGGCCAGCCGCGCATCGTTTTCGTCCGCGTCGCGGCGCAGGCGCAGCGCGCGGAAGTCGTGCCGTTCGCGCGCGGCGTCGGCCAGCGGCTGGCTCCACGCGTCCCAGCCCGTCGTCTCCGTCACCGGGTACATGACGATGCAATCGACCGGGCACGGGTTCACGCACAGATCGCAGCCCGTGCACAGGTCGGGGACGATGGTGTGCATCTGCTTGGCCGCGCCGACGATGGCGTCCACCGGGCAGGCCTGGATGCACAGCGTGCAGCCGATGCACAGCGCCTCGTCGATGTAGGCCACGGCGCGCGGACGCTCCATGCCGTTGACGGGATTGATGGGAATGACGGTGCGGCCGGTCAGCGCGGCCAGACGCGCCACGCCCTGCGCGCCGCCGGGCGGGCACTGGTTGATGTCGGCCTGGCCGGCCGCGATCGCCTCCGCGTACGGACGGCAGCCCTGGTAGCCGCACTTGGTGCACTGGGTCTGCGGCAGCAGGTCTTCGATGCGGTCGGCGAGCGTGGGGGGGATGGTGGACGGCACGGTGAGCTTGAATGCGGTAAAACGTCATTATCCAATATTCGCGCGCAAAGGGCCGAAAAAAATCGGACGTCCCCGCACGGTGCGGCCCGATCCGTAAAGTTGCTGAAATACAACCGTGCGGTGCCGGCTTTTGTGGGACGATAGGGGCCGGTCATACCGGCGGCATGTGGTCGCCGGTTCAGCGATGGAGCAGAGGGATGGGGCGGTTGAAGTCGGGCATCGTGATGGCGTGGCTGGCCTGCGCGTGCTGGCCGGCGTGGCTGGCGGCCGCGCCGTTGCCGGTGGTGCGCTTTTCCGCCGACGAGTGGCCGCCCTTCGTCACGGCCGCGCTGCCCGGCGACGGCTTGTCCGGCGCGCTGGTGGCGGCCGTCTATCAGCGCCTCGGCATGCGCTCGGAGATCGAATATTTCCCCTGGAAGCGGGCCATGGAGTTTGGCCTGCACAATCCGCGCTACGCGGGTCTGCTGCCCGTGTGGCGCACGCCCGAACGGGAGAAGCTGTGCCATTTTTCGTCCCCCATCGGCAGCACGCAGACGGTGCTGGCCTACCTGAAGACGGCGCCGGTGCGGCCCGACACGCTGGCCGGCCTGCGCGGCGTGCGCCTGGGCACGGTGGCCGGCTATGCCTATGGCGAGCAGTTCGACGCGGCCCGCGCGCGCGGCGACGTGTCGCCGGAGGAGGGCGTCAATGATGAAACCAACCTGCGCAAGCTGTTGATCGGACGCTATACCGTGATCGTGATCGAACGCCATGTGCTTGATTACCTGCTGCACACGCCGCAGTTCGGCGCGGCCGAGCGCGAGCGCGTGGGCATCGCGGACAACTTGTTCGGGGAGCGGCCCGTGACGGTCTGTTTCAAGCACACGGCGCAGGGCCTGGAGCAGCAGAAGGCGTTCAACAACGCGGCCCGCGAACTGGACCTGGAACGACTGGAGAAGGAGTACTGGCAGCGCGCCCACCTCGATGGCGGCAACGCGCCGCGCAGGGCCGGCGCGCCGCACGCGCGCCCCGTGGCGAACTGAGCGCGGACAAAAAAATGCCCCGGCTGGCCGGGGCATCGGGTATCGCGCTGGCGGATCAGCCGTGCTTGCGGATGAACTCGCCAATTTTCGGGCAGATCACCTCGCGCCAGCGGCGGCCCGAGAAGATGCCGTAGTGGCCGGCCTGCGGCGCCACGAAGTCCTGCTGCATGTCGGCCGGGATGCCGCTGCACAGCGCGTGCGCGGCCTGGGTCTGGCCGGCGCCGGAGATGTCGTCGAGCTCGCCTTCAACCGTGAACAGGGCCACCGTCTTGATGTCCTGCGGCCGCACGGGCTTGCCGCCGACCATCCACGTGCCCTTCGGCAGCCGGAATTCCTGGAACACGGTCTTGATGGTGTCGAGGTAGTATTCGGCCGGCATGTCGAGCACGGCGTTGTATTCGTCGTAGAACTTGCGGTGGCTTTCGGCCGGCTCGTCGTCGCCCTCCACCAGGTGCATGTAGAACTCGCGGTGGCTCTGCGCGTGGCGGCCCGGGTTCATGGCGATGAAGCCGGCATGCTGGAGGAAGCCCGGATAGACCTTGCGGCCAAAGCCCGGGTAGTTGGGCGGCACGGCGTAGATCACGGTGTTCTCGAACCACGAGAATTTCTTTTCCGTGGCCAGGTTGTTGACCTGGGTCGGCGATTTGCGCGGGTCGATCGGGCCGCCCATCATGGTCATGGTCTTGGGCAGCTTGGGATCGTTGTCCGACGCCATCAGCGAGATGGCGGCCAGCACCGGCACGGTCGGCTGGCAGACGGAGATCACGTTCAGGTCCGGCGCCAGCAGGCGGATGAAGTCCTGCACGTAGAAGATGTAGTCGTCCAGGTGGAACGGGCCGGCCGACACCGGCACCATGCGCGCATCGGTCCAGTCGGTGATGTAGACGTCGTGTTCGACCAGCAGGCCGCGCACGGTGTCGCGCAGCAGCGTCGAATGGTGGCCCGACAGGGGGGCGACCAGCAAGACCTTCGGTTGCTTGAGGGCGCGCAGCGCTTTCTCGCTCAAGTCCTTGCGGAAGTGGATCAGGCGGCAGAACGGCTTGGTTTCCACCACCTGTTCGATGATGCCGACCTGTTCGCCGGCGATCTCGGTGCTGTCGATCTCGAACGCCGGTTTTTCGTAATCCTTGCCCAGACGGTACATCAACTCGTAGCCGGCCGCGATCCGCTGCGAGAACGGCGTGTGCGCCAGCGGCGAGACGGGGTTGGTAAACAGTTTGGACGACGCGTCCGCCCAGTGCATCAGGGGCGTCAGGAACGAGCGTTGCATTTCATGCAGTTGGTAGAGCATAGATATTCCCGGCAGTGAGGATGGTGCAGCGCACCAACGCTATTACATCATAGACCAATTATAGGATATTTGTTCGTGTCGTAAAGCATTTCGGGATTCCGTCAAGAAAGGCTTGTAGCCTCGCTTTGCGGGTGCCTAGCATGATGATACTGCTGTTTCCGAAAAGGAACGTGCGTTTTTTTTTGGCTCCTGCGGTCATCATAACGCAGCCAGAATAAAAAAAAGCAGCGTTTCCGCTGCTTTTCTGTAGGAGGATGGGCCGGAACGGCGCCAGATTCCTAGTCGAACACGGGGGTTTCCACGCCCAGCACCTTGTGCAATTTGGGCGACGTGGTCGTGTATTGCATGTGGATTTTCTTGTCCGGGAAGATGTATGGCGCCGCACCAAAAGCGGCCAGAGCAGCTTCATGGAAGCCCGACAGGATCAGTTTCTTCTTGCCCGGATAGGTGTTGATGTCGCCCACGGCGAAGATGCCGGGCACGTTGGTTTCGAACTTCTCCGTGCTTTGCACCTTGAGCTGGCGCCGTTCGATGTCCAGGCCCCAGTCGGCGATCGGGCCCAGCTTGGGCGACAGGCCGAAGAACACCAGCAGCATGTCGAGCGGCACGCGGCGCGTGACGCCGTCGGCGCCCGTCACCTTGAGCTCGGTCAGCTTGCCGTCGCGGCTCTCGAAGCCGGTGGCCTGGCCGATGATCAGCTGCATTTCGTATTGTTCGCACAGGGCCTTCATCTTGGCCACCGAGGCCGGCGCGGCGCGGAAGTCCTCGCGGCGGTGCACCAGCACCACCGATTCGGCCTTGCCGACGAAGTTCAGGGCCCAGTCCAGCGCCGAGTCGCCGCCGCCGCAGATCACCAGGTTCTTGCCCTCGAACAGGGCGGGTTCCTTGACGCGGTAGAACAACTGGCTGTTCTCGAATTGCTCGATGCCGTCGACCTTCAGCGTGCGGGCCTGGAACGAGCCGACGCCGGCCGCGATGAAGATGGTCTTGGCGAGGAAGCGGGTGCCGGTGCTCGTTTCAACGTTGAAACGGCCATCCTCGCGGCGCTCGACCACGGTCACCTCCTGGCCCAGGTGGAAGGTGGGGTCGAACGGCGCGATCTGCTTGAGCAGGTTGTCGGTCAGCTCCTGGCCCGTGCACGAGGGCACGGCGGGAATGTCGTAGATCGGCTTGTCCGGATACAGTTCCACGCACTGGCCGCCCACGGCGTGGAGCGAGTCGATCACGTGGGCTTTGATTTCGAGCAGTCCCAGTTCGAAGACCTGGAACAGGCCGACCGGGCCGGCGCCGATGATGACGGCATCGGCTTCGATGACGCCTGCTGCTGGGGTGGGGGTGACGCTGTCCATACGATATTCCCTGTTGTTGCGTGAATATTCAGGCAAGTTTCAGGCAATATTCGGGCAACAACCCGGCACGCCGCGCGCACGCGGCGAACACGCCTGAACACTGCCTGTTGCTGCCTGCCAGCCGGCCGTGCCGGACGCGCTATCGGGACGCTGTTAGCGAACCAGCAGGTGCAGCTTGTCCTTGACGTCCTTGAACTCTTCCGCTTCCGGCAGGGCCGCCTTGGTCTTGGTGATCGAGGGCCAGTTGCGGGCCAGTTCGACGTTGATCTTGATGAATTGCTGCTGGTCCGACGGCACATCTTCCTCAGCGAAAATGGCGTTGACCGGGCATTCGGCCACGCACACGGCGCAGTCGATGCATTCGTCAGGGTCGATCGCCAGGAAATTCGGGCCTTCGCGGAAACAATCTACCGGGCAAACATCGACGCAATCGGTGTAACGACAGCTGATGCAAGATTCGGTGACAACGTGAGTCATAACAGTCCTATCAATGTTGGTGCGCTGGTTCGTCAGCGGCGTCGTATCTGCCATGCCAACTTCAGCAAAGCACTGTATTTTAAGGTAATTTGCCTCATCTCACAAATTGCGCTTAGATACAATCCCTATAAGCAAATGCGCCCCGCGCGCTTGCCCGCGCACGGCGCCGCGCCGCCGGCGCGGGCGCTAGCGGCGTGCTGACAGGTGCTTTTTTCTACTGGGTAGCGACAGTAGCATGCCCCGGGGGATGGGGTGATGACGCTAGTCAAGATTGGTGTGATCAGGCGCCGCGCGGGCCGGAAGGGTTTGCGTGGCCGCAAATGTCCGCGCGTTGGCGCGGTGCGCTAGAATCCGGGACAAACACGACAAGCCGGCCCAGCCGGCGCACCTACCCGGAGACCGCATGCCCCATCCCGTCACGCCCGCCCTGGCCGGCATCCCGCTGGAATTCCTGTTGTTCGCCATGGTGCTGGGCATGGTGGCCTTCGCCCACGTCTCGACCATGCTGACGGCGCTGGGCGGGGCGCTTGTGATCACGCTCTACAAGGTGCTGTGGGCGCCGTTCGGCGAGGGGGCCGGCGTGGCCGGCCTGCTGGCCCATGCCGGGCACGAGTGGGTGGGGCTGGCCAACCTGCTGGCGCTGCTGCTCGGCTTCGCCCTGCTGGCCAGGCATTTCGAGCGCAGCCGCATTCCCGACATCCTGCCCGACTACCTGCCCGACGACTGGAAGGGACCGTTCATGCTGCTGGTGCTGGTGTTCTTCATCTCCAGCTTCCTCGACAACATCGCCGCCGCCATCATCGGCGGCACCGTGGCCCACAGCGTGTTCCGGGGCAGGGTGCACATCGGCTACCTGGCCGCCATCGTGGCCGCCTCCAACGCCGGCGGCGCGGGCAGCGTGGTGGGCGACACCACCACCACCATGATGTGGCTGGCCGGGGTGGCGCCGTCGCAGGTGCTGCATGCCTACGTGGCGGCCGGCGCGGCGCTGCTGGTGTGCGCGCTGCCGGCGGCCCGCCAGCAGCAGGCCCACAGTCCCATCGTCAAGGATGCCCCGGCCGGCGTGCGCGTCGAATGGGCGCGGGTGGCCATCGTGGCCGGCGTGCTGGTGGCGGCGGTGCTGACCAACGTGCTGCTCAGCGTGCGCTTCCCGGACTGGATCGGCGTGTTCCCGTTCCTGGGCGCGGCCGTGTGGCTGACGCTGGGCGTCACCGCGCTGTGGCGCCGGCCCGACTGGCACGAGCTGCCCGGCGCCTTGCGCGGCGCCGTGTTCCTGCTGGCGCTGGTGTGGTCGGCGTCCATGATGCCGGTGCAGGCGCTGCCGGCCGCGTCGTGGCAAAGCGCGCTCGCGCTCGGCTTCGTGTCGGCCGTGTTCGACAACATCCCGCTGACGGCGCTGGCGCTGCGCCAGGGTGGCTTCGACTGGGGCTACCTGGCCTACGCGGTCGGCTTTGGCGGCTCCATGATCT
This sequence comes from Rugamonas sp. GW822-FHT03B10, assembly GCF_058801745.1. Classification (NCBI taxonomy): domain Bacteria; kingdom Pseudomonadati; phylum Pseudomonadota; class Betaproteobacteria; order Burkholderiales; family Oxalobacteraceae; genus Rugamonas; species Rugamonas sp. GW822-FHT03B10. The sequence goes on along the minus strand of NZ_JBXANP010000003.1, from coordinate 422,250 downwards.
GGTTCGGTTCCTCGGCCGGGGTGGCGCTCAGCGGCCAGTACCCGGAGGCCCGCTCGGTGCTGCTGTGGCTGCGCCACGGCTGGCATGTGGCGCTGGCCTACGTGGTCGGTTTCGCGGCCCTGCTGGCGGTGCTGGGCTGGCAACCGCACCCGCCACTGCACTAGCCGCCACACTAGCGCCGCGCCGTGCCAACTGGCATCATGGCGGCTGGTTCAACAAGTGAGGAAGGCCAGATGGCGGACATCAACATCGTGCAGGATCACCACCTGTCACACAAGAAAGCCCGCGAAGCGGCGGAGAAAGTGGCCGAGCAGATGGCCGAGGAATTCGACATCGCATGCAACTGGCAGGGCGACGTGCTGCACTTCGAGCGCAGCGGCGTGTCCGGCTCGCTCACGCTGCACAAGCATCAGGCGCAGATGCAGATCAAACTGGGATTCCTGCTCAGCGCGTTCGCCCACAAGATCGAACACAAGGTCGCGGAAAACATGCAGAAGGTGTTTGGCGGCAAGGCCTGAGCGGCGGCCAAAAAAAGAGCGGGGCCGCGGCCCCGCTCTGTGCATCCGGTGGACTGGATCAGCCCTTCAGTTCTTCGATCAGGTCGATGTATTGCTGCATCGCCTGTTCCTGGCTGTTGCCCTTGAGGGCGGCCCAGGCATCATACTTGGCGCGGCCCACCATGTCGGTGAAGCCAGGACGCGCACCTTCCACGTCACCGCTGCTGGCCTGCTTGAACAGGGCGTAGATCTTCAGCAGGGTCATATTGTCCGGACGCTCGGGCAGGTTCTTGGAATCGGCCTGCGCCTGCGCGAATTGCTCTTGTAAACTCATAACGGCTCCTGTGGGCTAAAAGTGTTGCACATATTGTTGTTAGAGCAATGTCACTATAAATACTTAGCGCATTGACATCCCGATCAGCGACATAATACAAACAAACAGACCACAAACCTTAGAGGAGATGCTCGAATGTTGTCCAAAGCCTTGTTTGGCCGTAAGAAGATGTCGACCGTGGATACGGCATGGCTGAGGATGGATTCGGAGGGCAACCAGATGATGATCGTGGGCGTGGCCATGATGAGCCAGCCCATCGCGCTCGATGGCCTCAAGGAGGCGCTCACCACCCGTTTCCTCGCCTACCGCCGCTTCCGCAGCCGCGTGGTGACGGACCTGACGGGCGCCTGGTGGCAGGAGCAGGAAGTGAACCTGGACGACCACGTGGTGCACCTGCGCCTGGACGACGCCGACGATGGCGGCTGCAACAAGCCGTCGCTGCAGGCGCTGGTGGGCCGGCTGTCGCAGCAGCCGCTGGACCCGGTGCTGCCGCTGTGGCAGATGCACCTGGTCGACAACTGCGTGGGCGAGGACGGCAAGCTGCGCCAGGCCCTGGTCGTGCGCATCCACCACTGCATCGCCGACGGCGTGGCGCTGGTGGGCGTGTTCATGTCCATGTTCGGCGCCCACCCGGACAGCCAGCTGCACCGGCCGTCCGAGCTGGCCGTCGAGGCGGCCGAGGAGAATCCGTGGGAGCAGATCCTGCTGCCGATCACGGCCACCACGGTCAAGGCCATCGACCTGTCGTCGGCCATGTGGCTCAAGTCGATGCGGCTGTGGACCGACATGCCACAGGTGGTCGGCAGGATCGGCCAGCTGGGCCAGACGGCCACCAGGCTGGCGCTGGACGCGGTCAAGCTCACCACCATGGAGGCCGACAGCGCCACCCGCCTGAAGGGCAAACCCAACGGCCGCAAGCACGTGGCCTGGAGCGAGCCGCTGCCGCTGTCCGAGGTCAAGGCCATCAGCAAGGCCTATGGCTGCTCGATCAACGACGTGCTGATGGCCAGCGTGGCCGGCGCCCTGCGCGCCTACCTGCGCGCGTGCGGCGACACGGTGGAGCCGGCCTGCGAGCTGCGCGTGATGGTGCCGGTCAACCTGCGCAAGGCGGACGGCCACCAGAAGCTCGGCAACGCCTTCGGCCTGGTGCCGCTGGTGCTGCCGGTGGGGCTGGAGGACCCGGTGGCGCGGCTGCGCGAGGTGCAGCGTCGCATGGACGACCTGAAGGGCGGCTACACGGCGCTGGTGGCCATGTCGGTGCTCGGCGTGCTGGGCGCCACGCCCAAGCAGGTGCAGAATGAGATTCAGAATTATTTCGCCCGCAAGGCCACGGCCGTGATGAGCAATGTGCCGGGGCCGCGCACGCCGCTGTACATGGCCGGCAGCCAGCTCGACCAGGTCATGTTCTGGGTGCCGCAGTCGGGCGACATCGGCATCGGGGTGTCCATCCTCAGCTACAACGGCGGGGTGCAGTTCGGCATCGTCACGGACGACGCGCTGGCGCGCGATCCGGAGAACATCATCCGCCGCTTCGAACCGGAGTTCGAGAAGCTGGTGCTGCTGGCGCTGATGGACGCGGTCTGAAAAACAGAACGGCGGCCTGCGCTTGCGCGCCGGGCCGCCGGTTCCGGTGCCTGGTCAGGCACTTGTCCAGTATCGCTACTGCGCGGGTCTTACTTCTTCTTCGGATTGACGGCGGCCTTCAGCGTCGCGCCAGCGGAGAATTTCGGGGTCTTCGACGCGGCGATCTTGATCGCTTCGCCGGTGGCAGGGTTGCGGCCTTTACGGGCAGCGCGCTTGGCGACGGCGAACGTGCCGAAGCCGGTGATGCCTACCGTGTCACCCTTTTTCAGGCGCTCGGTGATGATGGCGATCAGCGTGTTTACCGCACCGTTGGCGGCAGCAGCGGACATCTCGGTGCGTTTCGCAAACTCTGCAATCAATTCGCCTTTTTTCATTACTACCTCCTTGGTTAATAGAGCGCGCAGATTAGCATAAATATTGTCAAATGTAATGGTTTCTCGTTGAAGCGGGCCATACAGTAGCTGCCATGCCACGCCGCGCGCCGTAAAATCGCCAGTGTTGGCGGGCGTTATGCGGCGCCGCACCACGTTCTGCCTTGTCTGACAGCGGCCCGCGCGGGCGGCGAAAAAGCCGCGACGCCGGCGCCTGTGGCGCGCCCGCGCGGCCCCGCAAAGGGTTATGATCTGTACCAGCGAGGACATCATCATGAGTTTTTCGGACGAGACCCTGATTGCTTACGCGGACGGCGAACTGGACGAGGCGACCCGCCGCGCCGTCGAGGACGCCATGCGGCAGGACGACAGCGTGGCGCGCCGCGTGGCCCATTACCGGGCGCTGCGCGACGGCCAGTACGCGGCCCAGGCGCCGCGCGAGGGCGCGCGGGCGCGGCGCGGCGCCAACGTGGTGCAGCTGGACGCCGTGCGCGCCAGCCGGGCCGCCAACCACAGCGCGGCGCGGCGCGCGCGCCGGCGGCACTGGGGCTGGCTGGAGTGGGGCGCGCTGGCGCTGGTGCTGTTGGTGGGGATGGTGGCCGGCAAATTCGGCCTGGCCCGCTGGCAGCCCGCGTGGTTCGGACCGCCGGCGCCGGTGTCGGCCGTGGTCACGCGTGACGGCATGCTGGCCGCGCAGGGCGCGCTGGCGTCGGCGCTCAGCTTGCAGATGGGCGGCGCGGCCACGGCGTCGAGCGAAGTGCGGATCGGCCTCAGTTTCCTGTCGCGCGAGGGTGGCTACTGCCGCACGTTCACCCTGGCCGGCACGGGCCAGGAGGTGACGGGACTGGCCTGCCGCGCCGGTGACGCATGGCGGATTCCGGTGCTGGTGCAGGGCGGCAAAGCGCCGCCGCCGATGGGCGTCTATAAGCGCGGGGAGAACATGGTGCACGGCGGGGCGGAGATGCCGACGGCCCTGCTGGAGGCGGTAGACCAGCGCATCGTGGGCGAGATGCTGGAGCCTAGGGCGGAACTGGAGGCGTTGCGGCGGGGGTGGCAGCGCTGAGGACCTGGATGGTCGCGCTGAGTTTGCACGTCGTTCCCGCCTGCGCGGGAACGACGTCGCTTGGAATCTTAAACGGCCAGCAGTTCCACGTCGAAGATCAGGGTGGCGTTTGGCGGGATCACGCCGCCGGCGCCGCGCGAGCCGTAGCCGAGGTCGGCCGGGATGATCAGCTGGCGCACGCCGCCGATCTTCATGCCCTGCACGCCTTCGTCCCAGCCACGGATCACCATGCCGGCGCCCAGCGCGAATTCAAACGGATCGTTGCGGTCTTTGCTCGAATCGAATTTCGGGCCCTTGCTGCCGTCGTCGTTGCGCAGCCAGCCGGTGTAATGCACGGTGACGTTCTGGCCGGCCTTGGCTTCGGCGCCTTCGCCGACGGTCAGTTCGATGTATTGCAGGCCCGAGGCGGTGGTGATGGTGGACATGGTTTTCCTTGTTGGGTCGTTGACGATAATCCCGCATTGTAGAACAAGCGGCCGCGGCCCGCCAAAAAGCGGCCGCGCTGGAGTATCATCGGCGGGCGTCGCCGGCATGGGCCGGCCACCCCCCTGGAATGGAAGCGAAGCCGCATGTCACACCGCCTGTCATACCCCCCATCCGATTCATCCCCCGCCATGCCCGCGCCGCGCGGGAGCCAGCCCTGATGGGCGCGCTGATGCGGTCGTATGGCCGCGCCTGGATGTCGCAATTGCACGGCCGCATGCTGCTGCTGAGCGTGATCCCGTTCGCGCTGGCCGTCGTGCTGTGGGCCGGCCTGCTGTACGTGGGCCTGCAGCCGCTGATCGATGCCCTGCACGCGCTGTTCATCCAGCACGACGCCTTCGCCTACAGCTCCAGCCTGCTCACGTCGCTGGGGCTGGGCATGCTGAAGACGGTGGTGGTGCCCATGATCGCCATGCTGCTGCTGTTGCCGTTGATGATATTGACGGCCCTCGTGTTCATCGGCGTGGCGGCCATGCCGGCCATCGTGCGCCACGTGGGCCAGCGCCGCTACGGCCAGCTCGAACGCAAGCATGGCGGCAGCCTGCTCGGCAGCGCGCTCACGGCGCTGGTCGGCATGCTCGTGTTCATCGGATTGTGGCTGCTCACCCTGCCGCTGTATGCGTTTCCGCCGCTGGCGCTGGTGGTGCAGGCCGCGCTGTGGGGCTGGCTCACCTGCCGCGTGATGGTGTACGACACGCTGGCCGACCATGCCAGCGCCGACGAGCGGGCCGAGGTGCTGCGCCGCCACCGCTGGCCGCTGCTGGCCATCGGCGTGCTGTCGGGCCTGGCCGGCGCGCTGCCGGGCATGCTGTGGCTGGGCGGCACGGCCCTGTCGGTGGTGCTGTTCCCGTTCCTGGCGGCCGCCTCGATCTGGCTGTACGTGGTGATCTTCATCTTCACCGGGCTGTGGTTCGCCCACTACTGCCTGGAGGCGCTGGAACGGCTGCGCGCGGCGCCGCCCATGCGCGACATCAACGACGACAATACGGCGGCGGCCACCTGATACCTTTCTGGTATCACGACCGCCGTCCCACATTTTGCAAACTGAACCGGGGACGGATATGGCAATCGGATTGATCATCATCGGCGACGAAATCCTGTCGGGCCGTCGCACCGACCAGCACTTCACCAAGGTGGTGCGGATGCTGGCCGAGCGCGGCATGCGGCTCGACTGGGCCGAGGTGCTGGGCGACGACCCGGCCCGCATCACGGCCACGCTGCGCCGCACCTTCGCCAGCGGCGACATCGTGTTTTCCTGCGGCGGCATCGGCGCCACGCCGGACGACCACACGCGCCAGGCGGCGGCCGACGCGCTGGGCCTGCCGCTGGTGCTGCACGAGCAGGGCAAGCGCAACATCCAGCAGCGCATCATCCAGATGGGCGAGGAGAGCGGCCAGCCGGCCGACCTGAACTCGGCCGAGAACCTGCACCGGCTGAAGATGGCCGAGTTCGCGCAGGGCGCCGAACTGATCCCCAACCCGTACAACAACGTGGCCGGCTTCGCGCTGCGCGAGCATTACTTCGTGCCCGGCTTCCCGGTCATGGCCTGGCCCATGATCGCGTGGGTGCTCGACCACCACTACGCCCACCTGTTCCACCGCGCGCCGCACAGCGAACAGTCGGTGCTGGTGTATGGCACGGCCGAGTCGGCGCTGACGCCGCTGATGGAGGCGCTCGAGGCGCAGTTCGCGGGCGTGAAGGTGTTCAGCCTGCCCAGCGTGGGCGACGCCAACACGCGCCGCCACATCGAGCTCGGCGTGAAGGGCGCGCCTGAGGCGACGGCCGCCGCGTTCGCGCAACTGTGCGCCGAATTGTCGCGCCTGCAGGTAGAGTACAAGCACCTCTCCTGACGCCTCGCGGCACGCCGTGTTCACGGCCGTTCGCGCCGGGCGCGAACGGCGCTCCCCCTGCGCTTCCTATGTGCGGCAAGCGCCGTTGTTTTTTTGCGAAAAGCCCCGGCGAACGCATTTTTTTCTGCGCACCGGCCCATGCATGTGGCGCCGATGTGGTGGAATGGATGCCAGGCTGTGTGTGATCGGCGCCCCGGTCAACGGGGTGCGCGGCACACGAGTTAAGTGCTGATGGACGTGCGCTTGCAAGACAGCCAACGAAGTGATGAACATGACAAGCAGCAGTGATGCGCGCCCGCTGTTCATCGCGATGATGTGGATGCGATGCGGCGCGCGCTGTGACTGAACAAACGACTGACCGGTTTGAATCCTATGTTAAGCAATCGACGTTTCCGCCGGCCCCGCATCGTCCTGCGCGCGGTGCGCAAACTGCGCGCAGGCGCGGCCGCCATGGGCTATGGCCGGCGCCGCCATCTGCGCGCCGTCCCCCCACCCGCACCGGCCGACGACGCCGTGCTGCTGGCCCACACCCAGCCGGCCTCGCCGCCGCCGTCCGAACCGGTCCAGAGCAAGCGCTCGCGCAACGCCTTCATCGTCGCCATGCTGGTGCTGCTGTCGTGCGGCGTGTACTGGCTGCTGCAGGAGATCCGCACCTCGGCCATGCAGGCGCAGTTCTTCTCCAACCTGGTGGGCAAGCTCACCTACCGCGTGGAACCGGGCCCCAGCGCGTCCATCCGCTTCCCCAAGGACAGCCCGTACGACGAGCGGCTCGGCTACGCCAACATCCCCGACTACCTGGGCAAGCTCAAGACGCGCGACTACACCGTCACGGCCCAGGCCCGTTTCTCGCCCAAGCTGGTGGAGCTGACCGACATGGGCTTGTTCACCACCTACCGCGAAAAGACCAAGACCGGCCTGGCCATCTTCGATTGCCGCGCCCAGCCGCTGTTTACGGCCAGCTATCCGGAGCGCGTGTACGGCAAGTTCAGCGAGGCGCCGCCGGCGCTGGTGCGCAGCCTGCTGTTCATCGAGAACCGCGAGCTGCTCGACAGCAAATACCCGAAGCGTAATCCGGCCGTCGAATGGGACCGCCTGAGCAAGGCCGTGCTGGAGAAGACGGCCAGCACCTTCTCGGGCGGCCACCGCCCGGCCGGCGGCAGCACGCTGGCGACCCAGATCGAGAAGTACCGCCACTCGCCCGAGGGGCGCACCAGCACCCTCAAGGACAAGCTGCAGCAGATGGTGTCGGCCAGCCTGCGCGCCTACCAGCAGGGCGAGGACACCTCGGCCGTGCGGCGCCAGATCGTGATCGACTATCTCAACACCGTGCCGTTGTCGGCCAAGCCCGGCTACGGCGAGGTGAACGGCATCGGCGACGGCATGTGGGTCTGGTACGGGCGCGACTTCGCCGAGGTCAACCGCCTGCTCAGCGGCAAGCTCGACCAGCCCGACGGCGCGCTCGCGTTCAAGCAGGCGCTGAGCCTGATGATCGCCCAGCGCCGCCCCAGCTACTATCTGGGCGAGGGCACGGCCGACCTGGAGACGCTGGCCAATTCCCACCTGCGCCTGCTGGCCCAGGAAGGCGTGATCACGCCGGCCGTGCGCGACGCGGCCCTCAAGCAGCGCCTGCAACCATCCACCGGCACCGGCGTGCAGGCCGCGCCGGCCATGTCCTATGTGACGCGCAAGGCGTCGAACGCGGTGCGCACCCACCTGGCCAGCCTGATCGGCGACAACCGGCTGTACAACCTGGACCGGCTCGACCTGAGCGTGGTCAGCACGCTGGACGCGCGCGCGCAGAAGGCCGTCACCCAGGTGCTGCGCGACTTGCGCGACCCCGAGATGGCCAAGGCCGCCGGCCTGACCGGCAAGGGCATGCTGGGCAACGGCGACCCGGCCCACGTGGTGTACAGCTTCACGCTGCTGGAGAAGGGCGAGCAGGCCAACCTGCTGCGGCTGCAGACCGATAACTTCGACCAGCCGCTCGACATCAACGAGGGCGCCAAGCTGGACCTCGGCTCCACGGCCAAGCTGCGCACGCTGGTCACCTACCTCGACATCGTCGACCAGCTGCACACGCGCTACGGCGGCATGGACACGGCGGCCCTGAACAAGGTGGTGGTCGATCCGCAGGACAAGCTGTCGCAGTGGGCGATCGACTACTTCAAGGCGCTGCCGCTCGACAAGGGCGGGCGCGAGCTGACGCCGATGCTGAACGCGGCCATGGAGCGCAAGTACTCGGGCAACCCCGGCGAGGGCTTCTTCACGGGCGGCGGCCTGCACCACTTCGGCAACTTCTCCAAGGAAGACAACAACAAGATCCTGACCGTGACGGAGGCGCTGCGCCACTCGACCAACCTGGTGTTCGTGCGCCTGATGCGCGACGTGGCCAAGTTCTACATGTTCCAGTCGCCCGGTTCCACGGCCTCGCTGCTGCAGGACGCCGACGATCCGCGCCGCGCCGAGTACCTGGCCCGCTTCGCCGACAAGGAGGGGCGCGAGTTCATGAACCGCTTCTACGCCAAGTACAAGGGCAAGAAGGGCGACGAGCTGGAAAAAACGCTGCTGGCCAACATCCGCGGCACGCCGGTGCGGCTGGCCGTGATCCACCGCACGCTGTACCCGGAGGCGACCGAGGAGCAGTTCGCCGCCTTCCTGAAGGACAACCTGCCGTCGCAGAACGAGGTGCCGCCCGAGCGCGTGGCCAAGCTGTACGAGCAGTACGCGATCGACAAGTGGTCGCTGGCCGACCGCGGCTACCTGGCCTCGGTGCACCCGCTGGAGATGTGGATGGCGGCCTACATGCGCAGCCATCCGGGCGCCACGCTGAGCGAGATGACGGCCGCCAGCGAGCAGCAGCGCCAGGAGGTCTACCAGTGGCTGTTCAAGACCCACCACAAGCACGCGCAGGACAAGCGCATCGTCGGCCTGCTGGAGATGGAGGGCTTCATGAAGATCCACGCCCAGTGGAAGAAGATGGGCTATCCGTTCGACTCGCTGGTGCCGTCCTACGCCACCACGCTGGGCGCCTCGGCCGACCGGCCGGCCGCGCTGGCCGAGTTGATGGGCATCCTCGTCAACGGCGGCGTGCGCAAGCCCAGCCAGCGCATCTCGTCGCTTCACTTCGCGGCCGGCACGCCGTACGACACCCAGGTGGCGCCCGGCAAGAGCACGCTGAGCGAGCGGGTGCTGTCGCCGGAGGTGGCGCGCGTGGTGGTCGACGCCATCCGTGGCGTGGTGTCGGACGGTACGGCCAAGCGGGCCCGCATGGCCTTCGTCAAATCGGACGGCACCGTGATCCCGGTCGGCGGCAAGACCGGCACCGGCGACCAGCGCTTCGACATCTTCGCCCCCGGCGGGCGCCTGATCGAGTCGCGCTATGTGAACCGCTCGGCCACGTTCGTGTTCAACATCGGCGAACGCTTCTTCGGCAGCATGACGGCCTATGTGCGCGGGCCGGAATCGAAGAACTACGACTTCACCAGCGCGCTGCCGGTGCAGTTGCTGACCGTGCTGGCGCCGAGCCTGATGCCGCTGATCGAACCGAACCCGGTCAAGCCGGCCACCATCCAGAACGCGGCCGCCGGCACGGCCGCCGCCGCCGCCGCGCCGTTGCCGCCGTGCGGCGGTGGCAGCAACGGCGGCTGACGCTCACCGGCCGGGCGCCGCGCGCGCCCGGTCCGGCGCGCGCGGCGCTTGCAAAACGGCGCAATTGTTGGCAAGGTGACAGCCCATGAAACCTGTCCGCCACACCATGTCCAAAATCCTCAAGTTCACGCAATTTTCCGTGCGTGACCTGCTCGTCGCCGCCGCGCCCACCTTGCTCGCCCTCGCCGGCGTGTGCGTGCTCGCCTATGTGCTGGTCGATCCTTCGCCGCCGCGCCGCGTGGTGCTGTCCACCGGCCAGGAGAACAGCGCCTACGAACAGATCGGCAAGAAATACGCGGCCGCGCTGGAAAAGCATGGCGTCAAGGTCACGCTGGTGCAATCGGCCGGCTCGGGCGAGAACCTGCGCCGGCTCAAGAGCGGCGCGGTCGACATCGCCTTCGTGCAGAGCGGCTCGACCGACGAGGCGGCGGCGGAGCGGGAAGGGCTGGTGTCGCTGGGCAGCCTGTTCACGGAACCGATGTGGCTGTTCCTGCGCGAGACCAAGGGCAAGCCCATCACCCGGCTCACCCAGCTCAAGGGCAAGAAGATCAATTTCGGTCCCAAGGGCGCGGGCGCGCCGCGCCTGTTCAAGCAGGTGCTGGCGCTGAACGGCATCGAGCCCGAGGAGGTGATCCGCAGCTCGCTGGCCAACACGCCGGCCACGGTGGAATTGCTGGAGGGGCGCATCGACGGCCTCGTGTTCACCTCGGCGCCGGAAGCGCCGCTGATCCAGATGCTGCTGCAGACGCCGGGCATCCAGTTGTTCGATTTCGACCAGGCCGAGGCGTATGCGCGCAAGCTGCCGTTCCTCACCCACGTGGTGCTGCCGCGCGGCATCGTCGACCTGGGCCGCGACCTGCCGCCCGTCGATTACAACCTGATCGCGCCCACGGCCACGCTGGTGGCGCGCGACAGCCTGCACCCGGCGCTGATCGACCTGTTCGTGCAGGCGGCCTCATCGATCCATAGCGGCGCCGGCTGGTTCCAGCAGCAGGGCCAGTTCCCGTCGGCGCGCTACACCGAGATTCCCGTCGCGCCGGCCGCCGCCAAATTCTACAAGGATGGACCGCCGTTCCTGCAACGCTACATGAGCTTCTGGCTGGCCAATTTCTTCGACCGCATGTGGGTGCTGGTGCTGGGGCTGGGCGCGCTGATCCTGCCGCTGTCGAAGGTGGTGCCGCCGCTGTATGTATGGCGCATCCGGTCGCGCGTGTACCGCTGGTACGGCCAGCTGCGCACGGTGGAGCAGGCGCTCGAGGACGCCCAGTCGCAGGGCGAGCGCCGCATGGAGATCTACGCGGCGCAGCTGGTGCGCCTCAACGAGATCGAGGAGATGGTCAACCAGATTTCCATCCCGCTGTCGTTCGCCGACGGTCTGTATGGCTTGCGCAGCCACATCAACTTCGTGCGCGAGCGGGTGCTGGGCCTGCTGAGCGAGGCCGCGCCCGTCGTGCCGGCGGCCGTGCCCGTGTGAGCGGGCGCGCGCCGGCGTGACCGGGTCAGCTCAGGCGCCCACCCACGGCAGGCCGGCCCGGCACCAGCCGTTGACGTTCTTGCGGTGGCCGGCCTCGTCCTTGTCGCCCTCGAAGCCCTCCAGCACATCGTAGCAATGTTGATAACCAAACTCCGTGGCCAGCTTGGCCGCATGGCGCGAACGCACGCCGGAGCGGCATAAAAACAACAGTACCTGATCCTTGCGGGCCTGGCTGTTGAGCTGCTCGATGAACTCATGGTTGGCCACGCCGCCCGGGTAGGTCGACCACTGGACCGCACCATGTTGGGTCTCCGGTACGGCCACCCGGCCCACCCAGTCGCGCTCGGCGTTGGTGCGCACGTCGATCAGCTTGATGTGCGGGTCCGCCTGCAGCAATTCCCACGCTTCCTGCGGATTGACGGCGCCGGCGTACGGCCAGTCCTTGCTGCGGGCGCGGGCCAGGGCCAGGATTGCATCTACATCGCTCATGTTATGTTCCGGAAAGGAGATTAAGTTTATTATAGAGGCCCTGAACGTCCGTGCAGCGCGCACGCACCAAACGAGGGCATTTTTGGCGATTTTTTTGAAAATGCACGAAATAGGTGCATTTCCGCAAAATCGCACCATAATGGAGCAGTCTTGCGCTGGCGCAAACCAGCCTGATTTGGCTGGCCGGACGATTTTAGAATCATTTGCCAGCAAGTTCCAAGTTGGTTCTGGCAGATGGTGAGAATTTTGAGCTGGCACGGATACTGCTTAACCCCATGATGAGTTTCGGTCGCACTACACGGGGACGCGCAGAACATCCGCGCACGCACAGTTGGTCGGCTCACCCACACATTCCCTTTAGGAGATTCGCATGGCATTGACAGCCGCAGAAGTGATGAAGATGGTGAAGGACAACGAAGTCAAATTCGTTGATTTTCGTTTCGCCGATACCCGTGGTAAAGAGCAGCACGTGACCGTGCCCGTGTCGCACTTCGACATGGATAAATTCGAGTCGGGCCACGCGTTCGACGGTTCCTCGATCGCCGGCTGGAAGGGCATCGAAGCGTCCGACATGATCCTGCTGCCGGATCCGAACACGGCCAACATCGACCCGTTCATGGAAGAAACCACCCTGTTCATGCAGTGCGACGTGATCGAACCGTCGGACGGCAAGGGCTACGACCGCGACCCGCGCTCGATCGCCAAGCGCGCCGAAGCCTACCTGAAATCGTCGGGCATGGGCGACACCGCCTACTTCGGTCCCGAGCCGGAATTCTTCATCTTCGACAGCGTGCGCTGGAAGGTCGACATGTCCGGCTGCTTCGTCAAGATCGAATCGGACGAAGCCTCGTGGAGCACCGACAAGGAAATCGAAGGCGGCAACAGCGGCCACCGTCCAGCGGTCAAGGGCGGCTACTTCCCAGTGCCACCAGTCGACAGCTTCCAGGACATGCGTTCGGAAATGTGCCTGATCCTCGAATCGCTGGGCATCCCGGTCGAAGTGCACCACCACGAAGTGGCCGGCGCCGGCCAGAACGAAATCGGCACCAAGTTCTCGACCCTGGTCGAGCGCGCCGACTGGACCCAGAACCTGAAGTACGTGGTGTGGAACGTGGCGCACAGCTACGGCAAGACCGCCACCTTCATGCCTAAGCCTATCGTGGGCGACAACGGCTCGGGCATGCACGTGCACCAGTCGATCTGGAAAGACGGCAAGAACCTGTTCGCCGGCGACGGCTATGCCGGCCTGTCCGACACCGCGCTGTTCTACATCGGCGGTATCATCAAGCACGCCAAGGCCCTGAACGCCATCACCAACCCGGGCACCAACTCGTACAAGCGCCTGGTGCCAGGCTACGAAGCCCCGGTCAAGCTGGCCTACTCGGCCCGCAACCGTTCCGCTTCGATCCGCATCCCGCACGTGGCCAATCCTAAGGGCCGCCGCATCGAGACCCGTTTCCCGGACCCACTGGCGAACGTGTACCTGTGCTTCGCCGCGCTGCTGATGGCCGGTCTGGACGGCATCATCAACAAGATCCATCCGGGCGAAGCCGCTTCCAAAGACCTGTACCACCTGCCGCCTGAGGAAGATGCACTGATCCCGACCGTCTGCTCCTCGCTGGAAGAGGCGCTGGACAACCTGAACAAAGACCGCGAGTTCCTGACCCGTGGCGGCGTGTTCAGCGATTCGATGATCGATGCCTACATCGAACTGAAGATGCAGGACGTGCAGCGTATGCGCATGACCACGCACCCGATCGAATTCGACATGTACTACTCGCTGTAATGGCAGCGCGCCGGCCCCCGGGCCGGCGCCCGCCGTATGGCCAGAACGCGAGGCGAGCCCCGGCTTTCCTCGCGTTTTTCTTTGGATGTTGTATATTCGGGTTGCATCGAAGTTCTTCACGGATAGGGAATGACAACACGCTTACTACCGTTGCTGCTGTTGCTGGCAGCCAGCGCCGCCCGGGCCGACGGCCCCATCTACCTGTGCGTGGACGCGGCCGGCCACAAGGAGCTGACGGACACCAACAAGCCGGGCTGCAAGCTGCTCGACGTGCCCGGCAACGCCATCCCGGCGCCGCCGCGCCGCCAGGCGCCCGCCCCCATGCGCGCCGCGCCGGCGCCGGCCGATTTTCCGCGCGTCGACAGCGCCGAACAGAAGGCGCGCGACGCCGACCGGCTCGGCATCCTCAACGAGGAGTTGCGCAACGAACAGCAGAAGCTGGCCGACTTGCGCAAGGAGTTCAACAACGGCGAGCCGGAACGCCACGGCGATGAACGCAACTACGCCAAATACCAGGAACGGGTGGCGCAGATGCGCGACAGCATCAGCCGCTCGGAAAAGAATATCGAAGCCTTGAAGCGCGAGATCGCGAATATCCGATGAATGCTGTGAACACGAGCGCCCACGCGGGCGAGGCCATGCCGTCGCTGGCCGGGCTGGAATTGCTGGCCTCGGCCGTGGTGCTGGTGGACGGCGCCGGCCGCATCGCCTACGCCAACGCGGCCGCCGAGAACCTGCTGGAGAGCTCGCTCAAGGCGCTGTCGCGCCAGAAGCTCAGCGCCCAGTTCCTCAACCCCGAGGAGCTCGAGCACATCTGCATCCAGGCGCGCCAGCACAAGTTCGCCGACCTGCGCCAGGACCTGACGCTGGAGCGGGCCGGGCGCGACCCGCTGCACGTGCACAGCATCGTCTCGGCGCTCGACGAGCCGCGCGACCACATCCTGATCGAGCTGCGCGAGCATCTGCAGCACCTCAAGCTGGACCGCGAGGAGCGCATGCTCGACCAGAGCCAGGTCAACAAGGAGCTGATCCGCAACCTGGCGCACGAGATCAAGAACCCGCTGGGCGGCATCCGCGGCGCGGCCCAGCTGCTGGAGATGGAATTGCCGCCGCTGCACCTGGGCCAGCTGCGCGAATACACGCAGGTCATCATCAAGGAGGCCGACCGGCTGCAAACGCTGGTGGACCGCCTGCTGGCGCCGCACCGCCGGCCGCACATCGTGGGCGACGTCAACATCCACGAGGTGTGCGAGCGCGTGCGCAGCCTGATCCTGGCCGAGTTCCCCACCGGGCTGGCGATCCGGCGCGACTACGACGCCTCGATTCCCGAGTTCCGCGGCGACAAGGAGCAGCTGATCCAGACCGTGCTCAACATCGCCCACAACGCGGCCCAGGCGCTGTCGGCCCGCATCGAGGCCGGCGACGCGGAGCTGATTTTCAAGACCCGCGTGGCGCGCCAGGTGACGTTGGCCAAGGTCCGCTACGGGCTGGCATTAGATTTGCATATCATCGACAATGGACCGGGCATCGCACCCCAGATCCGCGACCGCATCTTCTATCCGCTCGTGTCGGGCAGGGAAGGCGGCAGCGGTCTGGGATTGACCTTGGCGCAAACCTTCGTGCAGCAGCACCTGGGCGTGATCGAGTGCGAGAGCCGGCCTGGATACACGGATTTCCGCATCCTGCTGCCGCTGCCATAAGCAGCGCGCCGGCCGGTGCGCATCCGGGGTCCCTTGATAGCCGATCCAATTGCGGGAACCACATTACACATGAAGCCAATCTGGATAGTAGACGACGACGAGTCGATCCGTTGGGTACTGGAAAAAGCGCTGGCGCGGGAAAACCTCGCCACCAAGAGTTTTTCGAACGCGCGCGACGCCATCGCCGCGCTCGAGTACGAGACGCCGCAGGTGCTGGTGTCCGACATCCGCATGCCGGGCGACTCCGGCCTTGATCTGCTGGCGCTGGTCAAGTCGCGCCACCCGGGCCTGCCCGTCATCATCATCACGGCGTTCTCCGACCTCGACTCGGCCGTGGCCGCGTTCCAGGGCGGCGCCTTCGAATACCTGGCCAAGCCGTTCGACATCGACAAGGCCGTCGAACTGATCCGGCGCGCGCTCGACGAGAGCCTGCGCGAAACCAGCGTGGAATCGGGCCCGGCCGACACGCCCGAGATCCTCGGCCAGGCGCCGGCCATGCAGGAGGTGTTCCGCGCCATCGGCCGCCTGTCGCAATCGAACGTGACGGTGCTGATCACCGGCGAATCCGGCTCCGGCAAGGAGCTGGTGGCGCGCGCGCTGCACAAGCACAGCCCGCGCGCGGCGCAGCCGTTCATCGCGCTGAACACGGCCGCCATCCCCAAGGACCTGCTGGAGTCGGAACTGTTCGGCCATGAGCGCGGCGCGTTCACGGGCGCCCAGGCCACGCGCCGCGGCCGCTTCGAGCAGGCCGAGAACGGCACGCTGTTCCTCGACGAGATCGGCGACATGCCGTTCGACCTGCAGACGCGCCTGCTGCGCGTGCTGTCGGACGGCCACTTCTACCGCGTCGGCGGGCACCAGCCATTGAAGGCCAATGTGCGCGTGATCACGGCCACCCACCAGAACCTCGAACAGCGCGTGCGCGACGGCCTGTTCCGCGAGGACTTGTACCACCGGCTCAACGTGATCCGCCTGCGCCTGCCCAGTTTGCGGGAGCGGCGCGAGGACATCCCCATCCTGGTGCGCCATTTCCTGGTGCAGAGCGCGCGCCAGCTCGGCGTGGAAGCCAAGCGCATGAGCGACGCCACGCTGCATTTCCTGAGCGGCCTGGACCTGCCGGGCAATGTGCGCCAGCTCGAGAACCTGTGCAACTGGATCACCGTGATGGCGCCCGGCCAGACGGTGGAGGTGAAGGACTTGCCGCTGGAGCTGACCCAGGGCCAGGACCCGGGCGGCCACAGCCCGGCCGCGCCGGCGCCGGCCCACGAATCGTTCAGCATGGCGCACCACGGCACCGTGTCGTCGGTGCCGCCGGCGCTGGCCGAGGCCACCTTGCACGGCGGGCCGGACAGCTGGCTCACGCTGCTGGAACTGCAGGCCGCGAGCATGCTCAGCAACGGCCAGCATGAGGTGATGGACGTGCTCGGCCGCCAGTTCGAATCGGCCCTGATCCGCACCGCCCTCAAGCACACGCACGGGCGCAAGAACGACGCCGCCGTGCGGCTGGGCATAGGCCGCAACACCATCACCCGCAAGATCGCCGAACTGGGCATCGACGGCGCCAAGGACGACTGACGTCCGTCGCGTCCCCGGCGGCCCGCGCAATGCGGTAAGCTCTTGGCTTGTTCGCCAGGAGCTTTTTTTTTATGGATTTGTATGCTGATTAACTGCGTGGTGTACCAGGATGGCCAGAAGCTGGCCGATATTCCCGTCGAGGACATCAGCGAGTACGTCTCCCGCCCCGAATGCTTCGTGTGGGTCGCGCTGCGCGACGCGGACGCGGCCGAGCTGTCCGTCATGCGGCATGAGTTCGGCCTGCACGAACTGGCCGTGGAGGATGCGCAGCGCGGCAATCAGCGCCCCAAGATCGAGGAATACGGCGACTCGCTGTTCGTGGTGGCCAAGATGGTGGAGTTCGAGCACGAGCAGTTGACGGTGGGCGAGGTGGACGTGTTCGTCGGCGCCAACTACGTGCTGTCGAACCGCAGCAACAGCAGCCACGGCTTCCTCGGCGTGCGCGCGCGCGCCGAGCACGAGCCGCATCTGCTGCGCCAGGGCCCGGCCTTCGTGCTGTACGCCCTGCTCGACGCCGTGGTCGACCGCTATTTCCCGGTGGCCGATGCGCTGGAGGTGGAGCTGGAGGAGATCGAGGAGCGCATCTTCCTGCACGGCTCGCAGCGCGACAACATCGAACGGCTGTATGAACTCAAGCGCAAGGTGATGGCCGTGCGCCACGCCGTGCTGCCGCTGATGGAGGCGACCGGCAAGCTGCACGGCGGCCGCGTGCCGGCCATGTGCCTGGACACCCAGGAATACTTCCGCGACGTGCACGACCACCTGCACCGCATCAGCGCCACGCTCGACAACGTGCGCGACACCATCAGCACGGCGATCCAGGTCAACCTGTCGATGGTGGCCATCGAGGAGGGCGAGGTGAACAAGCGGCTGGCCGCCTGGGCCGCCATCTTCGCCATCTGCACCGCCTTCGCCGGCATCTGGGGCATGAACTTCAAGGTCATGCCGGAGCTGGAGTGGAAGTATGGCTATCCGGCCGCCGTCGCCATCATGGTGTCGGTGTGCCTGTACCTGTACCGGCGCTTCAAGCGCGCCGGCTGGTTGTAGGGCGGTGGCGGCGGCCGGCGACGGGCCGGGCGCGCGTCAGGCTGGCTGCTGTTCGGCCAGCATCGACAGCGCCACGGCTTCGGCCACCTTGATGCCGTCCACACCGGCCGACAGGATGCCGCCCGCGTAGCCGGCCCCTTCGCCGGCCGGGAACAGGCCGCGCGTGTTCAGGCTTTGCAGCGTGTCGTCGCGGCGCTTGATGCGGATCGGCGACGAGGTGCGCGTCTCCAGTCCCGTCAGCACGGCGTCGTGCTTGAAGTAACCCTTGATCTGCTTGTCGAACGCGGGGAACGCCTCGCGCAGCGCCGTCACGGCGAACTCGGGCAGGATGGTGGCCAGGTCGGTCAGGTGCACGCCCGGCTTGTAGGACGGGATCACGCTGCCGAATTCGGTCGAGGCGCGGCCGGCCACGAAGTCGCCCATCAGCTGGCCCGGCGCGTTGTAGGTGCCGCCGCCCAGCTCGAACGCCTTCTCCTCCAGCCGGCGCTGGAATTCGATGCCGGCCAGCGGGTGGCCCGGGTAGTCGACCTCGGGCGAGATGCTGACCACGATGGCGCTGTTGGCGTTGCGCTCGTTGCGCGAATACTGGCTCATGCCGTTGGTGACCACGCGGCCCGGCTCGGACGCGGCCGCCACCACGGTGCCGCCCGGGCACATGCAGAAGCTGTACACGGCGCGGCCGTTGGAGGCGTGGTACACCAGCTTGTAGTCGGCCGCGCCCAGGATCGGGTGGCCGGCGTTGGGGCCGAAGCGGCACTGGTCGATCAGCGACTGCGGGTGCTCGACCCGGAAGCCGACCGAGAACGGCTTGGCTTCGATGTAGACGCCGCGGTCGTACAGCATCTGGAAGGTGTCGCGCGCGCTGTGGCCGACGGCCAGCACCACGTGGCGGGTGGCGATCTGCTCGCCGCCCTCGAGCGTCACGCCGCGCACCTGGCCGCCCTCGGGCGTCTGCTCGATGTCGATGTCGACCACCTTGCTCTCGAAGCGGTACTCGCCGCCCAGCGCCTCGACGGTGGCGCGCATCTGCTCGACCATCTTGACCAGGCGGAAGGTGCCGATGTGCGGCTTGCTCACGTACATGATCTCCTCGGGCGCGCCGGCCTTGACGAATTCCGTCAGCACCTTGCGGCCGTAGTGCTTGGGGTCCTTGATCTGGCTGTACAGCTTGCCGTCCGAGAAGGTGCCGGCGCCGCCTTCGCCGAACTGCACGTTCGATTCCGGGTTCAGTTCGCGTTTGCGCCAGAAGCCGAAGGTGTCCACGGTGCGGTCGCGCACCTGCTTGCCGCGTTCGACGATGATGGGGCGCAAGCCCATCTGCGCCAGGATCAGGGCCGCGAACAGGCCGCACGGGCCGGTGCCGATCACGACCGGGCGGTCGTTCCGGTCATGGCCGGCCAGCTGCTGGGCGCTGGCGACGAATGTGTACGACGTGTCGGGCGACGGCGTCAGGTGGATGTCGTGCTTGAGGCGGGCCAGCACGGCCGCCTCGTCGGCCACCTCGACGTCGATCGCGTAGATGAGGACGATGGCCGATTTCTTGCGCGCGTCGTAGCTGCGTTTGAAGACCGTGTAGCCGCGCAGGTCGGCGGCCGGGATGCCCAGCCGGGCCAGGATGGCGGCCGGCAGTTCCGGCTCGGTGTGGTTCAGCGGGAGTTTGACTTCGTTGATTCGCAACATGGTGGTTTCGTTCAGTGGTTCCAGGGCTCCGTAGCTAGCGGAGAGCGGGGCGGCGCCGGGGCGCGCGACAACCCGCCATTTTACCGTACGCGGCCCGGCGTGGCTTGGCCTGCTGGCTTTTTGTTTGTCAATCGGAATGGGGGTTTATTTCCGCAATCTGTTGTATTTTTAATGAAATTGCCGGAATGTCCTCGTTGACGCGATGGTCATGTATCTTAATGTATCTTAATGTTGCTACAATCGAAATCTTGTTGGCGAGAACAATGTTCATTTTCGCTAACATAACGGACGGGACCGCTACGGCGGTTTTTTTTATTGGTGCAGGCGGCCACGAACCGCTGGTCACCACGTTGAGGGAGTTTTTGAATGCAGAAGAAAATTATTGTCCAGGCCATCGCGCTGCTTGGCTGCGTGGGCTGGAGCCAGGGCGCGTTCGCGGCCGATGAGGCGAACGTCGAGCGCGTCGTCATCACCGGTTCCAACCTGAAGCGCACCGCGACGGAAAACCCGTCCGTGGTGCAGGTCCTGACCAAGAAGGACATCGAGCACACGGGCGCCGTGTCGGTGGCCGACCTGATGGCCAAAGTGCCGGCCCTCGGTTCCAACAACCAGGTCGATGCGCGCGACGGCGGCTTCTCCAAGGGCCTGGCCACGGCGTCGCTGCGCGGCCTTGGTTCCGCCTCGACCCTGATCCTGATCAACGGCCGCCGCATGTCGCCGGCCGCCTACGCCGACCCGAACGCCGGCCAGTCGACCCAGTACGACTTGAATTCCATCCCGCTGTCGGCGCTGGAGCGGGTCGAGATCCTGAAGGATGGCGCGTCGGCCGTGTACGGTTCGGACGCGATCGGCGGCGTGATCAACTTCATCACCAAGAGCAACTACAAGGGCGGCGAGCTGAGCCTGCAGGCCAGCCGCAACCAGGATAACGCGTTCGGCCGCTCGGGCCTGAACGGTGTGGTCGGCTTCGGCGACCTGGAGGAGAACCACTACAACGCCTTCGTCGCGTTCGACGTGTCGCAGCGCGACCGTACCCTGCTGAAGGACGCCAAATCGTCGCAGGTGGAACAGAGCCGCATCATGGACGGCCGCCTGAGCAGCTTCTACAGCGGCATCAGCGCCTATCCCGTGTTCTACAAGGAATCGAAGCTCGGCAGCGGCAGCTACAACAAGTATGTGAGCGCCGACCTGGGCTGCAACCCGGCCGACATCCGCACCGGTTCCACGGCCCTGGTGCCGATGCGTTCCAACGATCCGCTGATCGGCAACAAGTTCTGCAACTATGACGGCTGGCAGTACGAAGATGCGGAAGGCAAGAACCGCAGCGGCAACGTGTTGGCGCGCGCCGAGTTCAAGCTGGGCGCCGACCTGAAGGCGTTCGCGGAAGCGGCTTACAGCCAGTCCGAACTGTTCTACGACGGCGTGTCGCGCACCATGACCGGTCGCAGCCTCACCACCGTGTTCCCGAAGGACGGCGCCGGCATCCCGTTCCGCCCCGTGCTGGGCGTGGACCATCCGGACAACCCGACCCGCGGCACGGCCAACCCGGTGCCGGTGGCCGTGGCCTACCGCTTCGTCAATGCCCCTGGCGGCAGCTCGAACGAGAACAAGGCCACCCGCCTGCTGGCCGGCCTGCAGGGCACGAACTACGGCTGGGACTGGGATAGCGCGCTGCTGTACAACGAATCCAAGCGCCACCAGCTGTCGAACGGCTTCCTGTATCTGCCCATCGTGCAGACCCTGATGACGCAGAACGTGCCGCTGGCCACCATCGCCGGCACCCCGGGCGTGACGCGCAACGTGACCCTGGACGGCAAGTCCAGCATCGCCCAGTGGGATCTGAAGGGTTCGACCGAGTTCGGCCAGCTGCCGGGCGGCGCGCTGGGCCTGGCCGTGGGCACGGAAGTGAAGCAGGAGAAGATGAATCTGGTGCCCGACCCGCTGACGGTGAACGGCCAGATCATCGGCCTGGCCAACACCTATTCGGACGCCAAGCGCAACGTGCGTTCGGCCTTCGTCGAACTGCGCACGCCGTTCTTCAAGAACTTCGAGATGGACTTCGCCGGCCGCTACGACAAGTACGATGGCTTCAAGTCGCACTTCACGCCGAAAGTGGGCGCGAAATGGGACCTGACCCCGACCTTCGCGCTGCGCAGCACCTATTCGGAAGGCTTCCGCGCGCCCGCGCTGACCCAGATGGTCGACGGCGGCACCCAGTACTTCATCAACAACTACGTCGACAAGCTGCGTTGCAACAAGCCCGGTTCGGATTCGACCGACTGCGCCAAGAGCCTGTCGGGCATCGCGGCCGCCAACAAGGAGCTGGAACCGGAAACGGCGCGCAGCTTCACGGCCGGCCTGATCTTCTCGCCCACCAGCAGCGTCGACATCCTGGTCGACTACTACAGCATCCGCAAGGACAAGGAAGTCGATCTGCTGTCGTACACGGCCGTGGTGGACAATCCGAAGTACGCCAGCTACGTCAAGCGTGACCCGAACCCGGGCACCTGGATCGTGGACGCCAACGGCAAGCCGATCCCGAACACGGGGCCGCTGATCTCGATCGGCACCCCGTACG
Source organism: Rugamonas sp. GW822-FHT03B10 (assembly GCF_058801745.1). NCBI lineage: Bacteria > Pseudomonadati > Pseudomonadota > Betaproteobacteria > Burkholderiales > Oxalobacteraceae > Rugamonas > Rugamonas sp. GW822-FHT03B10. The sequence continues at coordinate 400,091 of NZ_JBXANP010000003.1, read as the reverse complement.
TCAACGCCGGCGGCACCCGCACCAGCGGCGTGGATCTGGAACTGGACGTGCGCAACTCGCTGGGCGACATGGGCAAGCTGTCGTCGCGCCTGAACTACACCTATGTGTTCGACTACAAGAAGGCGGCCTTGCTCGGCGACCCGATGTTCGACCTGGTGGGCACCATCGGTGGCATCAGCAACGACACCACCAGCGTGGGCGAGCTGCCGCGCGTGCGCGCCACCCTGTCGAGCACCTGGAGCTATGGCGCGCACAACCTGACGGCCAATGTGAACTATGTGTCGTCGGTGTCGGTGATGGCGCGCTACAGCACCCAGGACGATGGTTCGGTCGGCCCCTACGACCAGCCGTACTGCCAGTATGGCCGTCCCGGCGTGAACCCGGAGTACACCAAGTTCTACCCGGACTGCGAAGTGCACAGCTGGACCACGGTGGACCTGGCGTACGCCTACTCGGGCATCAAGAACACGGTGCTGAGCTTCAACGTGGCCAACCTGTTCGACTCGAAGGCGCCGTACGACCCGAGCTACGCGACGGCCGGCTACAACACGGCGCTGCACAACGCCCGCGGCCGCTACTTCACGGTCAAGGCCAACTACAAGTTCTGATGACCAACCGGTCCTGAACCGCGAAAACGCCGCCGCGCTCACGCCCGGCGGCGTTTTTTATCCGTTCACATGCCGCCCCAGATGGCGTTCAGGGTGGCCAGCGCCGTCAGGCCGGCCGTCTCGGTGCGCAGGATGCGCGGCCCCATGCCCAGCGCCAGCGCGCCGTGGGCCAGCGCGGCCTGTTCCTCGGCCTCGCTCAGGCCGCCCTCGGGGCCGATCACGAGCGTGAGCGCCTGCGGCGCCTGGTGGCGCGCCCAGCCGGCCAGCGACTGCTGCGCGCGCGGGCTGAGGATGACGCGCCGGTGCAGATCCTGCTGGGTGATCCAGTGGCGGTAGTCCTGCAGGCCGCCCAGCTGGGCCAGCCGGTTGCGCCCGCTCTGCTCGGACGCGGCCACGATGATGCCCTGCCAGTGCGCCAGCTTCTTCTCGGCCCGCTCGGCCGCCAGCCGCACCACGCAGCGCTGGGCCGCCAGCGGCACGATGGCCGCCGCGCCCAGCTCCACGGCCTTCTCCACGATCCAGTCCATCTTGCTGCCCTCGGGCAGGGCCTGGGCCAGCGTGACGGCGTACGGCAGCTCCACCTCGCGCGCCGTGTGCGCCTTGACGGTGGCCGTCACGCTGCGCTTGGCGATGTGGCTCAGGCTGGCGCTGTATTCGCCGCCGTCGCCGTTGAACAACGTGATCAGCTCGCCCGGCGCCAGCCGCAGCACCTGCACGTGGTGCGCCACGGTGTCGGGCAGGGTGACGTCCAGGCCGAGGGCGAGGGGCTGGGGGCAGTAAAAACGGGGCATGCGCGGTCCTGGAGGCGGGGTGGGGCGGGGCACATGGCGTGCCCCGCCGAATCATATAAGAGGCGCAATTTTAATTCGGACACTGCCGGTCTGGTAAAATACTTGGTTCAGCCAGTAGGCAAGTTGCCGCCCCTTGTGGCGCGGCATGCCGCACCGCAACCAGTTTCCATACTTTCGTGATTGATAGACGATGACCTCTACGCTCCCCACCACCAAAATGGCTAACGCGATCCGCGCGCTGGCAATGGACGCCGTCCAGAAGGCCAATTCCGGCCACCCAGGCATGCCGATGGGCATGGCCGAGATCGCTGTCGCCCTGTGGAGCGGCCATTACAGCCACAACCCGGCCAACCCGAAATGGATCAACCGCGACCGTTTCCTGCTGTCGAACGGCCACGGCTCGATGCTGCACTACGCGCTGCTGCACCTGTCCGGCTACGCGGTGAGCATGGACGACATCAAGGCCTTCCGCCAGATGCACTCTAAGACCCCCGGCCACCCGGAAGTGGACGTCACGCCCGGCGTGGAGACGACCACCGGCCCGCTGGGCCAGGGCATCGCCAACGCCGTCGGCATGGCGCTGTCGGAATACCTGCTGGCCAGCCAGTTCAACAAGCCCGGCTTCGACGTCGTCGACCACTACACCTACGCCTTCCTGGGCGATGGCTGCCTGATGGAAGGCATCTCGCACGAGGTGTGCGCGCTGGCCGGCACGCTGCGCCTGAACAAGCTGATCGCGCTGTACGACGACAACGGCATCTCGATCGACGGCAAGGTCGAAGGCTGGTTCACCGACGACACGCCCAAGCGCTTCGAGGCCTACGGCTGGAACGTGATCCGCGCCGTGGACGGCCATGACGTGGCCGCCGTGAGCGCCGCCATCGCCGCCGCCAAGACGGCCGACCGTCCGACCCTGATCTGCTGCAAGACCGTGATCGGCAAGGGTTCGCCCAACCTGCAGGGCGGCGACAAGGTGCACGGCGCCGCGCTGGGCGACAAGGAAGTGGCGGCCGTGCGCGAGTACATCGGCTGGGACGCCGCCCCGTTCGAAGTGCCGGCCGACGTGTACGCGGCCTGGGACGCGAAGGCCGCCGGCGCCGCCCGCGAAGGCGCGTGGAATGAAGTGTTCGCCGCCTACGGCAAGCAATTCCCGGCCGAGGCGGCCGAACTGCGCCGCCGCATGAGCGGCGAGCTGCCGGCCGCGTTCGAAGGCGCGCTGGCCGCCGCCATCGCCTCCTGCGTGGAGAAGAAGGAAAACATCGCCACCCGCAAGGCCAGCCAGAACGCCATCCAGGCGCTGGCGCCGTCGCTGCCAGAATTCCTGGGCGGCTCGGCCGACCTGACCGGCTCCAACCTGACCAACTGGAAGGAATGCGTGGCGCTGCGTTCGGGCCAGCCGGGCAACCACATCAACTACGGCGTGCGCGAGTTCGGCATGAGCGCCATCATGAACGGCGTCGCCCTGCACGGCGGCTTCATCCCGTTCGGCGCCACCTTCCTGACCTTCTCCGACTACAGCCGCAACGCGCTGCGCATGGCCGCGCTGATGAAGCAGCGTTCGATCTTCGTGTTCACCCACGACTCGATCGGCCTCGGCGAGGACGGCCCGACCCACCAGTCGGTCGAGCACATCTCGTCGCTGCGCCTGATCCCCCAGCTCGACAACTGGCGTCCATGCGACACGGTTGAATCGATCGTGGCCTGGGGCGCCGCCGTCAAGCGCCAGCATGGCCCGTCGACGCTGATCTTCTCGCGCCAGAACCTGCCGTACCAGGAGCGCAGCGCCCAGCAGATCGCCGACATCAGCCGCGGCGGCTACGTGCTGCGCGAGGCGGCCGACGCCAAGGCCGTGCTGATCGCCACCGGCTCGGAAGTGGAGCTGGCCGTGGCCGCCGCCGACGCGCTGGCCGCGCAGGGCGTGGCCGTGCGCGTGGTGTCGATGCCGTCGACCGACGTGTTCGACCGCCAGGACGCCGCCTACAAGGCCGCCGTGCTGGGCAAGGGCCTGCCGCGCGTGGCCGTGGAAGCCGGCGTGACCGACTTCTGGTACAAGTACGTGGGCCTGGAAGGCGCCGTGGTCGGCATCGACACCTTCGGCGAATCGGCCCCGGCCGGCGTGCTGTTCAAGCACTTCGGCTTCACGGTCGACAACGTGGTGGCAAAAGTTAAATCGGTACTGGCCGCCTGAGGTGTCAGGCAGCCAGTGGCAAGTCGCTGGAACCCTTTTTTTTCATAATCAGGAGTAGAGTATGACGATCAAAGTTGCAATCAACGGTTATGGCCGCATCGGCCGCAATGTGCTGCGCGCTTTCTACGAAGGCGGCAAAAAGCAGGACATCCAGATCGTGGCCATCAACGACCTGGGCGACGCCAAGTCCAACGCCCACCTGACCCGCTACGACACGGCCCACGGCAAGTTCCCCGGCACCGTGGAAGTGGACGGCGACAACATGATCGTGAACGGCGATAAGATCCGCGTGTTCGCGCAGCGCAACCCGGCCGACATCCCATGGGGCGAGCTGGGCGTGGACGTGGTGCTCGAGTGCACCGGCTTCTTCACCAGCAAGGAAAAAGCCTCGGCCCACCTGAAGGGCGGCGCCAAGAAGGTCATCATCTCGGCCCCGGGCGGCAAGGACGTCGACGCCACCGTCGTGTTCGGCGTGAACCAGGGCGTGCTGAAGGCTACCGACACCGTGATCTCGAACGCCTCGTGCACCACCAACTGCCTGGCCCCGCTGGTCAAGCCGCTGAACGACGCGATCGGCGTGGAAACCGGCCTGATGACCACCGTGCACGCCTACACCAACGACCAGGTGCTGAGCGACGTGATGCACGAGGACCTGCGCCGCGCCCGTTCGGCCACCATGAGCATGATCCCGACCAAGACCGGCGCCGCCGCCGCCGTGGGCCTGGTGCTGCCTGAGCTGAACGGCAAGCTGGACGGCTTCGCCATCCGCGTGCCGACCATCAACGTGTCGCTGGTCGACCTGTCGTTCATCGCCAAGCGCGACACCACCGTGGAAGAAGTGAACGCGCTGATGAAGGCCGCCGCCGAAGGCCCGCTGAAGGGCGTGCTGACCTACCAGACCGAACCGCTGGTGTCGATCGACTTCAACCACAACCCGGCCTCGTCCAACTTCGACTCGACCCTGACCAAGGTCTCGGGCCGTCTGGTCAAGGTCTCGTCGTGGTACGACAACGAGTGGGGCTTCTCGAACCGCATGCTCGACACCACCGTGGCCCTGATGACGGCCAAGTAATCCCGGTATCGCAGCAAGCAAAACGCCGCCCGGTTCGCGCCGGGCGGCGTTTTTTTTGCGCGCCGCGCGCCGGGCGGGGCGAAAAAAACGGCGCGCCAGGCGCGCCGTTGGCGTGGGGGAGGGGCCGGCCCTCCCTGCCGCGATCACAGGCTCACGCGCATGCCCAGGTAGTAGCGGCGGCCGATGGCGTCGTAGGTCGAGGCGTCGGTCTCGGTGCCGGTGGTGTCGCCGGGCAGGCCGCTGATGATGGGAGGCGCCTTGGCGTTGAAGGCATTGTCGATCCCCAGGTAGAGCTGGATCGATTTCTTCACGTCATAGGTGAACTGGAAGTCGTTGTAGGTCTTGGAACCGATCTGCAGCGTGCCGGGTTCGAGGCCGTTGTTCTTCATGTACTGGTCGTCCAGCGCCACCCGGCCGATGTAGGTGGTGGTGCTGGCGATGCCGAACGGCCCCCATTTGTAGCCCAGGTTGATGACGGCCTTGTTCTTCGGCGAGTTGCCGAACGAGTCCGTGATCTCGCCGGCGTTCTCGTCGCGGTCCGCGCCCGGCAGCGGCACGTTCCAGTAGCTCTTGAGGTAGGTGTAGGCCACGTGCGCGCTCAGGCGGCCCGGCCCCACCTTGTCGGCCCACGAGACGGTCAGGTCGATGCCCTCGGTGCCGTAGCCGCCGCTGTTGGTCGAGACCGAATCGATGTAGGTCATCGCGCCGGCGCTGTTGGGCGGCGCCGCCGTCTCGCGGCGCGTGATCATGGCGCAGAACAGCGGGTTGCCCTTGTTGTAGCACTGGTCGATCGTGGTCTGGCGCGGGGTCGAGACGATGGCGTCGGCGATCTTGATGTTGAAGTAGTCGGCCGTGAAGGTGAACTTGCTCAGCATCGGGATCGAGCGCGGCGTGACCACCAGGCCCACCGTGCTGGAGCGGCCTTTTTCCGCCTTCAGGTTGGGATTGCCGCGGTCGTAGCCGCTGATGCCCTGCAGGTCGGGCTGGCTCAGCGTGAACACGCCGTTGGCGTTGATGTTGGCCATCACGCCGGGGGCGGCGCGGCAATTGACGGCCGTGGTCCCGGGCGTGGTGGCGGTGACGCCTTCGCATGGGTCGGACAGGCCGGTGGGGAAGGTCTGGCTGGGCGGTTGATACAGTTCCGAGATGTCCGGCGCGCGGGTCGACAGGGCGCGCGTGCCGCGCAGTTTGAAGTCCGACGTGATCGCCCATTCCAGGCCGCCGTTCCAGCTGTTGGTGGTGCCGACGCTGGAGTAGTCGCCTTTGCGGAAGGTGCCCAGGAAGCTCAGCTCCTTGGCGAACGGCTTGTCCTTGAGCAGCGGCACGCGGGTTTCGACGAACGCTTCCTTGACGTGGAAGTTGCCGTAGGTGGGCGGGATGGCGTTGCCGGCGTTTAAGCCCGACTGGGTCAGCGGATCGGCCACGGAGCTCGAATCCTCGTCGCGCCATTCGAAGCCGGCGGCGATGCCGACTTTGCCGGCCGGCAGGTTGAAGAACTCGCCGTTGACCGAGCCGCCCGCCAGTTTCTGGGTCACGGCGGTGGCCAGCGAGCCGGGCGCCGTCACATACTTCAGCGCGGCCGGCGAGATGGTGTTGTAGCCGAACACGTTGATCGGCACGCAGCCTTCCTTGATGGCGTTGACGTCGCGGCACATGACGCCGCCCTTGCCGTCGGGGATGGCTTCCAGCGCGTTGCGGAAGCTGTTGGTGTTGACCTGGCCGGTCGAGGTCTGCGCCTCCTTGGTCTTGCCGTAGGCGATGTAGGTCTCGTAGTTGAGGTCGGCGATCGTTCCTTTCAGGCCGGTGGCCAGGCGGAAGGTGTCGCGGTCCACCGTGCTGTGGCGGGAGCCGACCTCGGCCAGGCGGCGCGTGAAGATGTACGCCTTCTCGCCGTTCGCGCCCAGCAGGCTGGTGTTGTCGTACAAGTATTGCGGCACCAGCGGGTTCTTGACCAGGCTGCCGTTGACCATGAATTCGGCCGGCACCACGCCTTTGAAGTCGGGATTCTTGTAGATGTCGGACGAGGCCAGCGCGAACGGTTCGATGTTGGTGTCGACGTGGGTCGAGGCGTAGGTGCCCTCGAAGAAGGCGCTGTGGTTGTCGTTGAGGGCCAGGTTGCCGTTGGTGGCGAACAGGTAGCGCTCGGTCGGCACGGCGATGGTGCGGAAGGCCGAGCGGTTGAAGCCGGTCGCCGCCAGGGTGTCGGTGCCGTTGGTGGACCACGGGATCACCTTGCCGTCCTTGTCGTAGGTGTAGGACTTGGTCGGGGTGGTGAAGAAGCGGCCCTGCGGCGCAAAGCTGGAGTAGAACGGACGCTGCGGCGTGAAGGCGTCGGCCGGGTCGCCGGTGTTGTCCATCTGGGTGTTCTGGTCGATGGCGGAGGCGGCGCGGTCGCGCGAGAACACGGCGCCCTGCTTGGAGTAGCCGAAGTGGCCCATGATGTTGCTGTTGCCGTCGGCGCTGGAGGTGCCGAAGGTCAGCGCCAGTTTGCGCTTGAAGTCGTCGCCCTCGGCGCTGCGTCCGGTCGAGCCGTCCAGCAGCAGGCCGTTGAAGTTCTTCTTCAGGATGATGTTGACCACGCCGGCCACGGCGTCCGAGCCGTAGGTGGCCGAGGCGCCGCCCGTCAGCAGTTCGACCCGTTCAATGAAGTCGGTCGGGATGGTGTTCAAGTCCACGGCGCTGGTGCCGGGCACGCCGGACACGAAGCGGCGGCCGTTGACCAGCACCAGGGTGCGCGAGTCGCCCAGGTTGCGCAGGTTGACGGTGGCCACGCCACCGCCCGAGGTCAGGAAGTTCGAGTTGGTGCGGCTCAGGGTCGGGGTGCCCAGGGTCGGGTTCTTTTGCAGCAGTTCCTGCAGATTGGTGGCGCCGGACGCGGCGATGTCGGCCGAGGTCAGGACCTGCAATGGCGAAGGCGATTCCGCGCCGGGGGAGGACAGGCGCGAGCCCGTCACCTGGATTTTTTGCACCGTGTCAGGAGTTTCCTGAGCGGACGCCGCTTGCAGGGTGAGCGCCGCGCCGCCGATGCAGAGCATGCGGATCGCGCGGGATAGGTCGGTTTCCTTCATCATTGCAAAACTCCTCGTGGGTGAGTTGAAAATGGCGTTTCGATGACGATCGCTACATCGCGATGGTGCCGAACGATCAACTTTACCCAGAGACATGCAAAATTGTAAACGCAAAAACTTAAGATTCCCTAAAACGCAACAGTGTGTTTTTGGAAAGTATCTGGTGTCCTTTTTGCCCGCGCGCGGCGAGGGCCCTGGCCCCCGTTGCCGTGCATCGCCATGCCAACCGCGAACACACCGTTGTGGCAAAAAACAATAGCCTTGTCGCTATGCTCCGGCGTTGGCCATTTGCTCGTCTCGCGCGCCGAAGATGGCCGACCACAGGGCCCGCACCTGGGCCGCGTGGCCGGCCACCAGGTCCGGCTCGACCCGGGCCAGGTCCTGGCCCTGCAGCCGCAGCTGGTGCTGCAGCTTGCGCAGCGCGCGGTAGGCGTCGGCCACGTGGCCGGCCAGGGTGGCGTCGATCAGGCCCAGTTCGCCGCACAGCTTGAGCAGGGCGATGTTGCCGATGTTGCCCGTCAGCGCGGGGTAGTCGGCCGCGTGTTGCAGCACCAGGTACTGGACGATGAATTCGATGTCGATCATGCCGCCCGGGTCCTGCTTCAGGTCGAACAGGGCCGAGCGGTTGGGCTTGGCGTCGAACATGCGCTGGCGCATGGCCAGCACTTCGCCCTTGAGCGGGCCGTCGGGCGGGCGCGGCGTGCGCAGCACCTGTTCGCGGATCTGCTCGAAGCGCGCGCCGATGGCCGCGTCGCCGGCGCAATAGCGGGCCCGGGTCAGCGCCTGGTGCTCCCACACCCAGGCCGAGCTGGCCTGGTAGCGCTCGAACGCGGCCACGCTCGACACCAGCATGCCGCTGGCGCCGTCCGGGCGCAGCGCGATGTCGATGTCGAACAGGATGCCGGCCGAGGTGTGCGAGGTCATCCACGTGATGAAGCGCTGCGCCAGCTTGGCGTACTGGGCCGGCGCGTCCTGGTCGTCGTCGTCGAACAGGAAGATCACGTCCAGGTCCGACACATAGCCGAGTTCCTTGCCGCCCAGCTTGCCGTACGCGATCACGGCGAAGCGCGGCACCTCGCGGTGGCGGGTGGCCACCGTGCGCCACACGGCCTGCACGGTGGCGGCCACGATGGTGTCGGCCAGCGCCGACAGGTGGTCGGCCAGCTTCTCCACCGTCAGGTCGCCGGCCAGGTCCTGGGCCAGCAGGTGGAACAGCTGGGCGTGGTGCACCTCGCGCAGGATGTCCATCTGGCGCTCGGTGTCGCCGGCGGCCGCGTCGAGCTGGCGCGCCAGGTCGGCCGCCAGCGCCTGCGGGTCGAACACCAGGTTGCGGATGCGGTCGTCGAGCAGCTCGTCGAGCAGGATCGGGTGCTGGCTGAGGAAGGTGGCGGCCCAGCCGGACGCGTGCACCATGCGGATCACGCGCTCGAGCGTGTGCGGGTACTCGGTCAGCAGCGACAAATAGGCCGAGCGGCGCGCGATCGCCTCCAGGAAGTCGAGCAGCCGGCCCAGCGTGTCGTGGCGGTTGCCGGCGCGCGCCTGGTCGGCGCAGCGCGCGATCAGCGGCAGCGCCGTGTTGACCAGGGCCACTAGCCGGTTGCGGCTGGCCTCGGGCAGCGATTGCAGCCGCGGCGCCTGCCAGGTGGCGATCAGGCGCTTGGCCGCGCCGGGCGCGTCGTCGAAGCCGAGGGCGGCGAAACGGGCCTCGATCGCCTCCCGGTTGTCGGGGTCGGCGCAGGCGTTGCTGGACGCGGGGTCGATGTCGGCCTCGGCGCCGCCCGACTTGTCGGCGAACATGGCGTCGAACTGGGCCGCCACGAACACGCGGCATTCGTCGAGCCGGCTCAGCAGGGTGGGCGTGTCGGGCAGGTTCATCATGCGCGCCACCACCAGCCGGTCGGCCTCGCTGGCCGGCAGCGTGTGGGTCTGGGCGTCGTCCACGTATTGCAGCCGGTGCTCGAGGTTGCGCAGGAAGGTGTAGCAGGCCAGCAGTTCCTCGACGATGGCCGGCGCCAGCAAGCCTTTTTCGGCCACCGTGCGCAAGGTGGCCCGGGTCGAGCGGTCGCGCAGGGCCGCGTCGCGCCCGCCGCGGATCAGCTGGAACACCTGGGCCAGGAATTCGATCTCGCGGATGCCGCCGCGGCCCAGCTTGACGTTGTTGCTGCGGTCCGGGTGCAGCCGCTCCTGGCGGTTGACCTCGGCGCGGATCTGGGCGTGCATGTTGCGGATCGCCTCGATCACGCCGAAATCGAGATAGCGGCGGAAGCAGAACGGGCGCACGATGGCGTCCAGCGCGGCGATGTCGTCGGCGCGGCCGGTGACGGCGCGCGCCTTGACCCAGGCGTAGCGCTCCCACTCGCGGCCCTGCACGATCAGGTATTGCTCGACCATGCCGAGGCTGGCCGCCAGCGGGCCGGAGGCGCCGTTCGGACGCAGCGCCATGTCGACCCGGAACGTGTAGCCGTCCTCGGTGATCTCGGACAGGGCCGCGATCAGCTTCTTGCCCAGCCGGATGAAGTATTCGTGGTTCGACAGGCTGCGCTGGCCCGGTTCGGTGGCCACCGTGTCGCCGTCCTCGGGGTAGACGAAGATCAGGTCGATGTCGGACGACACGTTCAGCTCGCCGCCGCCCTGCTTGCCCATGGCCAGCACCATCAGCTGCTGCACCTCGCCCGATTCGTGGCCGGTCGGCACGCCGTGGGTGGCCCGCATGTCGGCGTCCAGCTCGGCCAGGTGGGTCTGGATGGCGAAGTCGGCGAAGCGGGTCATGGTGGTCACCACCTCGTCCAGGTCGGCCTGGCCGTCCAGGTCGCGCCGGATCAGGCCGCACACCACCAGGTTGCGCAGGCGGCGCATGGCGCGCGCCAGCGGCAGGCCGGTGTCGGTTTCTTTTGCCAGAAACCCGGCAAAATCGAGGCGGGCGAGCGATAATTGCGCCAGCTCATCGACCTGGCTCTGGCGTTCGGGGCTGGCGGCCAGCCAGCGCTGGTAGAAGCGGGATGCGGAGGTGGGGGAAGTTGGGCTCATAAAGGACTAAGTGGTCTGGCGTGGCGGCGGTAACCGGATGTAAGGGTGGCGAGGGTGGGTCGGCGTATGCGGTAAAATTGCGGCGCAGGCGAGTGGCTTGTGCCCGGTGAGGTGCCCCGGACCCAAGCGCGCTGGACGATTGTAGCGATGTATTTTACGCCGGGCCTGAATTTATTAGCTTACTCGACAAAAAAACAGCAGAGGAGACCGTGACAGGCAACGTGCCCTTGGCCGTGCGCTGGCAGCGGCTGCGTGCCGTCTATCGGGTCTGCAACCTGGCCAGCCACCATGCGCTCGGCTTCGCCATCAAGTCGGTGGCCCTGCTGTATTTCGTGTTCGGCGTGCTGTTCCTGGTGTTGCGCTACGCCATCCTGCCCAATATCGACCACTACAAGCCCGACATCGAACGGCTGGCCAGCCGCGCCGTGGGCAACCACGTCAGCATCGCGCGCCTGTACGCGTCGTGGAACGGCCTGCATCCGAATCTGTTCCTCGGCGACGTGCGGCTGCGCGACGGCCAGGGCCGGCAGGTGCTGGCCCTGCCCAGCGTGTCGGCCACGCTGTCGTGGTGGAGCCTGCTGGCGGCCGACGTGCGCTTCGAATCGCTGGAACTGATCCGGCCCGACCTGGACGCGCGCCGCCTGCCCGACGGCACGCTGGTGGTGGCCGGCGTGCACATCGACCTCAACCAGGGGGGCGACGGCAAGGCGGCCGACTGGCTGCTGAGCCAGCGCGAGATCGTGGTGCGCGAAGGGCGCATCGTCTGGACCGACCAGTTGCGGGCCGCGCCGCCGCTGGCGCTCGACCAGCTGACCCTGGTGCTGCGCAACCAGTGGCGGCGCCACCAGTTCGCCCTCAAGGCGACGCCGCCGGCCGCGCTCAGCGCGCCGCTCGACGTGCGGGCCGACTTCACCCATCCGCCATTCACGTCCCGCGTCTCGAACGTGGCCATGTGGACCGGCCAGTTGTACGCGCAGCTGCGCGACGCCGACCTGGCCGCCTGGAACATCTACCTGACCTATCCGTTCGCCGTGCAGGCCGGGCAGGGCTCGCTGCGCGCCTGGCTCGACCTCGACCACGCCAAGCTGGCCGGCTTCATGGCCGACGTGCGGCTGGCCAACGTGGCCGCCGTGCTCGGCAAGGACCTGCCGCCGCTCGACCTGGTGCAGGTGCAGGGCCGGCTGGCCGCGCGCGAGGAATATCCGGCCGGCGACAAGGGCGGCAAGCCGACCTTCGGCGCGCGCGGCCACACGGTCGAGCTGAGCAACTTCTCGCTGACCACGCGCGACGGCCTGACGCTGGCGCCCACCTCGCTGTTCGAACACCACCTGGCCGCCAGCGGCAAGCAGCCGGAAAAGACTGAGCTGCGCGCGCCGCTGCTGGACCTGCAGACCCTGGCCAGCCTGGCCGGCCGCCTGCCGCTCACGCCGCGCCAGCGCAAGATGCTGGCCGACTTCGCGCCCCACGGCCGGCTGCTCGACGTGGCGGCCGAATGGCAGGGCGCCTATCCGGCCCTGCAAACCTACCGCGTGCGCGGGCGGCTCGACGGGCTGGGCCTGAACCCCCTGCCGGCCCAGCCGCCGCAGCCGAAGACGGCCCGCGGCCCGGCCATCGCCGGCATGCCGGCCATCCCCGGCTTCGACAACCTGAGCGGCAGCATCGACGCGACCGAGAAGGGCGGCACGCTGAGCCTCGATACCCGGCAACTGGTGTTGCAGATGCCGGCCTATTTCGCCGAGCCGTCGATGCCGTTCGACCGGCTGACCATGCGCGCGCGCTGGTCGTTCGAACAGGACGACCAGTTGCGGGTGCAGGTCGACAGCCTGGACTTCGCCCAGCAGGGCCTGACGGGCTCGCTGTCGGGCAGCCACCTGCTGCCGCTGGCCGGCAAGGGCCTGGGCCAGGTCGATGTCACGGGTAAGCTCAACGGTTTCGCGCTGAACACGATAGACCGCTACCTGCCGCTGCAGACGCCGTCCGACCTGCGCGCCTGGCTGACGGGGGCGCTGGAGGACGGCATGGCGCAGGACGTGACGCTGCGCCTGCGCGGCGACCTGGCCCAGTTCCCGTTCCGCACCGACACGGCGGCCGAGCGCGCGCGCGGCGAGTTCCGCGTGGCCGGCCGGCTGGAGAACGCGCGCCTCAACTACACGCCGGGCGAATACCTGCATGAGGATGGCAAGCTGCCGCTGTGGCCGCAGGCGGAGAAGATCAAGGGCAGCTTCGTGTTCGAAGGCCCGCGCATGGAGATCCGCGGCGACACGGCGCGCACCGGCGGCGCCGCGCTGGCCAACGTGAAGGCCGTGATCCCCGACCTGACCGTGCACGACATGATGCTCGACATCGACGGCACGGCGACCGGCCCGATGCAGGAATTCCTCAAGTATGTGACGGTGAGCCCGGTGCAGGAATGGATCGGCCACTTCACGGACGAGACCCAGGCCAGCGGCAACACGAAACTGGCGCTCAAGCTGCATCTGCCGCTCGAACACATCATCGACGCCAAGGTGCTCGGCGTGCTGCAATTGCAGGGCAACGACGTGAGCTTGTTCAACGACCTGCCGCCCGTGCTGGGGGCGCAGGGCAAGATCGAATTCAACGAGCGCGGCGTGAATCTGAACGGGCTGGGCGGCAGCTTCCTCGGCGGCCAGGTGGCCATCAGCGGCGGCAGCCAGCGCGACAACGCCATCGTCGTCAAGCTGGCCGGCGCCGTCACGGCCGACGGCTTCCGCCGGAACTATCCGGCGCCGGCCATGCAGCGCCTGGCCGGCCATTTCTCGGGCGCCACCCGCTTCACGGGCCAGGTCAGCGTGCGCGACCACCAGTTGCAGATCGCCGTCGACAGCAGCCTGGTGGGCGCGGGGCTGGACTTGCCGGCGCCGCTAAGGAAGGCGGCGCCCGAGGCGCTGCCGCTGCGGTTCGTGATGAACAGCAACCTCAATCCCGAGGGCGGCGCGTGGCGCGACGACATCCGCATCGGCATCGGCAACGCCATCGCGGCCCGCTACCAGCGCCAGAAGACGGGCAAGGGGCCGTGGCGGCTGGTGCGCGGCGGCATCGGCGTGAACGCGCCGGCGCCCGAGCCCGACAGCGGCGTGGCGTTCAACCTCAACATGCGGGCGCTGAACGTGGACGCCTGGCTGGACCTGGCCAGCGCCATGAACAGCGCGCCCGCCGCCGTTCCCGCGCCGGCCCGGCCGGGGGCCGACGACGACGGCATGGACATGGCGCAGTTGGTGCAGCCGGACGCCATCGTGGTGCGGGCCGGCGAGCTGCTGGTGGGCGACCGCAAGCTGGAGAATGTGCTGCTGGGCCTGTCCCACCAGAAGAACGCGTGGCAGGCCAGCATCGATTCCAGCCAGGCCAATGGCTACCTGACGTGGGCCGAGGCGCCGGGCGGGCTGGGCAAGGTCACGGCGCGCTTGTCGACGCTGATCATCCCCGAGTCGGCCGCCGGCGATGTGCGCGACCTGCTCGAAGGCAAGAACGCGGCCGCCACCATCCCCGCGCTCGACATCGTGGCCGAGCGTTTCGAGCTGTTCAACAAGCCGCTGGGCAAGCTGGAATTGCTGGCCAATAACGTGCTGCCGAGCACGGCGCGCGAGTGGCGCGTGAGCAAGCTGTCGCTGGCCAATCCCGATGGCGAACTGAAGGGCACGGGCCGCTGGATCAGCAAGGACGGCGTGCACAGCAGCAGCCTCAATTTCGGCCTCGACCTGGTGGACGCGGGCAAGCTGCTGGACCGCTTCGGCTTCGCCGGCACGCTGCGCGGCGGCAAGGGCACGCTGTCGGGCGAGATCGCCTGGAAGGGCTTGCCGTACGCGTTCGACATCCCCAGCCTGTCGGGCCAGATCACGATGAATGTGGAAAAAGGCCAGTTCCTCAAGCAGGACCCGGGCGCGGCCAAGCTGCTGGGCGTGCTCAGCCTGCAGGCTTTGCCGCGCCTGCTCAAGCTCGATTTCCACGACGTGTTCTCGGAAGGGCTGGCGTTCGACGGCATCACGGCCAACGCCGCCATCGACCACGGCATCGTCAAGACGGAGAACTTGAAAATGCACGGCGTGGCCGCCACTGTACTGATGGATGGCTCGGCCGACATCGCCAACGAGTCGACCAACCTGCACGTGGTGGTGATCCCGCAGGTGAACCTGGGCACGGCGCCGCTGGTGTACGCGCTGGCCGTCAATCCCGTGATCGGGCTGGGCAGTTTCCTGGCCCAGCTGTTCCTGAGCGCGCCCGTGATGAAGGCGCTCACCTACCAGATGCAGGTGACGGGGCCGTGGAAGGCGCCCGTCGTGACCAAGCTGGCCAGCGCGCAGCCGGAGCCGGCCGCGCCGCCGCCCCAATAACCGTCTTTCCCACGCAAGGTGTTCCCATGCATACCGTCGCCGCCGTCCAGATGATCTCCTCGCCCGATGTGGCGCACAACATCGCCACCGCGCGCCGCCTGATCGCGCAGGCGGCCGACACCGGCGCCGAACTGGTGCTGCTGCCCGAATACTGGGCCATCATGGGCTTGAGCGACAGCGACAAGGTCGACCACGCGGAGCGCCCCGGCAGCGGCCCGATCCAGGACTTCATGGCCGCCATGGCGCGCCAGTACGGCGTGTGGCTGATCGGCGGCACCCTGCCGCTGGTGTCGGAGCAGGCGGGCAAGGTGATCAACACCACGCTGGTCTACAACCCCGACGGCCAGCACGTGGGGCGCTACGACAAGATCCACCTGTTCGGCTTTTCCAAGGGCACCGAATCGTACGACGAGGCGCGCACCATCGTGCCGGGGCGCACCGTGGGCACGCTGGACGGGCCGTTCGGCAAGGTCGGGCTGTCGGTCTGCTACGACCTGCGCTTCCCCGAGCTGTACCGCGCCATGGGGCCGGTGGCCATGATCGTGGTGCCGGCCGCGTTCACCTACACCACCGGCCGCGCCCACTGGGAGGTGCTGCTGCGCGCGCGCGCCATCGAGAACCAGTGCTATGTGCTGGCGGCGGCCCAGGGCGGCTTGCATGTCAATGGCCGCCGCACCTGGGGCCACAGCATGCTGATCGACCCGTGGGGCGAGATCAAGGCCGTGCTGCCCGAGGGCGAGGGCGTGATCCACGGCGCGGTCGATCCCGGCTTCATGGCCAGCGTGCGCGAGAGCTTGCCGGCGCTGAAACACCGCACGATGTAGGCCGCCTTCCGATACAATGGCAGCAACTAATCCGAGGCACCATCATGACCCCATTTGAACCGAATCTTTCCACCCTGGCCGTGGCGCGCGACATCCTGCTGACGCCGTTCGGGCTGGACGAAGCCAAGCTGCTCAAGGCGCTCGGCACCATGTTTACCCACAAGGTCGATTACGCCGACCTGTACTTCCAGTTCACCAAGAACGAGGGCTGGAGCCTGGAGGAGGGCATCGTCAAGACGGGCAGCTTCTCGATCGACCAGGGCGTGGGCGTGCGCGCCGTGTCCGGCGACAAGACCGCGTTCGCCTATTCGGACGACATCTCCGAGAGCGCGCTGCTGGAGGCGGCGGCCGCCACCCGCACCATCGGGCGCGCCGGCGCCGGCAAGGTCAAGGTGGCCGGCCAGATGACGCAGCGGGGCGTGCGCTCGCTGTACCTGCCGCACGATCCGCTGGCCTCGCTCGACGCGACGGCCAAGGTCAAGCTGCTGGAGCGGGTCGAGAAGATGGCGCGCGCCAAGGACCCGCGCGTGGTGCAGGTGATGGCGGGCCTGGCCGGCGAATACGACGTGGTGCTGGTGGTGCGCAGCGACGGCGTGCTGGCGGCCGACATCCGGCCGCTGGTGCGGGTCTCGCTGACGGTGATCGTGGAGCAGAACGGCCGGCGCGAGGTCGGCTCGTCCGGCGGCGGCGGCCGCTACGACTACGGCTACTTCAGCGACGCGCTGCTGGACCAGTACGCGACCGACGCCGTCAACTCGGCCATCGTCAACCTCGACGCGCGGCCGGCCCCGGCCGGCCCCATGACCGTGGTGCTGGGCCCGGGCTGGCCCGGCATCCTGCTGCACGAGGCGATCGGCCACGGCCTCGAGGGCGACTTCAACCGCAAGGGCTCGTCCACCTTCTCGGGCCGCATCGGCGAGCGCGTGGCGGCCAAGGGGGTGACGGTGGTCGACGACGGCACGCTGGCCGACCGCCGCGGTTCGCTCAACATGGACGACGAGGGCAACCCGACCCAGTGCACCACGCTGATCGAGGACGGCATCCTGAAAGGCTACATCCAGGACACCATGAACGCGCGCCTGATGAAGATGCCCGTGACCGGCAACGCGCGGCGCGAATCGTTCGCCCATCTGCCGATGCCGCGCATGACCAACACCTACATGCTGGGCGGCGACAAGGACCCGGGCGAGATCCTGGCCTCGGTCAAGAACGGCCTGTACGCCGTCAATTTCGGCGGCGGCCAGGTCGATATCACGAACGGCAAGTTCGTGTTCTCGGCCAGCGAGGCCTACATGATCGAGGATGGCAAGATCACCTATCCGGTCAAGGGCGCCACCCTGATCGGCAATGGTCCGGACGTGCTGAACCGCGTCTCCATGATCGGCAACGACATGCGCCTCGATCCGGGCGTGGGCGTGTGCGGCAAGGAGGGCCAGAGCGTGCCGGTGGGCGTGGGCCAGCCCACGTTGCGGCTCGACGGCGTGACCGTGGGCGGCACGGCGTAAGCCCCGGCCGGATCAAGTGAAGAACAACAACATGGCCGGGTTATAAGCTTATTCCAAGGAAAGGCTTGCCAATTTCAGTCTATTGTTGTTATAGTCGTTCAAACACCACGGATTTCGTTCATGCGCTCGATTGTTTTCTTTACCGGCTATTTTTACTTTAGCAATTCCAGCCTCAAGGCGGTGGAGTAGCGGCCGGTACACGTAGCAGCAAAACGTAACCCAGCAGAATCCGAAAAAACCGCCAGCGATGGCGGTTTTTTTTTACCCTGAATTTTTTCCAGACTTCACCATCGAACCCTTAAGGAGTAACAGCATGCCCCGTACCGACGACCTGCGTATCCGCGAAATGAAGGAACTGACGCCGCCCTCGCACCTGATCCGTGAATTTGCCTGCACGGAAGCGGCCGAGCAGACGGCGGCCTCGGCACGCGTGGCGCTGCACCGCATCCTGCACGGCCAGGACGACCGCCTGATGGTGGTGATCGGCCCGTGCTCGATCCACGACCCCAAGGCGGCCATGGACTACGCCCAGCGCCTGGTCAAGCTGCGCCAGGAACTGGCCGGCGAGCTGGAGATCGTGATGCGCGTCTACTTCGAGAAGCCGCGCACCACGGTGGGCTGGAAGGGCCTGATCAACGACCCCTACATGGACAACAGCTTCCGCATCAACGACGGCCTGCGCATGGCGCGCGAGCTGCTGCGCGACATCAACGAGCTGGGCCTGCCGGCCGGCACCGAATACCTGGACGTGATCAGCCCGCAGTACATCGCCGACCTGATCAGCTGGGGCGCGATCGGCGCTCGCACCACCGAGTCGCAGGTGCACCGCGAGCTGGCCTCGGGACTGTCGTGCCCGGTCGGCTTCAAGAACGGCACGGACGGCAACGTCAAGATCGCCGTGGAGGCGATCAAGGCCGCCTCCCAGCCGCACCACTTCCTGTCCGTGACCAAGGGCGGCCACTCGGCCATCGTGTCGACCAACGGCAACGAGGATTGCCACATCATCCTGCGCGGCGGCAAGGCGCCGAACTACGACGCGGCCAGCGTGGACGAGGCCTGCAAGGCGATCGCGGCCCAGGGGCTGGCGGCGCGCCTGATGATCGACGCGTCGCACGCCAACAGCAACAAGAAGCCCGAGAACCAGGTGCCGGTGTGCGCCGACATCGCCAGCCAGGTGGCCGGCGGCGACAGCCGCATCGTCGGCGTGATGGTGGAATCGAACCTGGTGGCCGGCCGCCAGGATCTGGTGCCGGGCAAGGAGCTGGTCTACGGCCAGTCCGTCACCGACGGCTGCATCGACTGGGACAGCAGCGTGCAGGTGCTGCACAGCCTGGCCGACGCGGTGCGCCAGCGCCGCCTGAAGGCCGAGGAACGGGCCGCCGACTGAAGCGGCGCCGGCCCCGCGCGGGCCGGTTCCGTGGCGCCGCGCGCATGCCGCGCCCGCCGCAATGAAAAAAAGCCCGCCGGTGCGAACCGGCGGGCTTTTTTGTCACCAGAACTTATCGTATCAGAACTTGTACGAACCGCTCAGGTAGAAGGTGCGGCCCACGGCGCTGGCGTAGCGTGGGTCGTAGCCCAGCTGGTGCGAGCCGGTGTTACGCAGCGACAGCGGTGGATTGCGGTCGGCCAGGTTGTTGATGCCGGCGGTCACGTCCAGGTTCTTCATCACGTGGTACTGCGATTGCAGGTCGAACGTGGTGTAGCTCGGCACTTGCAGCTGCACATCGACGCAATCCTGGGCCGCGTCGTTGGTGGTCACGGCGCAGTTGTCGATGTCATGGTGCTTGTCCTTGTAGCCGTTGCGGTAGTTGGCGGTCAGGGTGTGCGTCCATGGGCCCAGCTCGTAGGTGCTCGACGCTTTCACGACGTTGCGGAACGAGACATTGTCGTCGCTGCCGTACTCGTTCAGGCTCGATTCCCACTGGTCGCTGGTGCCGGGGGTGGTGTGGCGCGACTTGAGCAGGTAGGTGCCGGCCAGACGGTTGGTCAGCTTGGCATCGCCGAGCTTGGTCTTGAACAGCAGGTCATAGTCGATACCACGGTTTTCCTGGCGGCCGATGTTGATCGGGATCAGCTTGATGGCCAGCGCGTTCACACCCGTCGATGCCTTGTACTTGGTGGTGTACAGGTCGATGTATTTGTTCGGGTTGTTGGCGATCAGCGATTCGCTGACCGAGGTCACCGCGTCGCGGATTTCCACGTTCCACACGTCGAGCTTGGCGCTGAACGAGGCGTTCGGCTCCCACACGGTGCCGAACGACCACTGCTTGGAGTGCTCGGGCTTCAGGTCGGCATTGCCGCCTTGCCACACTTCAAGCTGGTTGCGGCCGTCGCAGTACTGGGCCAGCGGGTGGTTGGCCAGGCCGTTGGCGGCGCTCAGCGGGCAGTTGTAGGTGCCGCCGGTGACGCCGAAGTCGGCCAGTGGCTGACCGATTTCCTTCATGCTGGCGACGCGGAAACCGGTGCCGTAGGCGGCGCGCAGCAGCACGGTCTTGGCGGGCTGGTAACGGGCGCTCAGCTTGTAGGTGGTGGCCGACTGGTTGTTGCCGACGGACTTGCTGGTCAGGTTGTCGGTCAGCTTGCTGATGCTGTCGTAGCGCAGCGAGCCGGTCACTTCCAGGTCCTTCACGATCGGCATCAGCAGTTCGGTGAAGGCGCCGGCGTTGTGGCGGGTGAAGTCAAACGAGGTCTGGTCCGAATCGAACAGGATTTCCGAATGGCTGACGGCCGGGTTGCCGATTTCCGAGTAGCTGTTCTTGCGGTAGTCGGCGCCCACGGCGATCTGCGATTTGCCGCCTGGCAGTTGGAACAGTTCGTGCGAGCCGTGCACGTCGAAGCCGTGCATCTTGATGTCGGTGTTGTTGTAATTACCGATGTACTGGGTGGCCTTGAGCGCGTCGATCATGGCAGCCGGCATCGTGCCCTGGGCGTACGGGAACGGGTCGATGGTGCCGCTGGCCAGCGCCGCGTCGAACTTGTCGGCCAGCGGGAAGCCGCCCACATAGTTTTGCGGCGATTTGTTGGTCGAGTAGGTGAAGGCGGAATTGATATCCCAGCCCATGGCGCTGCCGTCCACGCCGGCCACCACGTCGGCGGTCTTGCTCTGGTAGTCGTAGGCGCGGCCACCCAGGTCCTGCAGGCGGTACTTGACGGTGGCCGAGGTCATGCCGTTCAGTTGCTCGGCCGTCAGGTAAGGCGAGACGTACTTGGCGAACAGCGGCGAGGACTTGTCGAGCGCGAATTCGGCCGGGTAGGCGGCGATGTTGGCGTACACATGCGATTCGCCCAGCGACACTTCCGTGAAGGCCTTGAAGCCGCTGTTGCCCAGCTTGACGCTGGCCGAGCCGTACACGTTGTCGCGCTTGACTTCAGGCGCGATTTCCACGGTCGAGGTGTAGTCGAAATAGCACTGGCCGTCGCCGAACGCATCCACGTGCGCCGGTGGGCACTTGCCGTTGATCTGCATGTACGGATTGACGTTGACCGTCTTGTTGGCGCCGGCCGCGTTCTTGTAGCGGATCGAGACGTTGGGCGGGATCGAGCGCGAGGAGCCGTTGAAGAACTGCAGCGGCTTGCCGGTCACGGGGTCGTTGAAGTTGATGATGCCGGTTTTGGCGAAATCGCGCTGGGACGCCTTCATGCGCGTCGATTCCTGGTGGCCTGCAGCCAGGAACACGCTGTAGCCGTCGTCCTCGAGGTCGCCGAAGCCCTTGCTGATGCTGAAGGACTTGTCCTTGCCGCCCGGGCTTTGCGGTTTGCTGTACTTGGCGTCGATGGCCAGCGGGGCCGCGCCTTTTTTCAGGATGAAGTTGACCACGCCGGCGATGGCGTCGGCGCCGTACAGCGCGGAGGCGCCGTCGGTCAGCACTTCGACGCGCTCGACGGCCGACAGCGGAATGGCGTTGATGTCGATGGTGGTGCCGGAGGTGGCGGGCGCGATGCGGCGGCCGTTCACCAGCACCAGCGTGTATTGTTCGCCCACGTCGTGCAGCGAGGCGGTGGTGATGCCGCCGCCGCCGCCGCCGACCGAATCGGCCGCCACGGTGAAGCCCTGCATGACCGGCAGTTGCTGGATGAAGTCGGTGGCCGACGTGACGCCGGCGCGCTTGATGTCTTTTTCGTTAAAGGTCTGCACCGGCAGCGATGCTTCGGCCGCGATGCGTTTGATGCTGGAGCCGGTGATCTCGACCCGTTGCACGGTTTGCGGTTGGGCTTCCTGCGCGTATGCCGCGTGCATGCCCAGTGCCAGACCGCCAGCGCAGATCAGGCGGATCGAGCGCGATAAAACTGTTTCAACCATCATTATTTTAGACTCCCCGAAGTTCTACTATAAGCCCAGTGGCGGCGGCGACCTGTCATCGCCCCATGTGCTGGGCCGCGCAAAAGAGGTCATGTTGCCCCTCCCCGAAAAGAGGGCTGGTTGCCCCTTCTTCGGTTGGCATCTAATCATCGGCGTTCTGGAGTGTCAATCTGTAAATGTTGGTGCCGAAATCTAATTATGTGTCTTGCGCCGGCGCCATTTTTACAGGAGAAGTCGGCGTAATTAACTTTGTTTATAAAATAACTGTGACGGAAAAATTAAAGTGGTCGAAAGTTTTGCCAATCGGCAGAATATTTTGCGAAATTCAGGCCGGTCCAGAATTTTCAAAACTTTCCCGATGGGCATGGGATTGTACTTGTGACACTTTTTGTGGCATTGGAACAACGGCCGGCGGGACGCGCGGCGGATTGGTGGGCGGCGACGGATGGGGACGGATGGGGACGGATGGGGACGGGAAACCGCGCGGCAGCGGCGGTGGAGCGCCTGGTTGAGTGGGTGTCTCTGGCAACATTTACCGCATGCCATGACTGAAAAGCGACAGTTTTTTCATGTCTTCTGGGCGGACATGAAACCCCAGTCTCACATGGTGCACCAAGAATCGGGCCGGGGGGGAGGAATACTTGCATGTTTGTTGTTTTATTACATCTTGATGACATGGGACGCGTTGACACTGTTTGTGTAGCCATGTTCTCATCCATGATCAGTTAAGTGGCTGTTTTCGTCCAAAAGCCTACTTAAATTTGCCTGAAATGGTGAACTGGTAAATAAATCGGGGAGGAACCGGCCCCCGGCCTTGCTTGAACCATGCAGGTTTGCGGCATCACAAAATGCTCGGATCTGCGCAATTCATGCTTAAAAATGAGCAGTGTTTAGTCGACGCACCAACCTACCAGCCGGCGCGCCGCTTAATAAATTCAAATTCAAGGATAGCAATGATTAAAGAAACTGTACTGTCGCGCTCGCTGCGCCTGATGTTCTCGGGCGGTGTAGCTGTAGGTTTCGGTTTGCTGGCCCAGCCCGTTCTGGCGCAGCAAACGACCAATGACACGACCATCCAACGCGTGGAAATCACCGGCTCGTCGATCAAGCGGATCGCCAAGGAAGGCGCGTTGCCGGTTCAAGTGCTGAACCAGGACGATATCAAGAAGAGCGGCGCCGCGTCGGCGTCCGACCTGATCCAGATGCTGCCTTCGATGCAAGGCTTCGTGCCATCGTCGAGCTCCGTCAACGGCGGCGGCGGCGGCGCCACCACGGCGGCGCTGCACTCGCTGCCATCGAAATACACGCTGGTGCTGCTGGACGGCCAGCGCATGGCGCCGACGGCCGTGGGTTCGGGCCAAGGCGGCGGCTATGCCGTCAACATCGAATCGATCCCGCTGGAAGCGGTTGAGCGCGTCGAGATCCTGACCGACGGCGCCTCGGCCCTGTACGGCTCGGACGCCATCGCCGGCGTCGTCAACTTCATCCTGAAGAAGAACAACACCAAGGGTGAAGCTTACGCGACCTACAGCCAGCCTAAGAAATCGGGCGGCCGTTCGTCCAACGTCGGCATCACCAAGGGCTGGGGCGACCTGGACACCGACAAGTTCAACGTGCTGTTCTCGTACAGCCACGACGAGCAGCAGCGCGTGACCGCGCTGCAGCGCGACTTCTCGGCCCCCGGCGCCTATTTCAAGTTCGGCAGCGGCGGCAAGGAATACTTCTTTGATCAGCGCACCGGCAACACCGAGCCGGCCAACCTGACCTTCAACGTGCGCCCCGCCGGTTCCGCCGCTGATGTCGCCACCCACGGCGTGGCCATCAACCCCTACCTGGCCGCCAATGGCAATTGCGGCAGCCCGCTGGCTGGCGCCGCCGGTTCCCAGTGCCGGTTCAACTATGCCTCGACCGTGGAAGACATCCCCGGCAACCGTCGCGACAGTGGCTTGCTGAAGGGCACGCTGCAACTGAACGACGACACCAAGCTGTGGGGCGAGCTGGTTCTGTCGAGCTTCTCGATGACCGCCCAGTTCGCACCGTCGGCGCAGCCGATGGGTGTGAACTCGACCACCCGCTTCCCCGGCCTGTACGCCAAGTATGTGCAGCCCTACCTGGATGCCAACGGTCTGGAAAATCCGACCCAGAAAGCGACCCTGGGCTATCGTTCCGTGCTGATCGGCGGTCGTACAGACGAGTTCGTGACCGATGCGCGTCACTTCGCCGCCGGTATCGACGGTGCGGCGGCGGGCTGGAACTACACGGGCAGCCTGATCCTGTCGAGCAGCAAGATCAAGGACAACGCGGCCGGCGGTTACGCCGACTTCACCAAGCTGTCGAACCTGGTCGCCTCGGGCGCCTACGATCCTGTCATGGGCACCGGCGCGTCGCTGCTCAACGATGCACTGCTGAACGGCACCAACTTCTCGACCACCAACTCCAAGCTGAACACGATCCATGCCGGCGCCCAGCACGACCTGTTCGAACTCGGTGGCGGCACGTCGATCATCTCGCTCGGCGGCGACTACTCGAAGACCCACTACCAGGTCGCCTACAGCCCGCTGATCCTGTCGCAGTCCGGCTTCTCGACCCAGCCAGCGTCCGACGACTACCCGGTCGGCGGCAACTATGGCCAGGTGCCGTTCGACGCCAGCCGCAACAACTGGGGCGCGTACACCGAGATCCTGCTGCCGGTCACCAAGACCCTGGAAACGACCATTTCCGGCCGTTACGACAGCTATGGCAAGACCCACAGCAACTACATCTTCGCGACCGTGCCTGATGCCAACGGCATCCAGCAGCAACTGGCCAGCGGCGATCTGGGCAACACCAGCAGCGCCGGCACCTACAAGATCAGCGCCCGTTGGACGCCGGTCGACACGGTGCTGGTGCGCGCGGCCTACGGCACCGGTTTCAAGGCGCCTAACATCAACGACATCGCCGGCGCCAACACCTTCGGCGGCAGCACCTCGGGCAGCTATGCTTGCCCATTCCCTGGCTCGACCGGTTGCCTGGTGGGCAATGCCCAGTACGACCTGCTGAGCGGTCCGAACGGCGCCAGCGGTTCGGACGGCCTGCAGCCTGAGAAGTCCAAGCAGTGGACCATCGGCGGCCGTGTCGAACCGGTGAAGGGCCTGTCGCTGGGCATGGACCTGTGGAATGTGCAGATCCGCAACCAGGTGCTGTCCGCTGGTACGCCTGAGCAAGTTGGCTTCGCCAACCCGCAGCAGTACAAGCACCTGTTCACCAACCCGTACCCGGACCCAGCTGGTTACACCACCATCGCTTACCTGCTGGCGCCGATCAACGGCGGTGTGGCTAACTACCGCGGTGTGGATTGGGACTTCAGCTACCGCGCCAAGTCGTCGATCGGCGACCTGCGCGCGGCCTGGAACGGTACCTACATGATCAAGCAGAACTACACCACCGAAGCTGGTGGCACGGTGAACTCCGATCTGGGTACCTTCGGTCCTGACAATGCTGTCGTGTTCCGCGTGCAAACCAACCTGTCGCTGAGCCTGACCAACGGCAAGATGACCAACACGCTGACGGCGCACTACAAGTCGGGCTACCACGACGAGGCATACCCAATCGACACTTCGATCTACGCTGTGAATCCGGATGGCTCGAAAGGCGATTCCGTGGCCTTCGCCGGCCTGTGGACGCCTTCGTACACCACCTTCGATTGGCAGGGCAAGTACGACTTCGGCAAGTTCAGCCTGACCGGCGGTATCAAGAACATCTTCGACCGTGATCCACCGCTGACCCTGCAGAACGCCGGCGGCGGTAACCAGAACGGCTACGATGGTCGTTACGCTGATCCGATCGGTCGTTCGTTCTACCTGTCGGGCAACGTCAAGTTCTGATGGCGTAAGGCTTCGCACCAATGAAAACCCCGGGCTTGCCCGGGGTTTTTTTTTTCGGCCGTGCGCGGGCCGTTGACGCGCGTTCGCCGGGCGACAAAAAAAGGGCGGTGATCGCTCACCGCCCTTCGGTTCGGACCGGCAGGGCCGGTCACTTCAGTTCAGATCAGTTGAACTTGTACTGCGCGCCCACTTTGAAGTAGCGGCCGGTGGCGCCGGAGGCGTCCATCGGGTTGAAGCTCATGCCGCCGTAGGTCAGCGGGTCGAGCGGGGCGATCTTGTCCAGCACGTTGTTGATCGACGCGTACAGTTGCAGCTGCTTGCTGACGTTGTAGCGGGTCGACAGGTCCAGCGTGGTGAACGAGGCCAGGCGGCAGGCGCCGTTCGGCGACTTGCTGCCATCGGCCATCAAGGTGGCGCAGTTGGCGCCTTCGTAACGGATGTTCTTCATGTCCGAACGGTAGTTGATGGTGCCGCTGACGTTCCAGTCACCCTTGTCCCAGGACGTGATCAGGTTGATCTTGTCCTTCGGCGTGCCGGCGCAATCCGACGTATCGCAGTTGCCATGGGTGCCGGCGAACTGGAAGGTCTGGTTCTTGTCGGCGCGTACCCACGACGCCACGTGCGACCACACCAGGTTGATGGTGGCCTTGCCGTAGTTGCCGAGGCGCAGACGCTGTTTGACGTCCAGGTCGATACCCTTGACTTCCGTGTAGCTGGAATTCTGGTACGGGGCCTTGGAGATCAGCAGCGTGCCCGAGCCCGGGATCACGACGCCGTTCACGACCAGGTTGTTATCCTGACGCACGGCCGTTGGCAGCGAAGCCGCTTCCACGTACGACAGCGGGTTGATCTCGTTGGTGCGGCGGATCTTCCACGCGTCCAGCGACATGTTGGTGTCGTTCAGCGGATCCCAGACCATGCCCAGGGTGTAGCCCTTGGACTTTTCCGGCGCCAGGTTGGGGTTGCCCACCTTGACGGCGCCGATCTGGATGTTGCAGTCCAGCATGGTGGCGCCGCCGGCGGCTGGTTTGCCACCCGGGCAACGGATCGGATCGACCACGGACGACGAGCCGGTCGACTGGCTGTCGGCGCTCGCTTCGGCCACGCCGGGGGCGCGGAAGCCTTCGGTGTAGGTGCCGCGCAGGGCGAACGACTTGACCGGGGTCCACTTCAGGCCCAGTTTCGGGGTGGTCGAGTTGAACTGGCTGTAGTGGTCGTAACGCAGGGCGGCCGACAGTTCCACCGTCTTCACGATCGGGGCCAGCACCTCGGCGTACAGGGCCGAGACCTTGGTCTCGCCCTTGGCGGCCACGTAGCTGGTGTTGGTCGAGCCGTCGGCGGTGCCGCTCAGCGACGGGTTGTCCAGTTGCTCGCGGCGGTGCTCGGCGCCCACGGCCAGGCCCAGGTTGCCGCCCGGCAGCGCGAACAGTTCACGCGAGGCCTTGAAGTCGACGATGTCGAGCTTGGTGGTCGAGTCCGAGGTGTTGCTGGTCACCATGGCCGCGTACAGCGAGGCCGGGTTCTTGTAGGCCTGGCTGCCGATGTAGTACGGGAAGTACTGGCTGGTCGGGTCGCCCAGGGCGGCCTTCACCACGTTCATGTTCAGCTGGTTGGTCCACTCGATGTGCAGCTTCGATTCCGAGTGGGTCAGGCCGGTGTCGTAATCCCAGCCGAAGGCCGTGCCCTTGGCGCCGATGACGAAGCGGTTGAACTGGTTGTTGGCGATGTGGTTGCTCGGGCCCACATCGAACATGGCGTAGCGCATGCGCGTGTTCACGCCGAAGATGTTCTGCGGGTGCGAGGCGGCCATCTGCACGTCGTTGCTGTACAGGATGATGCCGGTCGGGTTGGCCGCCGTGCCGGGGAAGGTCACGTTGGGCGTGGCCGAGACGGGCGCCAGCATGAACGAGCTGTTGCGCTGCGAGTAGCCCAGTTCGGTGTAGATCTGGTGGTCGGCGTTCAGTTGCAGGGTGCCGCGGGTGTACAGGTTGACTGTTTCCACGTTCGGTTGCAGCGAACGGAACTGGTCCTGCGACCACAGGCAGCCACCGGCCGGATCCTGCTTGACGGTCTGCGAGAACTGGCCGCAGCCGCCCAGCGACACGTAGTTGCCGGTCTTCGGATCGCGCAGGGCGCCGGTCGGGGTGTAGGACGCGTTGCCGGGGGTGATGTAGCCGCCCATGTACTGGGTGTTCTGGGTGTAGCCCCATGGGCGGATGTCGCCGTGGCCGATCCAGCCGCGGTCGGCGCGGTCGGCGGCGGCCAGCAGGTCGGACTGCTTGTACTCGGCGTTGAACACGACGTTGTACTTGTCGTCGTCCAGGTTGCCCTTGCCCACGGTCAGGGCGATGTTGTTCTGCTTGTTGTCGCTGTAGCGCGAAGCGCCGGTGTCGGCCTTCAGCTGCACGCCTTCGAAGTCCTTGCGCAGGATGATGTTGACCACGCCGGCGATGGCGTCGGCGCCGTAGGTCGACGAGGCGCCGTCCTTCAGCACTTCGATGCGCTCCACGATCTGCATCGGGATGGTGGACAGGTCGGTGAAGCTCTTCTGGCCGTCATCGGCGCGGGCATACGGCGCCATGCGGCGGCCGTTCAGCAGCACCAGGGTCGAGGTGGCGCCCAGGCCACGCAGGGAAATGGCGGTCGAGCCGGCGGCGAAGCCGCTGCCGAAGCCGGTGGGCAGCGAACCGGCGCCGTCCACGGTCAGGGTTTGCAGGAATTCGGCGACCGTCGCCTTGCCCGACTTCATCAGTTCTTCGCGGCCGATCATCTGGACCGGGGACGCGGTTTCGGCCGAAGCGCGTTTGATGCTCGAACCCGTGATCTCGACGCGCTGGATGTTGGCGTCTTGTGCGAATGCCGGCTGGGCCAGGCCCAGGCTGACTGCCGCCACGCTGCCCGAGAACATCAGGCGCACGGAGCGGGAAATTACCGTTTCCATCATCATTACCAAAAACTCCATAGAAAGATATCTAGACGGCGGCAAAACGCCCTCCCTGCCACCTCGTGGGTAGCGGGAAGGAAAGCATCAGTCGCCAATTCTTTCCAAAAATCACTAAATGTATTTTCAGAAGGGGCGCATCAGAACACCATGCGCCATTGCCTGTCAAACAAAATCGACACAATTGATGTTTAAATACCACACTCTGTTTGCATCCTGGCCATGC
Organism: Rugamonas sp. GW822-FHT03B10; assembly: GCF_058801745.1. NCBI lineage: Bacteria > Pseudomonadati > Pseudomonadota > Betaproteobacteria > Burkholderiales > Oxalobacteraceae > Rugamonas > Rugamonas sp. GW822-FHT03B10. The sequence goes on along the minus strand of NZ_JBXANP010000003.1, from coordinate 371,329 downwards.
CGGAGTTCTGGTTTGTTGCGTCGCAGCATGCGACTTTGGGAGGAGGTTAACGAAACCGCAGGGAAGGCGGGGCGCGAGTTCCGTGGCATTGCAGCACAGTAGCGGCCGGTATTGTGCGGCGCGGCATAAATGCACCTTGACGGTGCGAAAAATGCACCAAAATGATGCAAAAAGTTCACTGCCTGGCTGCGGGAATTCGGTTATCGTTATGGTTGTTTGCTCATTAGAAACCTCCTATCGCGAGCCCACGGATGCCGGCAACACTCATCAGGAAATTCTCCGTGCTGGCATGCCTGGCTGGCTTGCCGGTGGCGACCCCGGCGCACGGCGCGGAACCAGCCAAAGTCCTGCACTACATCTTGCCGGCGGCCGAGACCAGTTTCGATCCGGCCATCGCGCGCGACCTGTACACGGGCCACGTCAACGAAGCCATCTTCGAGACCCTGACCACCTATGATTACCTGGCGCGCCCCGTCAAGCTGACACCGCAGACGGCCGCTGCCTTGCCCGAGATATCAGCCGACGGCAAGACCTACACCATCCGCCTGCAGCGCGGCATCTATTTCACGCCCGACCCCGCGTTCGGCGGCAGGCGGCGCGAGCTGACCGTGGCCGATTATGTTTACGCATGGAAGCGGCTGTTCGATCCCAGGCTGGCCTCGCCCCACACGTGGCTGCTTGAAGGCAAGATCGTCGGGCTCGACCAATTGGCGGCCGATGCCGCGCGCAGCGGCAAGTTCGACTACGACCGTCCCATCGCCGGGCTGGAGCAGCTCGACCGCTACACGCTGCGCATCCACTTGACGCAAACCGATTTCAACCTGGGCATGATCCTGGCCTACGTGCCGTTGGCGGCGGTGGCGCGCGAAGTGGTCGAGCGTTACGGCGACGCCAAGGGCGAGGTGGCCGACCATCCGGTGGGCACGGGTGTCTATCAGCTGGGGCAGTGGGTGCGCGGCAGCCGCATCGTGCTCGATGAGAATCCCGGCCACCGGCCCCAGGTGTGGAACTTCCAGGCCGGCGACGATCCCGACGACCAGCGCATCGTGCGCCAGATGCGCGGCAAGAAGATCCCGCAGATCGGGCGCATCGAGATCACCGTGCAACTGGAGGACCAGTCGCGCTGGCTGTCGTTCACCAGCGGCGCGGCCGACCTGTTCTGGCTGGACGGCCCGCTGGCGCCCAAGGCCCTGCTGGACGGCAAGCTGCGGCCGGAACTGGCGGCCCGGGGCATACAACTGTCGCGCCTGGTCGACCCCGAGATCACCTATTACTACTGGAATATGCAGGACCCGGTGCTGGGCGGCATGGGCAAGGAGAAGATCGCCTTGCGGCGCGCGATCGCCATGGCGCACAACGTGGACGAGGAAATCCGGCTGGTGTGGAACGGCCAGGCCATGCCGGTCCAGTATCCGATCCCGCCCGGCGTGGTGGGGTACGATCCCCATTACCGCAGCCTGCTGCGATACGATCCCGTGCTGGCCAACAAGCTGCTCGACCGCTACGGCTACAGGAAGGGCGCCGATGGCTGGCGCACGCTGCCCGACGGCAAGCCGCTGCGCGTGCGCTACACGTCGCGCAACGAGGCCAGCGGCGTGCTGCAGGCCGAGCTGTGGCGCAAGACCTACAACGCGCTGGGCATCCACATGGACAACGACCGCCTGATCCTGGGCGACATCATGAAGGCGGAAACGCTGTGCAAGCTGCAGACGCGCAACTTCCAGTGGATCGCCGATTTTCCCGATGGCGACAACTTCATGCAGTTGTTCTACGGCGCCAACGTGCACCAGAACAACGCCGCCTGCTATCAGGATGCGCAGTACGACGCCTGGTACACCGCCAGTCATGCCTTGCCGGCGGGGCCCGGGCGCGACGCGCTGTACCACAAGATGGCGCGCAGCCTCGAAGTGAACGGCGTGGCCTTGATGGGTTACGCGCGGTATCGCAACATGCTGGCGCAGCCGGCCGTACTCGGGTATAAAAAGCATCCCATCCTGCATCAGGAATGGCCATTCATCGACCTGGACCGCGCGGCCGGGCCGGCCCGATAAGCGCAGCTGATAGAAGAAGAAAAATAGTATGTTTGCTTATATCGTCCGCCGCCTGTGGCAAATGCTGCCCACCATGCTGGGCGTCGTGCTGCTGGTGTTCATCCTGTTCAACTGGGTGGGCGGCGACCCGGCCTACATCCTGGCCGGCAAGATGGCCAATGCCCAGAACATCGCCAATATCCGCCACCAGTTGGGCGTGGATCAGCCGTATTACGTGCAGTTGTGGATATTTATCAAGCAGATCGTGACGTTTGACTTCGGCCAGAGCTGGGCCACGGGCGAGGCCGTGTCCAGCATCGTGACCACCCGGCTCGGTCCGTCGCTGACGGTGCTGGTGCCGCTGACCGTGCTGGAGACGGCGCTCGGCGTCGCGCTGGCGCTGGCCATCGCCTTCGTGCGCGGCTCGCTGACGGACCGCGCCGTGATGGTGGCGTGCACGGTCGGCATGTCGGTCAGCATCCTGGTCTACATCATCGTGTTCCAGTATGGATTGGCCTACAAGCTGGGCCTGTTTCCGGTGCAGGGCTGGGGCGACAGTTTCTGGATCAACCTGTTGCGTTACGCGCCGCTGCCCATCCTGATCGGGCTGGCCGTGTCGGTGGCGCCCACGCTGCGCCTGTTCCGCAGTTTCGTGCTCGACGAGGTGGGGCAGGAGTATGTGCGCACGGCGCGCGCCAAGGGACTGTCCGAGCGGCGCGTGATGTGGGTCCACGTGCTGCGCAACGCCGCCATTCCCATCATCACGCACGTGATGTCGAATCTGCCGGCGCTGCTGATCGGCGCTTTTCTGCTCGAGCGCTTCTTTGGCATTCCCGGCATCGGGCGCGAAGTGATCCTTGCCGTCGAGCGCAGCGACTTTCCCGTCATCAAAGCCATCACGATCTATGTGGCCGCCGCCACCATGGTCGTCAACCTGCTCACCGACCTGTTGTACCAGGCCGTCGATCCACGGGTGCAGCTGACATGAGGAGCCATCATGCATGACGCGCTGGCATCCCCCGGCCTGTGGGCGCTGGCCTGGCGCCGCCTGCGGGCCGATCGTCTGGCCATGGCCGCGCTGGCCGTGGTGGCGGCTTTCCTGCTGATGCTGGTGCTGTCGGCCGGCGGCCTGATCGTGGCGGACTGGGAGGACGAGGTGGCCGTCAACTATGCGCCGCCCACCTTCCTGCTCGATCGCGCCGCCGCGCCGCCGCAGCGCCCGCACGTGACGGGTGCGGCCGACGCGAAGGCTGCGGCGGGCGCGGGCATCGTCGATGCGCCGCCGCCCGACAATCCATTCGACCCGCTGGCCGCCGACCTTGCCGCGTTGCGCGCCCAACTGCGGCAGCAGGGGACGGGCGCGGTCGACATGTACGGCCTGAGCGATCCGCTGGCGGCGGACCTGGCGCAGTTGCGCGCCACGCTGCCGGCCAGCGCCCGTGGCCACGGCGCGCGCCTGCCCAGCCTGCCGTTCGGGGCCGACAAGTGGGGCCATGACGTGCTCAAGAAGACCATCAAGGGTGGTGAAACCTCGATCGTCGTGGGGCTGGTGGCAGCCTCGCTGGCGGTGGCGCTGGGCACGCTGTTCGGCGCCGTGTCCGGCTATTTCGGCGGGCTGGTGGACGATGTGTTCAACTGGTTCTACAGCATCTTCACCTCCATCCCGTCCATCCTGATGATCCTGGCCGTGGCCGCCGTGTTGCAGCAAAAGGGCGTGCTGACCATCGTGCTGATCCTGGGTCTGACGGGCTGGACCGGCCCGTACCGCCTGATCCGTGCCGAGTACATCAAGCACAAGGGGCGCGAATACGTGCTGGCCGCCGACGCCATCGGCGCTTCGCACTGGCGCAAGATGTTCGGCCACATCTTCCCCAACGTGAGCCACGTGGCGCTGGTGCAGTTGTCGATCCTGGTGGTGGGCTTCATCAAGGCGGAGGTGATCCTGAGCTTCCTCGGCTTCGGCGTGCCGGTGGGCGTGGTGTCGTGGGGCAGCATGCTGAACGAGGCGCAGAACGAACTGATCCTGGGCAAGTGGTGGCAGCTGACGGCGGCCGCCGCCGCCATGGCGCTGCTGGTGACGGCGTTCTCGTTGCTCACGGACGCGCTGCGCGATGCGCTCGATCCCAAGGTGAGGAGGTTGGCATGAGCGGCGAACCGTTGCTGGAAGTGCGCGAGCTGCGCGTGCGTTTCCGCGTCGACCGGCAGCGCAGCGTGGAGGCCGTCAAAGGCGTGTCGTTCGACGTGCCGCGCGATGCCACGGTGGCGCTGGTGGGCGAATCGGGCAGCGGCAAGTCCGTCAGCGCGCTGGCCGTGATGGGCCTGCTGCCGCCGGACAGCGCCGCCATCGCGCCCGAGTCCCGCATCCGTTTCGGCGGCCGCGAGCTGCTGGCGCTCGATGCCGGCGCGCGGCGCGCGCTGTGCGGCAAAGACGTGGCCATGATCTTCCAGGAACCCATGTCCTCGCTCAATCCCGTGTTCACGGTCGGTTTCCAGATCGGCGAGGTGCTGCGCCGGCACATGGGCATGAGCCGGCGCCAGGCCCGCGCCCGCGCGCTGGCGCTGCTGGACGAGGTGGGCATCCCGGAACCGGCGCGCAAGATCGACGCCTATCCGGGCCAGTTGTCGGGCGGCCAGCAGCAGCGCGTGATGATCGCCATGGCCATCGCCTGCGAGCCGAAGCTGCTGATCGCCGACGAGCCGACCACGGCGCTGGACGTGACGATCCAGAAGCAGATCATGGCCTTGCTGGCCGAGTTGCGCCGCAAGCACAAGATGTCGGTGCTGTTCATCACGCACGACCTGGCGCTGGTGGCCGAGATCGCCGACCACGTGATCGTCATGCGCCACGGCGAAGTGCGCGAGGCGGGGCCGGTGCGGCAGGTGTTCGACCAGCCGCGCGATGCCTACACGCGCGCGCTGCTGCACTGCCGTCCGCCGTTGGCCGCACGGCCGTGGCGGCTGCCGGTGATCGCCGATTATCTTGCGGGCCAACCTGTGCCGGCGCCGGCGGGCGCGGGGGAGCGCGAGCGTGCGCGTGGCTACGCGCCCGGCGACGACATCGTGCTGACGGTGAACCATCTGAGCAAACACTTTGTCGAGCGCGAAGGCTGGTTCGGCCGGCGCACGTTCCAGGCCGTGGACGACGTGTCGTTCACTCTGGCGCGCGGCAAGACGCTGGGCGTGGTGGGGGAATCGGGCTCCGGCAAGACCACGGTGGGGCTGACGCTGCTGCGGCTGCACCAGGCCACGGCCGGCAGCGCCATCTTCGAAGGCCGCGACCTGCTGGCCATGCATCCGCGCGAATTCCTGCCCTACAAGCGGCGCATCCAGATCATCTTCCAGAATCCGTATGCCTCGCTCAATCCGCGCTACACGGTGGGGCAAATCCTGCTGGAGCCGATGCGCATCCACGCCATCGGCGCCGACGACCGCGCCCGCACCGCCATCGCCTGCCAGCTGCTGGAACGGGTGGGGCTGCCGGTGCAGGCCATGCACCGCTATCCGCACGAGTTTTCCGGCGGCCAGCGACAGCGCATCGCCATCGCCCGTTGCCTGACGATGCGGCCCGAGATACTGGTGTGCGACGAATCGGTGTCGGCGCTGGACGTGTCGGTGCAGGCCCAGGTGCTCAACCTGTTGCAGGACCTGCAGGATGAATACGGGCTGTCCTACTTGTTCATTTCGCACGACCTGTCGGTGGTGAAGTACATGGCCGACCAGGTGATGGTGATGCAGCGGGGCAGGGTGGTGGAGCTGGCCAATTCGGACGAACTGTATCGCAATCCCACGCATCCCTACACGCGCAGCTTGCTGGCGGCCATCCCGGGGTCAGGTCATGCAGTTACGCAACATGCGTGATTGCATGACCTGACCCCGGTTGTTTGACGAATTGCGCTAAGATAGCGGGATGGTCAATCTCATCCCATTGCTGCAACAATACGGCGTCCTCATCGTGTTCGCCGTCGTGCTGGTCGAGCAGATCGGATTGCCCATTCCCGCCTATCCGGTGCTGATCGTGGCCGGGGCGCTGGCCAAGGATGGCGACCTGGCGTGGCCGGGCGTGCTGGCCGTGAGCCTCATCGCCTGTGTGATCAGCGACCAGTTCTGGTTCCATGCCGGACGCTACTTCGGCAAACGCATCCTCAAGCTGTTGTGCCGCATCTCGCTGTCGCCCGACTACTGCGTGAGCCAGACGGAAGACAGTTTCAAGCGTTGGGGGCCGAAGGCGCTGATGGTGTCCAAATTCATCCCCGGCTTCAACACCATCGCCTCGCCGCTGGCCGGCGCCATGGGCACCACCAAGGCCACCTTCCTCGGCTTCAGCATGGCCGGCGGCCTGCTGTGGAGCGGCACCGGGATCGGCATCGGCGCCTATTTCCACACCAGCGTGGCGCAGGTGCTGGGCATCCTCAGCACCATGGGGACGACGGCCTTGCTCGTGCTGGGCGTGTTGCTGGGTTTGTTTGTCACGTTCAAGTATGTGGAGCGCAAGCGCTTCCATCAGGCCACGCAGATGGACCGCATCACCATCGACGAGCTGAAGAGCCTACTGGACGACGGCCACGCGCCGGTGCTGGTGGACGCCCGCAGCGCGACGGCGCAATCGCTGGAGCCGGCCGTGCCGGGCGCATTGCTGTTCAAGGGTGGCGCGGGCTTGCCGGAACTGGCGGCGCTGGACAAGGACAGCCACATCATCGTCTATTGCAGTTGCCCCAACGACGTGACGGCGGCCCAGGTGGCCAAGGAATTGCTGGCCCACGGTTTCCACCGCGCCCGCCCGCTGCATGGCGGGCTCGATGCTTGGAACGCTGCGTTCGCACCGGCGCCAGCCGCTGCCGCTACCACGGTGGGAATTACCGAGGGCGTGAGCCAATAAGCATCAGTTGACCGGCCGCGATCAGCGCTGACACATCGGTCGCCCGCCATCAGAGTGGGCAAACCGGGCCGGACTCGCTTCGTCCTGCCTCCCCAACCATTACCCCCTACCTTCGCCGCTTCCACATTCGCTTGCATCGCCACGCCGACCAGGCTGGGTACCAGGCTGTGTATTTGCCACGTGCGGCTGCTTGCCTAAGCGGCCAAAAGCGGCGTGGCATCATAAAAAATGTTTCCAGTAATCACGTATATCAGTAGTCATACTACGACGCTCATATTTCATAATGTAATTTTTTGTAGGAAATTTCGCTAAGCGTGTACTAAAACTACAAACAAGTCTTGCGGACCGGCTTAGAAATCCATTAAGCTTAGGGCTCAACTTCTTTTGGTTCATCATGACAGCCCAGTCCTTGCACGCGCCACACTCCCCGACCATCGCCTTCGCTGGCGGTCCACGCCTGCTGGCCGATGTGGGAGGCACCAATGCCCGCTTCGCGCTGGAACTGGCGCCGGGCAAGATCGAGCTGATCAATGTGTTGCCGTGCGCCGACTACCCGACCCTGGTCGCCGCCTTGCAGGCCTACCTGGCCTTGCCGGCCGTCGTGCAGGCTAACTTGGGCGCCGTGCACCAGGGCGCCATCGCCATCGCCAATCCGGTGACGGGCGATCTGGTGCGCATGACGAATCATCATTGGGAATTTTCGATCGAAGCGCTGCGCGTCGAGTGCGGCTTCGAGACGCTGGTGGTGGTCAACGATTTCACGGCGCTGGCCCGTTCGCTGCCGCTGCTGTCCGATGTGCAGAAGCACCAGGTCGGTGGTGGCGCGGCCCAAGCCGGCGCGCCGCTGGGGCTGATCGGCGCCGGCACGGGCCTGGGCGTGTCTGGCCTGATTCCGGCCGGCGACAGCTGGACGGCCTTGCTCAGCGAGGGCGGCCATGTCAGCTTCTCGCCCGTCAACGAGACGGAAGTGGCCATCCTGCGCTTCGCCTGGCGCGAATTCGAGCATGTGTCGGCCGAGCGCTTGATGTCGGGCGTGGGGATCGAGCTGATCTACCGCGCGCTGGCCGACCACACGGGCGTGCCGGCGGAAGCCATCGGTGCGCCGGAAATCGCGCGCCGCGCGCTGGCCGGCGAATCGGCCCTGTGCGACCAGGCGATCGAGGCGTTCTGCTGCATGCTGGGCACGGTGGCCAGCAACGTGGCCATCACGCTCGGTGCGCAGGGCGGCATTTACATCGGCGGCGGCATCGTGCCCCGCCTGGGCGCGCGCTTCGACCGTTCCGGTTTCCGCGCCCGCTTCGAGCAGAAGGGCCGCTTCGCCGCCTATCTGGCCAAAGTGCCCACTTTTGTCATCACGGCCGAATACCCGGCCTTCGTCGGCGTGTCGGCGATCCTGGCCGAAAGACTTGCTTAAGCGTAAGCCATGTTACATTTCGCCGTCAGCGAAATGCGCTTTTCAGTCTTTTATCAGGTACAATTCGCTGTGTTGGATGAAACGGCATGGATCGTTCCAGGTAGTGCGCACCGCTTTTCGCCCGAAAACGGCGCGCCAGGACTGCGTTTCTCTTGAAATCAACGGTTGCCGTTGCGTCATGGTCGCGGCGCCGTAAGTGGTCTGTCTCTCCCTCCCGCTCAGCGCGCATCGGCCCGAGCGTCGGAAAAACCAGCTTCAGCGAGTACTCCAGCCAGGCGGCATCCCGGATGCCAGCCATATGCCTCACTGATTGTTATTGATTTCTTTCTTGCATGTGAATGCAGCCACAAGATTGCTATGAATACAGGTGAGGCGAAAAAAGTCCTCGAAACCGCGCTGCTGTGCGCGCATGAGCCCTTGTCCATCCACAGTCTGAAAAAGCTGTATGTCGAAGTGGACGACCAGGGCAGGCCGCGCGGCCCCGGGGTCGGCGCCGATACGATCAAGGTCTTGCTGGAGGAGTTGCGGCTGGACTGGGCCGGCAAGGGCATCGAAGTGGTCAGCCTGTCGAGCGGCTGGCGCTTCCAGAGCCGGCCTGAAATGAAGTTGTACCTGGACCGCCTGAACCCGGAAAAGCCGCCCAAATACTCGCGCGCGACACTGGAAACGTTGGCCATCATCGCCTACCGCCAGCCGGTGACGCGCGGCGACATCGAGGAGATCCGCGGTGTAGCCGTCAACTCGCAGACGATCAAGATGCTGGAGGACCGCGGCTGGGTCGATGTGATCGGCTACCGCGATGTGGTGGGCCGCCCGGCCTTGCTGGGCACCACCAAGCAGTTTTTGGATGATTTGGGCTTGAATTCGCTGTCCCAGCTGCCGCCGTTGCAGCAAATCAGCGAAATGCAGGGCGGCGGTCCCGATATGGAAGCGCTGGAAGCGGCCCTGCAGGAAAATTTTGCGGCACATAATGCCGCGCAACAAGCAGTTGGTACGGATGGTGAGGCGGAAGTGGCTGTGGATGTCACGGCCAGCCCGGATGCCGGCCACGACGCGGGGACGGCCGACATATCGGCGGTCCCGGCCATTACCCACGGCCCTGCGCCAGATTTAACGGTTGACGCTGAGCACAACCAAGAAATGAATAATGAACAATCCTAATTCTCCAGAGTCAGTCAGCGGCGCAGTCGTCGCCGAAGTGGTCGCCAAGCCTAAACGCCGCACCAAAGCCCAGATCGAAGCCGACACGGCGGCCGCTGCCGCCGCCGGCGAGCCGGTCGCGGCCAAGCCTAAACGCAAACCCAAGGCGGCAGCCGAAGCCGCCCCGGCCGCTTCGAGCGACGCCCCTGCGGCCGCGCCGGCCGAGGCGCCCGTCAAGAAGCCGCGTGCCAAGCCAGCCGCCAAGGCCGCCGCCAAGCCCGCGGCTGACGCGCCGGCAGCGGCGCCCGCCGCAGCGCCATCCGCCGCGCCCGCCGCACCGGCGCCAGCCGTTGCCGCGTCCGCACCGGTAGCCGCTCCCGCAGCCGCGTCGGCAGCCGCCGATGCCGCTCCGGTGACGTCGGCCGCGCCGGCCGAAGGCGCCGGCCAGCGCGCCGAGCGCGGCCCCCGTCCGCCGCGTGGTCCGCGCCAGATGCGCGAACAACGCGCCGCCCGCCAGGCCACCATGCCGCGCCCCGAGCCGGTCGCCGCCGTTGAGGGCGAGGCCCCGGCCGACGGCGAGGCGGTGCGCGCCAAGGATGGCAAGCCGCGTCACGAGCAAGGCCAGCGCAATGAGGCGCGCGGCAATGGCAAGGGCCAGCAGAAACAGCAAAAAGGCAAGGGCGGCAAGCCGCAGCAGCCGCAGCGCGGCGCCCAGGGCGGCAAGGGTGGCGCGCCCAAGGCGGCCGATGCCGACGCCGTGTTCTCGTTCGTGACCTCCGAAGCCTACGATTCGGAAGAGGGCGGCACGGGACGCGCCCCGGCCAAGGCCGTGCGCCGCGACCTGACCTCGGACGACGATGCGCCCAAGCTGCACAAGGTGCTGGCGGAGGCGGGCCTCGGTTCGCGCCGCGATATGGAGGAGCTGATCGTCGCCGGCCGCGTGTCCGTCAATGGCGAACCGGCCCACATCGGCCAGCGCATCCTGGCCACCGACCAGGTGCGCATCAACGGCAAGCTGATCCAGCGCCGCGTGAGCAAGAAGCCGCCGCGCGTGCTGATCTACCACAAGCCGGCCGGCGAAATCGTCAGCAACGACGATCCGGACGGTCGTCCATCCGTGTTCGACCGCCTGCCCACCATGAAGGCGGGCAAATGGCTGGCCGTGGGCCGCCTGGACTTCAACACCGAAGGCTTGCTGCTGTTCACCACCTCGGGCGACCTGGCCAACCGGCTGATGCACCCGCGCTACGGTATCGACCGCGAATACGCGGTGCGCACGCTGGGCGAGCTGGAAGAGGGCATGCGCCAGAAACTGCTGGCCGGCGTGGAGCTGGAGGACGGCCTGGCGCAGTTCTCCAAGATCGCCGATGGCGGCGGCGAGGGCATCAACAAGTGGTATCGCGTGGTGATCGGCGAAGGCCGCAACCGCGAAGTGCGCCGCATGTTCGAGGCCATCGGCCTGACCGTGTCGCGCCTGATCCGCACCCGCTACGGCGCCATGACGCTGCCGAGCAGCCTGAAGCGCGGCCGCTGGGAAGAGATGGAAGAAAACAGCGTGCGCGACCTGATGGCCGCCTACGGCGTGGAGAAGAAGGGTGGCGGCGACGCGCCGCGCGGCGCCAGCGCCAAGGGTGGCAACGCCAAGCGTGAGCGCGATGACCGCGACGAGCCGAACGGCAACCGTCTCGACGTCAGCAACGACAATGCGCTGCCGTTCCCCAAGCCGCCCCGTGGCCAGGGACGCGGCCAGGGCCGTGGCGGCATGGGGATGGGCATGGGGCAGAGTGGCCGTCCCGGCGGCCGTCCGCAAGGCGGTTCGCTGGGCGCCTACGCCGGCGGCCGTCCGCTCGGTGGCGGTTTCGAAGGACAGGGTCAGGGTCAGGGCCGGGGCAAGTCCCAGGGCCGTGGCCAGGGTGGCCAGGGTGGTCAGGGTGGTGGTCAGGGCCAGGGTTTCGGCGCCGCCAAGGGCCCGCAACGCGGTGCGCGCCAGCCCGATCCGCTGCAAACCACTTTCGGTTTTGGCAATGCCGGCGCGCCGCGCCGCAACCAGCCGCCGCGTGGCGGCGCCATCGACCACGGCATGCCGCGCCGCCGTAAAGGTTGATCGGGTGGCGGCCCCGGCCGCCACCCGCCATTTGGCCTGTTTTTGGGCCTTGTAGCCCGATTTTCCTTGTTGTAAGCCTGCCGTTGGGGTATGTCCGGCATTGCGGCACAGGGAAGAACGGGTTATAATACACAGCCTGATTGAAGTTCTTCGCAAGGTCTGTTTGCCAAGAGTGTCTTCATCTGGTTGGAATGACAAGAAGATGGGCAGATGCCCATTTTTTTTTTGGTGAACCGTTTTGAGTGGTCCGTTTTTCAGAGCAGAAACGGACTTTTATCTGGAGAATTTCTTGCAGCTGCCGGAATTAATTGAAAAGACCGTTGCCGGTCTGGGCTATGAGCTGGTTGATGTCGAACGGGCCGAGCGTGGACTGTTGCGCGTGTATATCGATTTCTCGGCGGAAGATGCGGCCGAAAAGGGCCCGATCACCGTGGAGGATTGTGCCACGGTGAGCCACCAGTTGTCGCACGTGTTGACGGTCGAGAACGTTAACTACGAACGTTTGGAAATCTCGTCGCCGGGCCTCGATCGCCCGCTGCGCAAACTGGCCGATTACGGGCGCTTTGCTGGCTGCGAAGTCAGTGTCAAGCTGCGCGTGGCCATGCCGGGCACGAACAACCGGCGCACGTTCCAGGGCGTTCTGCAGGAACCCCAGGGCGAGAAATTGTCGTTGGAATTTGAAGGTACAGAAGGTCCGGCGTTGTTGGAGTTTACGCTCGCCGATGTGGATAAGGCACGCTTGGTGCCAAAGGTGGATTTTAAGGGACGCAAAGCATGAGTCGCGAAGTTTTGTTATTGGTAGACGCGCTGGCGCGTGAAAAAAACGTCGATAAGGAAGTGGTTTTCGGCGCGCTGGAATTCGCGTTGGCGCAAGCCACGAAGAAACGCTATGAAGGTGAAGTCGATATCCGCGTTTCGATCGACCGCGAGTCGGGTGAGTTCGAGTCCTTCCGCCGCTGGCACGTGGTGCCGGATGAAGCTGGCCTGCAGCTGCCGGATCAGGAAATCCTGCTGTTCGAAGCGAAGGAACAGATCCCCGACATCGAAGTGGACGACCACATCGAAGAACCGATCGAGTCCGTGGAATTCGGCCGCCGTTTCGCGCAGGACACCAAGCAAGTGGTGCTGCAGCGCGTGCGCGACGCCGAGCGTGAACAGATCCTGGTGGACTTCCTGGAGCGCGGCGACTCGCTCGTGACCGGCACCATCAAGCGCATGGAACGCGGCGACGCCATCGTCGAATCGGGCAAGATCGAAGCGCGCCTGCCGCGCGACCAGATGATCCCGAAGGAAAATCTGCGTATCGGCGACCGCGTGCGTGCCTACATCCTGCGCATCGACCGCAACATGCGCGGCCCGCAGGTGATCCTGTCGCGCACGGCGCCGGAATTCATCATGAAGCTGTTCGAGCTGGAAGTGCCGGAAATCGAACAGGGCATGCTGGAGATTAAATCGGCCGCCCGCGACGCCGGCGTGCGCGCCAAGATCGCCGTCTACACGGCCGACAAGCGCATCGACCCGATCGGCACCTGCGTGGGCATGCGCGGTTCGCGCGTGCAGGCCGTGACCGGCGAGCTGGGCGGCGAGCGCGTGGACATCGTGCTGTGGTCGGAGGATCCGGCCCAGTTCGTGATCGGCGCGCTGGCCCCGGCCAATGTGTCGTCGATCATGGTCGATGAAGAAAAGCACGCCATGGACGTGGTGGTGGACGAGGAAAACCTGGCCATCGCCATCGGCCGCTCGGGCCAGAACGTGCGCCTGGCGTCCGACCTGACGGGCTGGAAGATCAACATCATGACGGCCGAGGAATCGGCCGACAAAGCCGCCCAGGAAACGGCCGCCGTGCGCGCGCTGTTCATGGAGAAGCTCGACGTCGACCAGGAAGTGGCCGACATCCTGGTGGAAGAAGGGTTCGCCAGCCTGGAAGAAATCGCCTACGTGCCGATCTCCGAAATGCTGGAAATCGAATCGTTCGACGAGGATACCGTCAATGAACTCCGGACCCGCGCCCGCGACGCGCTGGTGACCGAGGCGATCGCCTCGGAAGAAGGCCTGGAAGGCATGGACGAGGCGCTGGTCGGTCTGGAAGGCATGGACCGCATCACCGCCGGCAAGCTGGGTCTGGCTGGTATCAAGACCGTGGAAGCTTTTGCCGCACTGGCCTACGACGAATTCGGCGCCATCCTGGCGTTGTCGTCCGACCGTGCACGAGAATTGATTAAGAGTGAATTTGAAGATGTGACCGACGATGAGATGAAGTTGGTTGACTCGAAGTACGACGACCGTGCCAAGGCGCTGCAAGCCAAGGCCTGGAGTCTTGCCGAATCCGCAAAGGCTTAATTTGAGTATCTTTATCATCTCCGCGACACATAGAAAAGAGGACTGAATGGCGAGTAACAACGTAGCCCAATTTGCCACCGAACTGAAGATGCCTGCAGATTTGCTGCTGACGCAGCTGCGTTCTGCCGGCGTCGAGAAAAGTTCGACGTCAGATCCATTGTCGAAAGATGATAAGGATAAGTTGCTGGATCACCTGCGCCGCACCCACGGCGCAGCGGCTGACACCGAGAAGAAAAAGATCACGCTGACGCGCAAGGAAACCACCGAGATCAAGCAGGCCGACGCCACTGGCAAGTCGCGCACGATCCAGGTCGCCGTCAAGAAGGTGCGCACCTTCGTGCAGCGCGACGACATCGCGCCGCCGCCGGCCGCCGCGCCCGCCGCGCCCGTGATCGACGCCGCCGAAGTGGCGCGCCGTGAAGAGGAAGTCCGTAAGCAGGCTGAACTGATCGCGCGCCAGGAAGCGGAGCTGCGCGAGAAGCAGGAAGCGCTGGCCAAGCTGGACGCGGAGAAGGAAGCCCAAGCGAAAGCGACGGCCGCCGCCGAGGCGGAAGCGAAGAAACAGGCCGAAGCGGAAGCCAAGCAGGCCGCCGCCAAGGCCGCCGCCGCTGCCGCGGCGGGCGCCGCCGCCCCGGTGGCCAACGCCGCCGACGAGGAGAAGAAAGCCGCCGCCGCCGCCGAGGAAGCCAAGAAGAAGGCGGACGCCGCCAAGGAAGCGGCCGAGAAAGCGGCCGCCACCGAGCGCGCCCGCAAGGCCGTGGCCGACGAAGTGGCACAGATCAAGGCCATGATGAACGCGCCGCGTCGCGCCATCAAGGCGCCGGAGCCGGCACCGGCCCCGGTCAAGGCCAAGGCGCCTGAAGGCACGCTGCACAAGCCCGCCGACAAGAAGCCTGGCGAGAAGAAGGACGACAAGAAGCCGGTCACGGCGGACAAGAAGTCGATCAAGTCGGCCAACGTGTCCTCGACCTGGCAGGACGACGCCAAGAAGCGCGGCGCCCCTGGCGCGGCCAAGGGCCGTGGCAATGCCCCAACCGGCCGCGACGCATGGCGCAGCGGCGGCAAGGGCGGCGGTCGCCGTGGCAGCCATTCGGAAGAGCGCGAAAGCAACTTCCAGGCGCCGACGGAAGCCGTGGTCAAGGACGTGTACGTGCCTGAAACCATCACCGTGGCCGAACTGGCGCACAAGATGTCGGTCAAGGCATCCGAGGTCATCAAGCAGCTGATGAAGCTGGGCCAGATGTGCACCATCAACCAGGTGCTGGATCAGGAAACGGCCATGATTCTGGTCGAGGAAATGGGCCACAAGGCCTACGCCGCCGAGCAGGACGATCCGGAAGCGCTGCTGGCCGACCAGGGTGAACACGCCCACTTCGAAGCCATCCCGCGCGCGCCGGTGGTGACCGTCATGGGTCACGTCGACCACGGTAAGACCTCGCTGCTGGACTACATCCGCCGCGCCAAAGTGGCGTCGGGCGAAGCCGGCGGCATTACGCAGCACATCGGTGCCTACCACGTGGAAACCCCGCGCGGCATCATCACCTTCCTCGACACCCCGGGTCACGAGGCCTTCACGGCCATGCGTGCCCGTGGCGCCAAGGCGACCGACATCGTCATCCTGGTGGTGGCGGCGGACGACGGCGTGATGCCGCAGACCAAGGAAGCGATCGCCCACGCCAAGGCGGCCGGCGTGCCGCTGGTGGTGGCGATCAACAAGATCGACAAACCGGGCGGCAACGTGGACCGCGTCACCCAGGAACTGGTGGCCGAGCAGGTGGTGCCGGAAGAATACGGCGGCGAATCGCCGTTCGTGCCGGTGTCGGCCAAGACCGGCCAGGGCATCGACGCCCTGCTGGAACAAGTGCTGCTGCAGGCCGAAGTGCTGGAACTGAAAGCGCCGGTCGACGCGCCGGCCCGTGGCCTGGTGGTCGAAGGCCGCCTGGACAAGGGCAAGGGCCCGGTCGCCACCATCCTGGTGCAGTCCGGTACCCTGAAGCGCGGCGACGTGATCCTGGCCGGCTCCTCGTATGGCCGTGTGCGCGCCATGCTGGACGAGAACGGCAAGCCGATCTCGGAAGCCGGTCCATCGATCCCGGTCGAGATCCAGGGCCTGACGGAAGTGCCGCAAGCCGGCGAGGAAGTGATGGTCATGGCCGACGAGCGCAAGGCGCGTGAAATCGGTCTGTTCCGTCAAGGTAAGTTCCGCGACGTCAAGCTGGCCAAGCAGCAGGCCGCCAAGCTGGAGAACATGTTCGACCAGATGGCCGAAGGCGAAGTGAAGAACCTGCCGATGATCATCAAGACCGACGTGCAGGGTTCGCAGGAAGCGCTGGTCAGCTCGTTGCAGAAACTGTCGACCTCGGAAGTGCGGGTGCAGGTGGTGCACGCGGCCGTCGGCGGCATCACGGAATCGGACGTCAACCTGGCCGTGGCCTCGAAGGCAGTCATCATCGGCTTCAACGCCCGTGCCGACGCCCAGGCCCGCAAGCTGGCCGAGTCGAACGGCGTGGACATCCGTTACTACAACATCATCTACGATGCGATCGACGACGTGAAGTCGGCGCTGTCGGGCATGCTGGCACCGGAGAAGCGCGAGACCGTCATCGGCCAGGTCGAGATCCGCCAGGTCATCCTGGTGTCGAAAGTGGGCGCCATCGCCGGCTGTCTGGTCACCGACGGCGTGGTCAAGCGCACCTCCTCGGTACGCCTGCTGCGCAACAACATCGTGGTGTGGTCGGGCGAGATCGACTCGCTCAAACGCTTCAAGGACGACGCGAAGGAAGTGCGCGCCGGCCTCGAGTGCGGCCTGTCGTTGAAGAACTACAACGACATCCAGGTGGGCGACTCGCTGGAAGTGTTTGAAGTACAGGAAATCGCGCGTACGCTGTAATCCACAACGCACCGGCGATACCAGGCAAGTGGACGGGGGCGCAGCGCCTCCGTCCACTTGCCGTTTTAGGAAGGCAGTACCGAATCATGGCAAAACATAGCAAAACCATTCCACAGCGCGGCCAGCGCGTGGCGGACCAGATCCAGCGCGACCTGTCCGAAATCATCGCGTTCGAATTGAAAGACCCGCGCGTGGGCATGATCACGCTGACGGAAGTGCAGCTCACGCCCGACTACGCGCACGCCAAGATCTTCTTCACCATGCTGAAGGACAGCAAGGAAGCCGTGCAGAACACCATCGCCGGCCTGGACAAGGCGTCCGGCTACATGCGCGGCCAGCTCGGCAAGCGCCTGCACATCCACACCCTGCCGCAGCTGCACTTCGTGCACGACCAGTCGACCGCGCGCGGCATGGAACTGTCGGCCCTGATCGACCAGGCCAACGCCACCCGCTCGCTCGACGACGAGCAGAGCCAGCAGAGCGGACAAGGCCAGAAGGACGAGGACGCGCAATAAGGACGGGCAGGGCGCAGCATGCGCCCGCCCGCCGCGCCGCCGCCATCACCATGAAGCAAAACCATCCCAAGAAAGTCCGCGACCTGGTCGACGGCGTGCTGCTGCTCGACAAGCCGGTCGGCTTCTCCAGCAACGACGCGCTGATCAAGGCCAAGCGCGTGCTCAACGCCAAGAAGGCCGGCCACACCGGCACGCTCGACCCGTTCGCCACCGGCCTGCTGCCGCTGTGCTTCGGCGAGGCGACCAAGTTCTCGCAGGACTTGCTCGAAGCGGACAAGACCTATGACACCGTGGTCCACCTGGGCCAGACCACCGACACCGGCGACACCGAAGGCGAGGTGGTCGACACGCGCGCCGTGGACGTGACGCTGGAACAGATCGAGTCCGTGCTGGCCCGCTTCCGCGGCCCCATCGCGCAAGTGCCGCCCATGTACTCGGCCCTGAAGCGCGACGGCAAGCCGCTGTACGAATACGCGCGCGCCGGCATCACGCTCGAACGCGAGGCGCGCAACGTCGTCATCCACAAGCTCGAACTGATCAGCTACGAGGCGCCGTTCCTCACGCTGTCCGTCACCTGCAGCAAGGGCACCTACATCCGCGTGCTGGGCCAGGACATCGGCGAGGCGCTCGGTTGCGGCGCCCACCTGAACGCGCTGCGCCGCACCGGCGTGGGTGCGCTGACGGCCGACGGCATGATCACGCTGGAGGCGCTGCTGGCCCATCCCGACCCGCGCAGCCTGCTGGCGCCGGTCGATGCGCTGCTGTCGAGTTTCCCGGCGGTGCAGTTGAACGCCGAGCTGGCCAAGCGCTTCCTGCAAGGCCAGCGGCTCGCGCTGGGCAAGGAGGACGTGACCGTGCCGGCCGAACCGGGCCGCGTGCGCGTCTACCTCGACGGCAAGCTGCTGGGCACGGCCCAGCTGGGCGACTACAGCATCCTGGCGCCCGAGCGGCTGATCGCCACCGCCCACACCTGAATCACCCCGGCCCCGCGTGGCACAGCAACTCGTTGAAAATATTAGGAATTTCAAGGAGAGTTGCAACGCACCATGCTATACTACGCGGTTCCAGAAATTGGCAAGCACTGTAACGCCTCGTACACCTCCGTACGCCCCCGCAGTTTTTCAGCAAATATAACGACCATGTCTACTACAAAACGCGCAATTCGCAATATCGCCATCATCGCCCACGTTGACCACGGTAAAACCACCCTGGTCGACAAACTGCTGCGCCAGTCCGGTACCTTCCGTGAGAACCAGCAAGTTGAAACCCGCGTCATGGACTCGAACGACCTCGAAAAAGAACGCGGCATCACGATTCTGTCGAAGAACTGCGCCGTCGAGTACGAAGGCACCCACATCAACATCGTCGACACCCCCGGCCACGCCGACTTCGGCGGCGAAGTGGAGCGCGTGCTGTCGATGGTCGACTCCGTGCTGCTGCTGGTCGATGCCCAGGAAGGCCCGATGCCACAGACCCGCTTCGTGACCCGCAAGGCGCTGGCCCTGGGTCTGAAGCCCATCGTCGTGGTCAACAAGATCGACCGTCCGGGCGCCCGTCCTGACTGGGCCATCAACGCCACCTTCGAACTGTTCGACAAGCTGGGCGCGACCGACGAGCAGCTGGACTTCCCCGTGGTGTACGCCTCGGCCCTGAACGGCTACGCCTCGCTGGACGACACCGTGCGCGAAGGCGACATGAAGCCGCTGTTCGAAGCCATCCTCAAGCACGTGCCCGTGCGCGACGACAATCCCGACGGTCCGCTGCAGATGCAGATCACCTCGCTCGACTACTCGTCCTACGTGGGCAAGATCGGCATCGGCCGCATCAACCGTGGCCGCGTCAAGACCGGCCAGGACGTGATCGTGCTGAACGGTCCCGACTCGACCCCGATCAAGGGCCGCATCAACCAGGTGCTGAACTTCAAGGGCCTGGAGCGCGTGCTGGTCGATGAAGCCGTCGCCGGCGACATCGTGCTGATCAACGGTATCGAAGAAATCGGCATCGGCTCGACCGTGTGCGCGCCGGACACCCCGGAAGCGCTGCCGATGCTGACCGTCGACGAGCCTACCCTGACCATGAACTTCATGGTCAACAACTCGCCGCTGGCCGGCCGCGAAGGCAAGTTCGTCACTAGCCGCCAGCTGCGCGACCGCCTGGACAAGGAACTGAAGGCCAACGTGGCCCTGCGCGTGGCGCCGACCGACGACGACACCATCTTCGAAGTGTCGGGCCGCGGCGAGCTGCACCTGACCATCCTGATCGAAAACATGCGCCGCGAAGGCTTCGAGCTGGCCGTGTCGCGTCCGCGCGTGGTGTTCAAGATGGTCGACGGCGTGCGCCATGAGCCGTACGAACTGCTGACCGTGGACGTGGAAGAAGCGAACCAGGGCGGCGTGATGGAAGAACTGGGCCGTCGTCGCGGCGACCTGCAGAACATGGAATCGGATGCCAAGGGCCGCGTGCGCCTGGAATACCGCATCCCGGCCCGTGGCCTGATCGGCTTCCAGTCCGAGTTCATGACCCTGACCCGTGGCACCGGCCTGATGTCGCACATCTTCGACGAGTACGCTCCGGTGGACAACTCGAAGGGCGAGCTGGGCGGCCGCCGCAACGGCGTGCTGATCTCGCAGGACGACGGCGCCGCCGTGGCCTACGCGATCTGGAAACTGCAGGATCGCGGCCGCATGTTCGTGGTCCACAACGACCCCGTGTACGAAGGCATGATCATCGGCATCCACTCGCGCGACAACGACCTGGTGGTGAACCCGATCAAGGGCAAGCAGCTGACCAACGTGCGTTCGTCCGGCACCGACGAGGCCGTGCGCCTGGTGCCGCCGGTCCAGATGTCGCTCGAATACGCCGTGGAATTCATCGACGACGACGAGCTGGTCGAGATCACGCCGAAATCGATCCGTCTGCGCAAGCGCTTCCTGAAAGAGCACGAGCGCAAGAAGGCCGCGCGCGAAGCGTAATCGCCGCTGTCTGACTCCGCGCGCCGCCCGGCGCGCGGACCCGGCCCGCTGTGTCCGCATGAAATTCATGCGGGCCCAGCGGGTTTGTTTTTTTTTCCGGCCCGCAGCGCGCGTCGGCGCTGGCGGTTTGCCGGGGCGCGATTGATCGCCATTAAAGAGGTATTTTGTAGTATGCTTATTGATGCATGGAATCGAATCGCGTCGCATCGCGGTGACGATGGTTCGATGACGCATGCTTTCCCCTGAAAGGTGATGATTGTGGACGACAAACCCGGAACAGACTGGCAACCGAGATCCGAAGCCGTGTTGGACGATCAGATCGCCGCGTACGATGCGATGCGCCAACGTTGCCCGGTCGCCCATAGCGACTATCTGCATTGGTCCTTGTTCCGGCATGAGGATGTGCTGCGGGTTCTGCTGGACCATGACACGTTCGGCAGCGCCGTCTCCCGCCACCTGTCGGTCCCCAATGGCATGGACCCGCCCGAGCATACGCCATACCGGCGCATGATCGAATCCTATTTCAGCCCGGAGCGCATGCGCGCCTTCGAACCCGCGTGCCGCGCCATCAGCACGCAGCTGGTGACGCGCTTGCCGCGGGGCGGCGAAACGGAGTTGGGCGCGGCGCTGGCCCAGCCGTTTTCACTGCAGATCCAGTGCGCGTTCCTGGGCTGGCCGGCACGGCTGCATGAGCCGCTGCGCCTCTGGACCTTGAAGAACCAGGCGGCCACGCTGTCGCGGGACCGGGCGGCCCTGGATGATGTCGCCCTCGAAATTCGACGGCTACATCAAGGGGCTGCTGGATGAGCGCCGCGCGGCCGGGGACGGCGCGCCCGACGATCTGACCACCCGGCTGCTGCGCGACCGGGCGGGCGATCGCCCGCTGAGCGACGAGGAGATCGTCAGCATCCTGCGCAACTGGACCGTGGGGGAGCTGGGGACGATATCCGCCTGCGTGGGCATCCTGGCCCACTATCTGGCGGCGCAACCGGAGATCCAGCGGCGGCTGCGGGCCGACGGGTCGTTGCTGCCGGCGGCGATCGACGAGATCCTGCGCATGCACGCGCCCCTGATCGCCAACCGCCGGATCACGCGCAAGCCGGTCAACATCTGCGGCAAGCAGCTGGGCGCCGGCGAGCGCATCACGTTGATGTGGGCCTCGGCGAACCGGGACGAAGCCGTGTTCGGCGATCCCGACGCGTTCCGGCTGGACCGCGATCCGGCCGACAACCTGCTCTATGGCGCCGGCATCCATGTCTGTCCCGGCGCGCCGCTGGCCAGGATGGAGTTGCGCGTGGTGATGGAAGCGCTGCTCAAGCACACGCGCTGGCTGGCACCGGTCGCCGGCAAGGCGCCGGTACGGGCCGTGTATCCGGCCAGCGGGTTCGCCACATTGCCGCTCTGGATAGACTGAGCGGCCACCGCGTTCGATGGCCGGGCGCGCGACCCGCCTTATCGCGGCAAGCTCGACAACAGACTGAAGCCGTTGCGCGTGCCCGTGGTCACATAGCCGACCAGCTGGCTGTCGCGATGGGCGAGCGCCGTCAAACCATCCTTCCCCTCGTCGATCTGCCACGCCAGCGTGCAGTCGTGGGTCATCCCGGCCAGCTGGATCGGATAGCGCGGGGTCTTGACGGCGACCGGCAGCGGGCCGAACCGCACCGGCGTCGGCTGACCGGCCAGCGTGCGGGCCAGGGCCTGCGCCGACAGCGTGATCGGTTGCAGGAAGGGCAGGATCTGGCCCTCGATCTCGGCGCAATCGCCGAGCGCATACACGTGCGCGTGCGATGCGCGCAGGCAGGCGTCGACGACGATGCCGCGCCCCGTCTTCAATCCACGCGCCAGCTCGGTGCGTGGCGTCAGCCCGGCGGCGCAGATGACGGCATCGACCGTGTGCGCGGCGCCGTCGGCCAGGGTCACGCGGTATGCCTGGCCCGCCCGGTCGATGCGTTGCACGCTGGTGCCGAAGCAGAAGGTGATCGGGTGCAAGGCGTGGTGCAGGCGCTCGCTGACCACCTGCGGCACCAGCCGCTCGAGCAGGCGCGCGCCCATGTCGACCACCGTGACCTGCTTGCGGGTGGACAGGTCGTGCGCGATCTCCGTGCCGATCAGGCCGCCGCCGATCACCAGTATCCGTTCGCTGCCATGGATACGGTCGATATAGCGCCGGTATTGCTCCAGGTTGTTCAAGGTCAGGATGTCGGCCGCGCCATCGCCCGCGATGGGCGGCACGAACGGCGCCGCGCCGACGGCCAGGACCAGGTCGCGGTACGGTATCTGCCGCTCCCCGACCAGCACGGTCTGGGCGGCGAAGTCGACGGCGGCGACCCGGGTGCGCGCGCGCACCATGATTTTCAGCTCGGCCGCCAAGTCGGTGGCGGTCTTCTGCACCAGTTGCGCGGCGCTGGCCTGCAGGCTGAAGCCATGGCTGAGCTGCGGCTTGGCATAGTGCTCGCCGCCATCCTCGGTGAGGACGATGACGGGCGTGGTGGTGTCGTGTTGGCGGAACGCGCGGGCCAGCGTGTAGCCGGCATGGCCGCTGCCGATGATGACAAGGGGTTTGTTCATGGTTGTTCTTCCGGCGTGGTGGGTCAGGCGGGGACGAAGTCGGTTTTGCCCATGAAACACACGGGGCACAGGAAGGTGTCGGGCACATCCTGCCAGGCGGTGCCGACGGCCACGCCCTGGGCGGCCTCGCCCTGTTGCGGGTCGTAGATCCAGGAGCAGGTCTTGCAGCGCATCTTGCCGTCGCACCCGCACGCATCGGACGCGGGGGCCGCGTCGAGCGCGTCCGCCCCGGTCCTGCCCAGTTGTCCGATCAGCGCCACGCCGAAGCGCACGCCCTGGGCCAGGGCGTCGTCGGTGGGGCGCCATTCGGCGCTGATGCCCGCGTTGAGCACGCGGAAGCCGGCATCGTCGAGCCGCTTGGCGATGCGCTCCACGGCGCCGCCGCTCCAGCCGTGGGTGCCGAAGGCGGCCGCCGCCTTGTTCTTGAATCGCAAGCCCGTCATCTCCTCCAGCAGCGCCGCCACGTGCGGCAACATCACGTTGTTGACGGTCGGGCTGCCGACCAGGATGGCCTTGGATTTGAACACGTGGGTGAGCACGTCGTTCTTGTCGCTGTTGGACAGGTTGAACAGTTTGATCACGACCTGCTGGTCGGCCTGCCGTATGCCTTCGGCGATGGCTTCGGCCATCATGCGGGTGCCGTTCCACATGGTGTCGTAGACCAGGGTGATCTGGTTCTCCTGGTAATTGTCGGCCCATTTCAGGTACTGCTCGACGATCTGCGTGGGGTTGTCGCGCCAGATGATGCCGTGGCTGGTGGCGATCATGTCGATCGGCAGGTTCAACTCCAGCACCTCGTGAATTTTCTGGGTGACCAGCGGGCTGAACGGGGTGAGGATGTTGGCGTAATACTTGATGCATTCCTCCTGCAGTTCGACCGGGTCGCACTGGTCGTTGAACATCTGGGCGCTCGCATAGTGCTGGCCGAAGGCGTCGTTGCTGAACAGCACGGCGTCCTCGGTCAGATAGGTGGCCATGCTGTCGGGCCAGTGCAGCATCGGCATTTCGACGAAGACCAGTTGTTTGCCGTTGCCAAGGTCCAGGCTGTCGCCGGTCTTGACGATGCGGAAATTCCAATCCTGGTGGTAGTGGCCGCGCAGCGATTTGGCGCCGTTGGCGGTGCAGTAGATCGGCGTGCCGGGGATGCGCGCCATCAGCGCCGGCAGGGCGCCGCTGTGGTCGACTTCGCCGTGGTTGGCGATGATGTAGTCGATCGTGCCCAGGTCCACCTCCTTGGCCAGGTTGGCGACGAATTCCTCGGCGTAGGGCGCCCAGACGGTGTCGATCAGGACGGTTTTTTCTTCTTTGACGAGATAGCTGTTGTAGCTGGAACCGCGGTGGGTGCTGTATTCGCTGCCGTGGAATTCGCGCAATTCCCAGTCTTGTTTGCCTACCCAGCGGATGTTGTTCTTTACGGTGAAAGCCATGTGGAGCGTTCCTTGTGGTTAAGATTCATGTGAAATGAATCTTATAGGCTATAACATTCATAGTAAATGAATCTTATGATTCGCCGCTGGATAAATTGAGCCAGATCAAGAGCCCATGGTTTTCAAGGCAACTATGCTGCCGGCGGCCATCGGAATCGTGGCTGCCACGGCTGCCGGGCCGTTGTCATCAGGTTAAAATGGGCGATTGGCCCCACCGCAGGCCCGCTTGAGTGAACGCCCCCATGGAAATGGCCTGACCGTGCGACTGACGACTTTTACCGACTACTGCCTGCGCGTGATGATGTACAGCGCGCTCGCGGGCGAGCGCCTCGTGACGATCAACGAGATCGCCCATGCGTACGACATTTCCGCCAGCCATCTGACCAAGGTCGTGTTCTTTCTCGGCCACCACGGCTATCTGGTGACGGTGCGCGGCAAGGGCGGCGGCGTGCGCCTGACCGACGCGCCCGCGCGCATCAACCTCGGCAAGCTGGTGCGGGCGGCCGAGGCCGATAACGTCCTGGTGGAATGTTTTGACCAGCAACACTCCCGGTGCCGGATCACGGCCGTGTGCAGCTTCATGCATGTGCTGCATGGCGCCCAGGAGGCGTTCTACAATGAACTGTCACGCCATACGCTGGCCGATCTGCTGGGGCAGCCGGCCGGCGTGGGGCGGGCGCTGGGCATCCAGATCCGGGAAATCAAGCCCGATACGCCGTGACCGGACGCGGACCCGGACCGGCGGCAATGTGGCGGAAAAGGATGCCGATCCGGTTGGCCGGCCGCATTTTTGATATGATACGCACCTTCCGGCGCTGAACCGCCGGCAGGTTCATCTCGTTCGTGGCCATCCATGCGGTGGCCGCCCCTTGAGTGGGGAAAGTCCGGATTGCCGCTCGCAAGTCCTTGCGCCGTCACCGCGCGCCATTGCCTTCCGACCCATGTCACCGAAGCCCGCGCGCCGCGATGGGACGTGAGGTGATTGACCCTTATTACCGTGATAAGCCGATGCAACAAGAAATGCCCTCCGCAGTGGAAAATGTCCAGCACCCCAGCGTCACCGGCGGCCGCCGTATCAGCGTCGCCCCGATGATGGACTGGACCGACCGCCATTGCCGCGTGTTCCACCGCCAGATCACGCGCCACACGTGGCTGTACACGGAGATGGTGACCACGGGCGCGCTGGTGTACGGCGACGTCGAGCGCCACCTGCGCTTCAGCGAGGAGGAGCATCCGGTCGCCCTGCAACTGGGCGGCAGCGATCCGGCCGATCTGGCCGTGAGCGCGAAGAAGGGCCAGGACTGGGGCTACGACGAGATCAACCTCAACTGCGGCTGCCCGTCGGAACGGGTGCAGAAGGGGGCGTTCGGCGCCTGCCTGATGGCCGAGCCGCAACTGGTGGCCGATTGCGTGAAGGCCATGCGCGACGCCGTCACCATCGACGTGACCGTCAAGCACCGGATCGGCATCGACCAGACCGAGAGCTACGATTTCGTGCGCGACTTCGTCGGCACGGTGGCCGACGCCGGTTGCCGCACCTTCATCGTGCACGCCCGCAACGCCATCCTGAAGGGCTTGTCGCCCAAGGAAAACCGCGAGATCCCCCCGCTCAAGTACGAGTACGCCTACCAGCTCAAGCGCGACTTCCCCGAGTTCGAGATCCTGATCAACGGCGGCATCAAGACCGAGGCCGAGATCGACCTGCATCTGCAGCACGTGGACGGCGTGATGCTGGGCCGCGAGGCTTACCATAACCCGTTCATGATGGCCGGTTTCGACCAGCGCTACTACGGCGACACGGCCGAGCGTCCCACGCGCGAACAGGTGCTGGCGGCCATGGTGCCCTACATCGAGGCGCAGCTCAAACACGAGGGCGGGCGCGGCCTCAAACTCAATTCCATCACCCGCCACATGCTCGGTTTGATGCAGGGTTTGCCCGGCGCCAAAAGCTTCCGCCAGACCCTGTCGGACTCGAAAAAACTGGCCGCCGGCGACCCACGTTTACTGCTCGAAGCGGCCGCCCGGCTGCGTCATTCCACGCCGTAAGCCGGCTTTCGCCGTGTAATTATCGGCAGCAACTCAATTTCCGCGCAGAAAGTTCGCTTGCGTAAAATTGAGGCAGGTTTTGCTTGCTTTGAGGCAAATTTCACATCTATAATTCCCAAATACTCACACAAATCCACCTATTTCCGTGTGTGTATTGCACTTCAGGACATGCGCGCTGCTGGTGGAGCCGCGCGTTTTGCATTCGCAGTCATTGTTTGCTACTGTCGCACGCCTTAGCAGCACGGGCCAGGTGGATCGCCAAGCGCACAACGCCTGGCTTCCAGGGCAAATTCTTATCAATAGTGTCACTTACGAAGAGACGAAATGAATTTAGCAAAAATGAAAGTTGGGACGCGTCTGGGTCTCGGGTTCGCCTTGGTGCTGCTGTTCCTGGTCGCCGTGACCGCCGTCGGCATCGGCCGCATGGCGCAGATCCAGGACCGCCTGGACCATGTGGTGGGCGTCAATAACGTCGTCACCCGGCTGGTGATCGAGATGCGCGCCAACGTCAGCGACCGCATCACGGCGCTGCGCATCCTGACCCTGATGCCCGAAGGCTCGGATCTGGAACCGGAAATGAACCGCGTCAAGGATCTGGCCGCCAAATACGGCGAGGCGGAGAAGAAACTGAGCGCCCAGTTCGCCACGGAATCGACGCCCGAGGAAAAAGCCCTGCTGGGCCAGGTCAAGGAATTCGAGGCGGCCGCCATGCCCGCCATCGCCAAGGCCTCCGAGCTGTGGCTGGCTAACAAGGCCGAGGATGCGACCAAGGTGATGATCAAGGAAATCCGTCCGGTGCAGAAGAAGTGGATGGCCGCCCTCGACCAGCTGACCGCGCTTGAAGACAAGCTGAACACCCAGGTGCAGGCCGACGCCGCCACCGGCTTCTCCAGCGCCCGCACCTTCATGATCGTGCTCGGCGCCCTGGCCGTGGCCATCAGCGTGCTGGCCGCCATCGTCATCACGCGCGGCCTGCTCAAGCAACTGGGCGGCGAGCCCGACTACACGGCCAGCATCGCCGGCAGCATCGCCAAGGGCGACCTGTCGGTGATGATCGACACCGACCACCGCGACCAGGACAGTCTGCTGGCCGAGATGAAGGAGATGCGCGACAGCCTGGTCGACATCGTGGGCCAGGTGCGCAACGGCACCGAGACCATCGGCACGGCGTCGCGCGAGATCGCGGCCGGCAACATCGACCTGTCGTCGCGCACGGAAATGCAGGCCAGCTCGCTGGAGAAGACGGCCACCGCGATGGAAGAGCTGACCGCCACCGTGAAGCAGAACGCCGACAACGCCCGCGAAGCGAACCAGCTGGCCGCCACCGCGTCCGACGTGGCCATCAAGGGCGGCGCCGTGGTGTCGCAAGTGGTCGACACCATGAGCTCGATCGACGCCTCGGCCAAGAAGATCGTGGACATCATCGGCGTGATCGACGGCATCGCGTTCCAGACCAACATCCTGGCGCTGAACGCGGCCGTGGAAGCGGCCCGCGCCGGCGAGCAGGGCCGCGGCTTCGCCGTGGTGGCCTCGGAAGTGCGCAACCTGGCCCAGCGTTCGGCTGGCGCCGCCAAGGAAATCAAGCTGCTGATCGACGACTCGGTGGAAAAAGTGGGCGCCGGCACCAAGCTGGTGGGCCAGGCCGGTGTGACGATGGACGAGGTGGTCGCCTCGGTGCGCCGCGTGACCGACATCATGAGCGAGATCGCCAACGCCAGCCAGGAACAGAGCGCCGGCATCGAGCAGGTCAACCACTCGATCATCGAGATGGACAGCATGACCCAGCAGAACGCGGCGCTGGTGGAGGAGGCCGCCGCCGCCGCCCAGAGCCTGCAGGACCAGGCGTCCGAACTGGCGCGCGTGGTCAGCATCTTCAAACTGGTGGAAGGCGAGGAGCGCATGGCGCCCGTGGCGTATGTGCCGCCGCCGGTGGTCGTGGCCAAGCCGGCCGCCGTGGCCCGTCCGGCCGCGCCCGTGCGCAAGCTGGCCGCCGCGCCCGCCGCCAAGCCGAAGAAGGTCGCGGCCGCCGCCCAGCCGGCGGACGAGTGGGAAGAGTTTTAAACGCTTCGGTTGCACCAGCAGTCATTAACAATAAACGTAGTGGGAATAACGACAATATGAACAAAGTTTCGACCAGCATCATCGCAGCCATTCTCCTGTCCGCCACCGGCGCCGCCCTCGCGGGCGAAGTGCCGGCCACGTTCGACGCCAGGAATTGCCGCGCCGAATACCCGAAGGCATCGCTGATGAATGAAGAGCAGGGCAACGTGTCGATGGCGTTCCTGGTGTCGGCCGATGGCACGGTGGTCGATTCCAAGATCGAAAAATCGAGCGGCTACAAGAACCTGGACAAGGCCGCCATCAAGGCCATCACCGCCTGCAAGTTCAAGCCCGGCACCAAGGATGGCGCCGTGGCCCAGACCTGGACCAAGGTCGACTACGACTGGAAACTGTAATAACGCGCACGCGGCCCCTGCCGCCAGCAACTTGATCAAGAATTAGCCACTTGGGGAAATCAGATGTCTACAAATAAGCGTTGGTTGAGTGTTTTTGCGATGGTGCTCATGTCGGGCACGGCGGCGGCGTACGCGGGCGAGGTGCCGGCCAGTTTCGACGCCAAGAACTGCAGGGCAGAGTATCCGAAGGCGTCGCTGATGAACGAGGAGCAGGGCACGGTGTCGATGATGTTCCTGGTCAAGGCCGACGGGACGGTGGCCGACTCCAAGGTGGAGAAATCAAGCGGGTTCAAGACGCTGGACAAGGCGGCCATCAAGGCCATCAGCGCGTGCAAGTTCAAGCCGGGCACCAAGGATGGCGCGCCGGCCGAGACCTGGACCAAGGTTGATTACGCCTGGAAGCTGGACTGAGGCGTCGCACCGCATCCCCATGAAACAAACCGGCCGCGCGCCGGTTTTTTTCATGGGCGCGCCTGTTGTTCCGTTGTGTTTTCGGGTGTAACAAGCTGTAAATCCGCAGCGCCGGGCATCAATTTTCCCTATAGTACGAAAAGGAGGAACATGCGATGAAAACGACTTTGGCAGTGCTGGCACTGGCGGCTTTGGGCGGTTGCGCGGTGGCGCCGCCGGCGCCCGTCTATTACGGCGGCCGCGCCGCGCCCGTCGATCCCTACCAGTGGCATACGGTGTCGGTGGAGCCGGCAGGCGCCTCGCGGGTGGAATACAGCAGCGAGCCCGTGTACGCGCCCGGGCCCGTCTATGCGCCGCAGCCGGTGTACGCGGCGCCGGTCTACGCGGCGCCCGCGCCGTCTTATTACTACCCGCCCGTGACGATCGGCTTGGACTTCATGTTCGGCAATTGGTGTTGCGGCCATCGCTGGGGTGGACGCGGCCATTACCGCCACCGCTAAGCTGGCGTCGGCGGACAGGCCGAAGCCCGCTGCGCCTCGCTGGCGCGGCGGGCTTTTTGTTATGCGCGGCTACCGGAAGGCTAGGGCAGCATGTACAGCGTGCCGTTGTCGAGCATCGCCAGTTCCGAGCACAGCAGGTACGCCGACGTGCCCGCCAGGCCCAGCAGGAATGCGCCCCAACCGACGTGGCGCAACTGCGCCAGCGTTGCCTCCGGGACGTGCAATGGCATGTGGTGTGGGATGTTCATGCGTTCAGTCTAGTGCATGAACGCATGCACCGCCATCGGTCCATCGTCCCCGTGTTTGTAGGACGATGGCGCAGGCGGCCCTTACTTGGTGCGCCAGAGCACCACGGGGCCGGCCGGCGCCGTGTCGAGCGCGTTCGACAGTTCCAGCCACTGCTGCAACCGTTCCGGCTGTTTGAGGTGGATGCCGGCGCCATCAATGGTGCCGACCTGTTCGAGCATGCGGGCGTCGAGCTTGGCCTTCGACACGGTGGGCGCGTTCATCACCATGCGGTCGTACGCCTTGCGGGCCTTGTTTTCCCATTTGTGCAGACTGCTGTCGTCGAAGCGGTTGGCCTCGAAGTAGACGGTCAGCGAACCGTCCGGATTGCCAAAGCCCACCACGCCCGCGCCCTTGCGGATGGTGGTGGTGTTGCTCAGGTCAAACGCGCTGGTGGGCACGAACACGCCGGCGCGGCCGTCGATATCGGGCCGGCCCACGGGCGTGTCCTTGCCGTAGGTGGTGACTTCCTTGGAGATGATTTCTTCAGACATATACTCATGCGCCTCCTGCCTGTGACGGCGGGGCATTCCTGTTCAGTGTTGATGGAGTGCAGGGGCGGCGATTCGGCCCGGATTGCTGCTACGTCGGTGCCCCGCACGGGCGTGCGCGGCGACGCTTCATTGTAGCGTTAAACTAGTTCTGCCGGGAAATGAGGCGACATTTTTTCTGCCCGCGCGCGTCCCCGCGACGCGGCCGGGCGCGGCCAGTGGCATGAAATAAAAACATTTCAAGTTGCAAGTTGATAATTTGTATTGCTTTTGATTTAAAATGTCCGCTGGATAACTAATTGGCCCTCGTTGCCCCCACCACCATGCGCGCATTGCACACTTTCGCCATCGGCGCCGTTGCCGCCTTCGCCGCCGCTTCCGCCCACGCCGACACCCTGACGGCCGGTCAGATCATGACGCAGTTCAACAGCGTGGTCACCGGTAATTTCTCGACCGCCAGCGACGTGGAAGGCCGGCTGGTCGCCAACAACCTGGTCAGGGGCGCCACGTTCTACAACAACCCCAGCAACACGCCATCGGCCTATGCGGCCGTGAACGCCATCACCATCCGCGCCAATGGCGGCGGCAACGTCGACAACGGCGGCAGCGTCAACTACATCGCCAGCAACGCCGGGCACTTCAACCTCAATGGCGGCGGCAGCATCCAGCATGGCGTGCCGACCTTCACCATGGCCGATTTTTCCACCCCGCTCAACGCGCTGGAATCGCATCTGGCCGGCATGGCCAACGCCAACGGCGTGCTGAACGCGGCCGACCCCAACAACTTCACGTTCAACCTGACCGGCAACGCCGCGTCCACCTCGGTGTTCAACCTGACCACCAGCCAGCTCGGTTCGGCCGCCAACATCAATTTCAGCGGCACGGCCGGCACCGTCATCATCAACGTGCGCTATGACGGCGTGGTCGGCGGCGACGGCGCGAAGGCGTTCACCATCAACGGCAACTTCAACGACAACTCGCACATGGGCAACCGCCTCGTGTGGAACTTCGTCGATACCACGGCCGTGAATTTCCGCGGCTGGTATGGCGCCGTGCTGGCCGGTGGTTCCACCGTCAGCGCCGGCTCGGCCATGAATGGTTTCCTGTACGCGGCCAACTATGTGGGCAATGGCGAACTGCATGACCGCACGTTCGCCGGCGTGCTGCCGACGTCGCCGGTGCCGGAACCGTCGAGCTGGGCCATGCTGGCAGCCGGCCTGGCCGCTGTGGCGCTGATGCGCCGCCGCAAAGCCCGGGCCTGAGGCGGCACGAAAACAAAAAAAGCCACAAGCGCGAGCTTGTGGCTTTTTTGTTTGCTGCGAATTCTTGGGGGTGGCTGATGGGGCTCGAACCCACGACAACAGGAATCACAATCCTGGACTCTACCAACTGAGCTACAGCCACCACTGACTTGCTACCGCCGCCGCGCCAGGCGCGACAGCAGGTGTTCCTACTGAAACAAAAAAGCCACAAGGTTGAACTTATGGCCTTATGCGTACGACGAATCCGGTGGGGTGGCTGATGGGGCTCGAACCCACGACAACAGGAATCACAATCCTGGACTCTACCAACTGAGCTACAGCCACCACTGGTCTTACGTTTGTCCCGGTGTTTGCGGGACAGGTGCCGAATTATACAAGCCGATATTGATTCGTGCAAATCTAAATGCACAGATCGGCAACTTCCGGCGCCGACCCCTATCCGGCCGTGCTCAAATCGTCACGCTGGCGACGGACGGGGTCAGGCCCAGCAGATTGCCGAACGCGGCCGACAGTTCGTCCGCGCTGGCGCTCGTGTAGCCCTGCAGGCGCGCCGGCGCATCGCCCGCCGCCGGCACGCGCGCCAGTCCGGCCGCATGCAGCAGGCGCGCGATCTGGCGCGCCACGGCGTCGCCGGTGTCGATGATGGCGACCGGATGGGCGCTGGTGCGCTCGACCACCTGTTCGATGCCGTGCTGGACGAACACGTAATGGGTGCAGCCCAGCACCAGCGTGTCGACCCCTTGCGCGATCAATGGCGCCACGTAGCGTTGCAGCAGCGCCTGCGTGGCCGGCGTGTCGAGCGCGCCGAGGTTGATCTGGTCGGCCAGGCCGATGCACGGCATGAGCAGGAACTCGGCGCCGCTGCTGGCGCTGATCTGTGCGCGCAACTGCAGGAATTTTTCGCCCGACAGCGTGCGGTCCGTGGCCAGCACGCCGATCTTGCCGTTGTGGCTGGCCGCCACGGCCGGCTTCAGACCGGGCTCCACGCCCACCACGGGCAGCAGCGGATAGCGCGCACGGATGGCCTTGATGGCGGCCACGGTGGCCGTGTTGCAGGCCACCACCAGGCCCTTGACGCCATCGGCGACGAGGAAGTCCGCCACGGCCAGCGCGCGCGCCGTGACCACGGCTTCCGGCTTGTCGCCGTAGGGCGCGTAGCCGATGTCGGCGAAATAGGTCAGATGCTCGTCCGGCAACTGGGCGCGGATGTGGCGCAGCACGGACAGGCCGCCCACGCCGGAATCGAACACGCCGATGGGCGCGTCCGGGGCGGTGCAGATCGCGGGGATAGGATTCATCAAGTTCGTCTCGGTAAACGGCAACCGCCCCGCGGCCATGCGACAGCGGGGCGGCAAAGGAACGGCTTAAGCGACGGTGACGGGGATCTTGCCCACGCTGCTCAGCTGCTCGATCTTGGCCTGCCACTCTTTTGGACCCGTGTTGTGCACGGAAGTGCCGGCCGCGTCGACGGCCACGGTGACCGGCATGTCGACCACCTCGAACTCGTAGATCGCTTCCATGCCCATGTCCGCGAAGCCCAGCACCTTGGCGCTCTTGATGGCTTTGGACACCAGGTAGGCGGCGCCGCCCACGGCCATTAGGTAGGCCGACTTGTGCTTCTGGATCGACTCGATGGCGGCCGGGCCGCGCTCGGCCTTGCCGATCATGGCGATCAGGCCGGTCTTCTCCAGCATCATGTCGGTGAACTTGTCCATGCGGGTGGCCGTGGTCGGGCCGGCCGGGCCGACGGCTTCATCGCGCACCGGATCGACCGGACCGACGTAGTAGATCACGCGGTTCTTGAAGTCCACCGGCAGTGGTTCGCCCTTGGCCAGCATGTCCTGGATGCGCTTGTGGGCGGCATCGCGGCCGGTCAGCATCTTACCGTTCAGCAGCAGGGTCTGGCCCGGCTTCCACGACGCCACTTCTTCCTTGGTCAGCGTGTTCAGGTCGATGCGTTTCGATTTTTCCGTGTCCGGGGTCCAGTGCACTTCAGGCCAGGTCGACAGCGGAGGCGGCGTCATGTAGGCCGGGCCGGAACCGTCGAGCACGAAGTGGCCGTGGCGGGTGGCCGCGCAGTTCGGGATCATGGCCACCGGCTTCGAGGCCGCGTGGGTCGGGTGCATCATGATCTTCACGTCGAGCACCGTGGTCAGGCCGCCCAGGCCCTGGGCGCCGATGCCGAGCGCGTTGATCTTGTCGCACAGTTCGATGCGCAGTTCTTCCAGCTTGTTCTTGGGGCCGCGCTGCTTCAGTTCGAACATGTCGATGTCTTCCATCAGCACTTCCTTGGCCATCATCATGGCCTTCTCGGCCGTGCCGCCGACGCCGATGCCCAGCATGCCGGGCGGGCACCAGCCGGCGCCCATGGTCGGCACGGTCTTCAGCACCCAGTCCAGCAGCGAATCGGACGGGTTCATCATGACCATCTTCGACTTGTTCTCCGAGCCGCCGCCCTTGGCTGCCACTTTCACGTCGACCGTGTTACCCTCGACCAGTTCCATGTGCACCACGGCCGGTGTGTTGTCCTTGGTGTTCTTGCGGTCGAACAGCGGGTCGGCCACGATGGACGCACGCAGCTTGTTGTCGTCGTAGTTGTAGGCGCGGCGCACGCCCTCGTTGACGGCGTCGGTGACGGTGCCGGTGAAGCCCTCGAAGCGCACGCCCATGCCGATCTTCAGGAACACGTTGACGATGCCGGTATCCTGGCAGATCGGACGCTTGCCTTCCGCGCACATGCGCGAGTTGGTCAGGATCTGCGCGATGGCGTCCTTGGCGGCCGGGCTCTGTTCGGCCTCGTAGGCGCGCGCCAGGTGCTGGATGTAATCGGCCGGATGGTAGTAGCTGATGTACTGCAGCGCGGCGGCGACGGAGTCGATCAGGTCTTCTTGCTTGATGATGGTCATGGTGATCTCGCGTGGTTAAAATCGAAAGGAACGAGCAGGGATGGGGAAAGCGGCGTTGCGGCCCGGCCGCGGCGACGGCGCCGGCGACGACCACGCGACGCACAGCGGCCGGCAGCGCGGCGCGGGCTGTGGGATGGGCGGAAAAGTCATCGGGGCGGGACTCCGGTACGCTGGTGGGCAGATGAGAACTGCCGACATTCTACACGTGCTGATCGGCAACCGCATCCGGCGGGCGGGCCGATGCGCAACGCCGGGGTGCGATAAATGATTGGTAAAATGGCACGACAGGCATGATTGCAACGGGTCGCGACATCAAATCCTCCGCCGGGGAATGCCTGTAAGGACTCAGTAAGCGATCAAGTTTAATGTTGTTATCAAACGATTACTACACTGGAGATCAGCATGACCAGCACCGCAAACCAAGCACAAAGCGCCCAACAGCAGGGCCCACAAGAATCCCGCGTCTTCGCACCGCCGGCGGCGTTCGCGGACCAAGCCGCAATCTCGGGCATGGCCGCCTACGAGGCACTGTGCGCCGAAGCGGCCGCCGACTACGAAGGTTTCTGGGGCCGCCTGGCCAAGGAAAACCTCGTGTGGCAAAAACCGTTCACGCGCGTGCTGAATGAGGACGACGCCCCGTTCTACAAATGGTTCGAAGACGGCCACCTGAACGTGTCGTACAACTGCCTGGACCGCAACCTGCAGAACGGCAACGCCGACAAGACCGCCATCATCTTCGAAGCGGACGACGGCACCAGCACCCCGGTCAGCTACCGCCAGCTGCACGAGAAGGTCTGCAAGTTCGCCAACGGCCTGAAATCGCGCGGCATCAAGAAGGGCGACCGCGTCATCATCTACATGTCGATGTCGGTGGAAGGCGTGGCCGCCATGCAGGCCTGCGCCCGCATCGGCGCCACCCACTCGGTCGTGTTCGGCGGCTTCTCGGCCAAATCGCTGCAGGAGCGCATCATCGACGCCGGCGCCGTGGCCGTGATCACGGGCGACGAGCAAATGCGCGGCGGCAAGCAACTGCCATTGAAAGCCATCGTCGACGAAGCGCTGGCGCTGGGCGGCTGCGAATCGGTGAAGGACGTGATCGTCTACAAACGCACGGGCGGCGCCATCAACATGGTGGCCGGCCGCGACATGTGGCTGAGCGACCTGGTCGACCAGCAGTCGGCCGAATGCGAACCGGAATGGGTGAGCGCCGAGCATCCGCTGTTCATCCTCTACACGTCCGGCTCGACCGGCACCCCGAAAGGCGTGCAGCACTCGAGCGGCGGCTACCTGCTGTGGGCCGCGCTGACGATGAAGTGGACCTTCGACATCAAGCCGGCCGACGTGTTCTGGTGCACGGCCGACATCGGCTGGGTGACCGGCCACAGCTACATCGCCTATGGTCCGCTGGCCGTGGGCGCGACCCAGGTGGTGTTCGAAGGCATCCCGACCTACCCGAACGCGGGTCGGTTCTGGGACACCATCGCCAAGCACAAGGTCAGCATCTTCTACACCGCGCCGACGGCGATCCGCTCGCTGATCAAAGCCTCGGAGGCGGACGCGAAAGTGCATCCGAACAGCTTCGACCTGACCACGCTGCGTCTGCTGGGCACGGTGGGCGAGCCCATCAATCCGGAAGCCTGGATGTGGTACTACAAGAACGTCGGCCGCGAACAGTGCCCGATCGTCGACACCTTCTGGCAGACGGAAACCGGTGGCCACATGATCACCCCGCTGCCGGGCGCGACGCCGATGGTGCCGGGTTCGTGCACGCTGCCGCTGCCGGGCATCATGGCCGCCATCGTCGACGAAGCCGGTCACGACGTGCCGAACGGGCAGGGCGGCATCCTGGTCGTCAAGCGTCCATGGCCGTCGATGATCCGCACCATCTGGGGCAATCCGGAGCGCTTCAAGTCCGGCTACTTCCCCGAGGAGCTGGGCGGCAAGATGTACCTGGCCGGCGACGGCGCGATCCGCAACAAGGAAACCGGCTACTTCACCATCACCGGCCGTATCGACGATGTGCTGAACGTGTCGGGTCACCGCATGGGCACGATGGAGATCGAATCGGCGCTGGTGGCCAATCCGCTGGTGGCCGAGGCCGCTGTGGTGGGCAAGCCGGACGACACGACCGGTGAATCGATCTGCGCGTTCGTGGTGCTGAAGCAGGCGCGTCCGACCGGCGAGGATGCCAAGCGTCTCGCGCTGGAGCTGCGCAACTGGGTGGGCAAGGAGATCGGTCCGATCGCCAAGCCGAAGGAAATCCGCTTCGGCGACAACCTGCCGAAGACGCGCTCGGGCAAGATCATGCGTCGTCTGCTGCGCGTCCTGGCCAAGGGCGAAACCATCACCCAGGACGTCTCCACGCTGGAAAATCCAGCGATTCTGGAGCAGTTGAAGGAAGCGTCCTAAGTTGTTGTTTTAACGGGCTGCCGGCTGGAGCCGGTGGCCCGTCGGATGGCGGGGTTGCCGGCAAATAATGTTGGTGGTTTCCAAAATCCTTGCTATAATCTGCCGCTCCCTGAATGGGGAGAAGCAGGAGAGATGGATGAGTGGTTGAAGTCGCACGCCTGGAAAGCGTGTATAGGTTCATAGCCTATCGGGGGTTCGAATCCCCCTCTCTCCGCCAGGAATACAAATGTAAAAAAGGCCACCCTCGGGTGGCCTTTTTGCATTTGTTTCCGGGCGGAGAGAAGCAGGGCGCCTGCGCGCCCTGCGTGGGGGATTCGAAGGGCTGGGCGTGCACGCCCAGCCCGCTCCGAATCGCCATTCTGCCACCGCTACGCGGTGGCGCGCCGGAGGCGGCGCGCGCAGCGCAAAAAAATTCCCAACTGCACTATTCCATCAATCACTTTCCAGTCATCGGGATGCTTCAAGCCAAATTCCCCTATTCATATGTCAATGCCGCAAGAGTCATGTCTAGTCTTGAGTTTCATCAAAGGTTCGGCTAGCGTGTCCAAATGACAGAGCTGGCACGTCCCCGGGCACGTCCCCGAAGCGCCGCGTCAGCAGCCGTGCGCATGACGGCGTCGTCGGGGTGGCTGAGCCGAGTCAGTGCTGGTGTTCGGACGGATTCGAGATTGCCTGCGACAACGGCGAGGTCGTCACTGGTGTGTTTATGAAGGACTGCTGTGATCGTGAAATCATTGCTTGGCGAGCCTGGGCTGAACGTGGACTGCCTGGCGAGCCAGTCCGCGATATGTTGGTGGAAGCGGTCGAAGCGAGATTTGGCCAGGCCAGCATTGGCTCGGCAAAGCTGGAGTTCTTGAGCGACAATGGCGGCGCCTACCGAGCCCACGAAACGCATGCGTTGGCGCGTGCAATGGGCCTGGAGCCGATTCATACGCCGGTGTGCAGCCCGCAGTCGAATGGGATCGCTGAAAGCTTTGTGAACACCTTCAAACGGGATTACGTCAGCCTGATGGACCGCAGCAATGCCGAAGTCGTTCTCGCTCAACTGCCGGACGCCTTTACACATTTCAATGAGGTTCATCCACACTCGTCGTTGAAGTTGAAATCGCCTCGCATGTTCAGGAGGGAGCTGCTGCGCCGGGCTCAGGAAAGCGGGGTAAATTAAGCGATAGGATGTGTCCGGTCATCCGGGGGCAAGATCAGAGCCGCTTTAATGTCCGAATGGACGAACGCCTTTATTGGCTTGTTCTCCAGATGCTTCATCCAGAAGTTTTCCTTTGAGTTCTCGTCGGTGGTGCGCGTGGACGGCTCAAGTTCAAGCAGGTTCCACCAACGATCTATTAGGTCACAGAACAGTTCTTCGCCGGTCTTACGCTCGGGAGCGGCGCATTGGATGAGTCTGGGAGCTCGGTGCGATAGTTGAACGTACCGAGTTTGATCTGCTGTCGGACTTCGGCGACGAGGCGTGCTGCGTACTTGAGGTTCGCCGCCGTTGGCCGCAGCAGGCAACCGTCTGCCTTTACCGGTTCCTTGACCTGTTTGCCACGGTAAGAAAACAGCACCCAGATACTGCTTTTTCGTACCTCGACGCCACTCAGTTTTGTTCGACCAATTTGTAGTATTCTTGGAGTTTAAATGTCATACGTGTCAGCAGCGGTTGTAAACTGATACACCCCAGCGATTGAAAACTAATATACCGTTTTGAGAATAAAATGGAATGATGCTTGATATGCTTGCGGTTGTCGCTAGAAAGGATTATACCTTTCGTCGGGAGCGTGCCGCTCAGGGTATTGCCAAGGCTAAATTAACGGGGAAATACAGAGGTAGAAAATAGGATACTGGCTGTAATCAACTTATTTAAAAGCTTCTAAGATCTGGTGAAACTGGCTGGAATGAAATTATAAAGCCTGTTGGATGCAGTCGAGGAATCCTGGGTAAACAAGCTACTATATAAAAATGGTACTTAGATGTCTTTCAGGGGTATTAGTGGCGCGAAGAAATTGTTGCGTTTTACAAAATGAAAATCTATTTGTTGAAGATTTTTACTTTCCATCATCCCACTCATTCAAAAAATCAGCTAATACATCTCCGTGGCACGCATCTGGTTTGCAAAAACAGCCTAGCCGCTTGCCTGCCAGTTTAAAAACTTCTGATTTTTTCTTATTTGGAAATTTGTCAAATTCAAAGTCATATCGAAACTTACGAATTACCTCTTCGCGCGTTTCTCCTTCAGTAAACATTGAATATGGGTTTCCCCAGTAGGAACCACGCCCTATATACTCATACTCCGCAGTATGACGTTGTTTTGAGTATTTCGTATCTCTTTTTATATTTACAACACGAGTGATTTTTATACTTATGATCCTCATTGCTACATTACGTTCCTTTAGTTCCGAACACTCCGTAGGGAATTCTTCTCCATCATCAAAAATGATGGAATGAGTAATGCTGTGGCTCTTCCAGTCCATATCTTCAACTAAGGATAAGCATGATGCTTCATCCTTGAATAGCGTCTTCAAGAATCCATTTTCATCCTTGGGGAATATTACGCTAAAGCCCGCTAGATTCCTGGTTATGTTTAGGACTTTTCTTTTAAATTTACTGTAACTCCGGAATTCTTTCGGATATAAAATTAGTAATTCACTCATCTTAATATAGGTGCTTAACGGTTAAATTGAAATCTGAGTTTTTGTTGAGATATTCAACAACTAAGCGTCGATGGCAATGATGGGGTTCATGCTCGCTACAAAGTAGGCATCCTTGTTCTAGAAATTCTTTTGTAACTAGTCGCTCGATATTGCGTTTTGCCATGAGATTCATAAACAAGTCTTCATAAGCATCCCATTTAATCTTCTTGTCTTGATACGGATCTAGAATTTCTTTCGTTGGCGCTAAATCTGGAGCGTGGACATAGTCAATAGAGCATAGTTCCCGCAAGAAAAATTTCAAATCATCTTTTTTGGCATAGCCAGCAAGCTGAGAGACATTATTTAATCGCACATCGATAAGAGTTTTTATATTAGATTTTCTAATAAAAGTAAAAAAGGTTTCTGCACTTTTTTTTGTAAATCCAATCGTGTAGATAGTCATATCATTTTTCCATTTAGAAAATTGCGCTAATCGATTAACGCACCCATACATCTCGCGGGCACGAGACACTTCGCAGGCATAAGAGCAGGTGTAGATGTTGAGTAAGAATTGAGTAAGAATT
This sequence comes from Rugamonas sp. GW822-FHT03B10, assembly GCF_058801745.1. Classification (NCBI taxonomy): domain Bacteria; kingdom Pseudomonadati; phylum Pseudomonadota; class Betaproteobacteria; order Burkholderiales; family Oxalobacteraceae; genus Rugamonas; species Rugamonas sp. GW822-FHT03B10. The sequence goes on along the minus strand of NZ_JBXANP010000003.1, from coordinate 331,076 downwards.
GAGTAAGAATTGAGTAAGAATTGTAAACTCAAATCATCAACCATAAGTGTTATTTTCACATTCTCGCATGCTGAGCAACGGTGGAACTGACATCGTAAAAATTCTCTGATTGTCATTGCGGAAAAAGCAATTCCGTGGTGAAATGTTTACTGCCTATCCCTAATCAAAGTAGCCTTCTTGGTTGCTTTTTGCAAGCCGCTCATTTGCTTCTGAAATGGGAGGCTTGATGGGCGGCTCGCGGTTAAAGCTAACTCGAAAATGATTCTCACGTATAAGCTCATCGATTGAAGGAAGAAAATGTACGACAAAAAAATTATCTGTTTAGCAAATTCAAAGAAGCCGCCTTCTGGACGATGCATTGCAGGCAAGGAGTTCGAGAATGGCGTTGTGGGTGGTTGGATTCGCCCTGTTAGTAGCCGCGACTCGCACGAGGTATCTGAAGACGAACGCAGCTATGAGGACGGACGGAAGGCTCAGCTACTAGATATTGTTACTGTACCATTGCTTAACGCCAGTCCTTTGGGGCATCAGATCGAAAACCATACGTTGGATGCAAGGTATTACTGGACAAAGGACGGAACCGCTACCTGGGATCAGGTGAATGCTATTGTGGACCCTGACGATCCGGTTTTCTGGGATCACTCTCAAAGTACATATCATGGACACAATGACAAGGTGGCTGAAGATGAGTTAGCACAGATTGGATCTTCCTTGAGATTAACACGTGTACACGACTTCACGATTCGAGTTCACTCTGAAGATGGTTATAACGGAGCACCGTCGCGTCGCCGCGTGCGAGGGGAATTTACCTTGCTTGGACAACATCATTTGCTCTCCATAACCGATCCAGTAGTGGAGGAGCAATATCTGGCCCGCGACAACGGTGACTACGAGATTGGCGACGCCATCTTATGTATTAGCTTGGTGGAGCCTTTTCATGGATACGCTTTTCGCGTCATCGCTTCGGTGATTACTCGAAATCGCTGCGCGGCTTAACGGAGATTCGAAGTTGGTGATGGTCATTTTACCAGCATCCATAGCGTAGCTAGCTCAAGTTCTCCAAAGCCGACAGCCCTTGTACTTAAGCAACTTGTGAACCTAGATTGCGGATCGCTGACTCGATACGCAGAAAGTTATCTCTAGCTGATGTCTCAGCTGACGAGGGCGTCTAGTGATTTCATGAGGGCAAGAATGGGTTAACTTCTAGGTTAAAGGGGGGATCCAAGGGGTAAAGGGCGATAAGATTGATGCAAGGCATTGATTTTGTTCCCCTTAATTCCCCTCTGTACCCATTTAGGAAAGTTCAGCCTATCCGGGGCGGATCTCCCTTTTGCCTGGAATACAAAATGTAAAAAAGGCCACCCTCGGGTGGCCTTTGTGCATTTGTTTCCTGGCGGAGAGAAGCCGGGCGCCTGCGCGCCCTGCACGGGGGATTCGAACGCATCGTCCCTGCAGGGGCGAGCCGCTCCGAATCGCCATTTTGCCACCGCTACGCGGTGGCTGAGGCGCCGCGCGCCGCGCAATTTTCCCCTAGGGATATTTCTTATCTTCAATTTGGCGCAATGTTGGAACTAACCCCGTTGCGCTTAAGTTTCAGCGGTATGGTGGCTTCATACTTCTAATGGCTTCCTCAAGCGCATTTTGATCCTTCAGCACCTTCATCGTCGACCCGACTTGATTCATCTCTTTGACTGCTTTCATGGCGGCGTTATTCTCCTCGATGGCCTTGACGGCCGAGCCTACCTTATTCATGTCCTTGACCGCTCTCATCATCGCGCCTTGTTCTTCCAACGCCTTGACTGTCGCTCCAACTTGATTCATGTCCTTGACCGCTCTCATCATCGCGCTTTGTTCTTCCAACACCTTGACTGTCGCTCCGATTTGATTCATGTCCTTGACCGCTCTCATCATCGCGCTTTGTTCTTCCAACGCCTTGACTATCGCTCCGACTTGATTCATGTCCTTGAGTACTTTCATCGCCGCATTGTGTTCATTTAAAGCTTTTTGGGCGGATGTAAAGGATGCTGCTTGATCTGCAATTGTCATCATGGACGATGGCGTTTTCTGGCCTTCACTCAAGGTCCAATTGGATACGGCATCAACCTGGTGTGCAGGTGCGTCAGGAGGTCGCTGATGCTGCAGGTCAGCGGCTACTGAATCGTCGCTAGGCTCAGGTCGATCAAATACAAAATTTTCCAGGCTGCTTTGACGAGAATGAATATCCACAGCATGCGCTTCTGGCACGTCGCTACCACAAGACGCAATCGGAGTCGAATCCATATTTTCATTCTGCCCGCCATCGGTCTGAGGGGCACTGGCACTTGTAGGTAAAGATGCCTGTAATTCTTTCGCAAGCGAACTTATCAGGGTGCCCGTCTCGTCAGCCTGCCCAGCCATCCCATTGAGAAGTGTGAGCATGCCACGCAATTGTTGGTTATTTGAAAAATTTGGGTAGCGTACTTTATGGTCAATTTCGCTCCAGCCTTCCTCAAAAATAGTACGGACTTGCAACTCCGCGTTGATTACCCGTAGCGTCGGCTTTGTCGTTAAAATATAATGTATTGAGCGGTAATTATCCTTGTGCTTTTTAACCGTCAGTCCTATGTCTTCGTAACGTGTTGTCAACTCTGGATTATCGCCATCGCGAATGTAAGCAATCGGGGCTTCTTTTAGCGGAAAAATTGCACGCACCTCTCGATCTATTTGGAAACAGTCGTCTTTGAGCAGATGCAAAGCACGCAACCCAAGCAGGTCATCAACTATCTCAAAGTAGTTTCCCACCGATATGTCCATGTACTTCGGCGACTTTTCGGCGCGTTTTCGTACAATCTTCGCCATAAGATGACATGAATCCTTTACTCGCCACCGAACAGAGTGGACCCTGCTAAAACGCTGAATCATACTGAAATGCGATACTGCGTTCGCTTCCAAGAGTGGACGTTGCTGTTCGTGATCTTCTCCGATAAGGAGAAGGTCACGCCAAGAAATGTTGCTAGATTGCCAATCATCTAGAGCGATTCTGCTCTCTCTCAAAAACTGATCCAGATCGCGCGGCAACATATGATTCCTCTTGGTAGGTAGTTGCCTTTATTGTATCGTGCAATTCGGCACTTGTTATGTTTCTCCGCTCAATTTTACACATATCGCCCGCCGACCCGCATGAATGCTCGATCCGGCAGCGAATAAAGACGCAGCGCTTGGGCGGCGCTTGACAGAGATCATAGAAGGCGCTGGTCAGCGCATTTTGGTCTCCCTCAAGTATTGTGGGGAGCCTCGAAATCTCGTCGCAGGCGGGAACCGATAGGCCGCGTATGCAGAGGCTCAGCATGGATTCCCGCATGCGCGGGAATGACGAATTGGAGGTTTTTCGAGGAGCCCGGTAGTAGTGATTGTGCCTCGCGTGACGACGGACTCTGTAGTGCCATGCAACGCGTCAATCTTTCGTTCAATTTGGCAGATTGCTGGAACTAACCCAACGCCGACCCCATCGCTGTTCCCCCAGCGTGTTCATGTGCACTTTCAATACAAATTCTCTCTAATTGTAACGATCGGTTGGAATTTCGCTCCGAATCCATGCTAATCTAAATTATTCCTCAGCGGCAATTAAATTGAAATTTGTTGATCGAAAATCAACAACAAGACTTGCCAGCCGCCGGGAAAAGTTAGCCGACAGGTGTCTCGCCATGACCGTCCCCCGCTGTTCCAGGACGAACTGGACAAATTCAAATTACGAAGACACCGATGGCATTGAGGCGAACGCCGCCCACCATTGCCTATAATCTGGAGTCAAAATGAATCTTTCAAATCTGAAAATCGGTACCCGCCTGACGGTTTGCTTCGCGATACTGGTGGGGTTGTTGATCCTGAATGTCGTCATCGGCCTGTCCAACTTGTCGGCCACGAACCAGAGCCTGGTCAACATCGTGGAAAGCAACAACGTCAAGGTGGCGGCGGCAAACGACATGTCGCTGGCGCAGCGGCGTAGCGGCGGGCGCCTGCGCAATATCCTGCTCTACCAGGATCCGGCGCTGATGACGGAAGAACAAAAGAAGATGCAGGCGGCCGACGACGACTATGCGGCGGCGTCGAAAAAATTGCACGAGCTGGTGACGCTCTCAGCGGGCAAGGAACTCCTGGCGCGCATCGACAGCGCACGCGACGCGGCGCTGCCGCTCATCGCGAAAGTGATCAAGCTGGGTCTGGACAACAAGAACGACGAAGTGCCCAACGCGCTCGCCAACGAGTTGTCGCCGGCGGTGGATAAATGGCAAGCCGCGCTCAAGGACATGGCCGCCTTCCAGGCCAACCTGAGCACTGAAGCGCGGAAGCAGGCGGAGACCGATTACAATCGCGCGCGTCTGACATTGTCGCTGATCGCCGTGATCGCAACGGCCATCGCCGTCGCGCTGGCCTGGATGGTGACGCGCTCGATCACGCGGCCGCTCAATGCCGCCCTGCGCGTCGCCAGGACGGTGGGCGAGGGCGATCTGACCTGCGAGATCAAGATCATGTCGACGGATGAAACGGGACAGTTGTTGCTCGCCTTGAAAGCGATGAATGACAAGCTGGTCAGTATCGTCGGGCAAGTGCGGGAAGGAACCGACGCCATCGCCACCGGGACCAGCCAGATCGCGTCGGGCAATCTCGACTTGTCCAGCCGCACCGAGCAACAGGCCAGTGCGCTGGAGGAGACGGCGTCGTCGATGGAGCAAATGACTTCGACCGTCCGGCAGAACGCGGACAATGCGCGCCAGGCCAATGTGCTGGCCGGATCGGCGTCGGAAATCGCCGTCAAGGGGGGCCAGGTTGTTTCGCAAGTCGTTGAAACGATGGGGTCGATTGACGCCTCGGCGCGCAAGATCGTGGAGATCATCAGCGTTATAGACGGCATCGCGTTCCAGACCAATATTCTTGCGCTGAACGCGGCGGTCGAGGCGGCGCGTGCCGGCGAGCAAGGCCGAGGGTTCGCGGTGGTCGCGTCTGAGGTGCGCAATCTGGCGCAGCGTTCTGCGGCGGCGGCGAAAGAGATCAAGTCGCTGATCGATGATTCCGTTCAAAAAGTCAGCACGGGGAACCAACTGGTCAACCAGGCCGGGGCGACCATGGATGATGTGGTCGCCAGCGTCAAGCGGGTGACGGACATCATGGCCGAGATCGCATCGGCCAGCCAGGAGCAGGAGTCGGGTATTGGCCAGATCAACCAGGCCGTCACCGAGATGGATAGCGTGACCCAGCAGAATGCGGCGCTGGTGGAGGAGGCGGCCAGCGCGTCGGCGTCCCTGCAGGAGCAGGCAAGTCAGCTGGCCGCTGTGGTGAGCATCTTCAAGCTCGACCAGATTCAGCGAACAGCGGTCGTGCCGAAGGCGATCAGGCAAGCGCCCCAGGTGACAAAATTGGCCAGCGCCAAGCCGGCTCGCAAAAAGTCGGACGTGGCCAGAATCGCCGTGGATCAAGCGGCACGCCGCAAGCCCGTCGCGACTGTGGGCGAGGATTGGGAGGAGTTTTGAGGCCGCCTGCTCACTCGTGCGCTTCAATTAGCCCTAGGCGATCTTCGATCCGTCCAACGCGGGCCGTCAGCTTGTCCATGCCCACTTGGCTCAGCGCGATCTTGCTGTCCAGATGCAGCACCGTTTGTTTCACATCAATGAGACCTGTCTCAATCATACTCAGGCGTTCCTTGACCATGAAAATCTCGTCACGCATTTCAGAGCGAAAAGTGGCGACATCATTGCGCAGCCCTTTCAGCATTTCGAGGACTAAGTTATCTGCCTCATCCTGGGCTGGATTGCTAGTGCTCATGTCACGCTCCCGAGTCTGTGAAGTTGATCGCTGAGAACTACTCGACAGATCGCGCCGGATATGTGCTGGTCTGTCTTTTTTAGCAGTATAGCCGCAACAGACCCCGCACTTGCGCCTGTCGCCAAACGTTATCGGAAAGTGTAAGCTGTTCCATTATCTCGTCGCTTTTTTGCTGATTACCTTGCGTGCCGTGCGCGGCGATCCAAGTGTGGAACATGAGCAAATACAAACCGAACTGGAGGCGCCCGCTGTTCTATCTGCTGCTGCCCGTTTTGCTGGTGATGGTGTTCGTCGGCTTTCCCTTACCGGTCGCGCCACCGCCAGTGCTCAGGGCAGGGCAGGAGCAGTCCACCACGGTCAAGCGCCGCAAGCGGCGGCTACCGTGGTGGATGCGTTATGCGCGCACGGACGATGACGAGGTGGCGCGCTGAGGCAGGCCGCACTGGCCTGGTGTGGCTTACGGTGCAACGGGCGCCTGCGGCAAAGATGCGAGCGCTGCCGCGACGTAGACCAGCGGCGCATTCCAGTTGATCGCAATTTCATTGCTCGCATAACTGCAGACATCGTCCAGATAGGATCGCGCCGCCAGGTGCGACGGGTAGGCCTGCGCACATTCCCGCTGGTCCTGTTGCCCCGGTTGCGGGCCGCCGACCAGGAAGCCCGGCACCGGCGCGGCAACGTGGTCCGCTTGCGAGGGCCGGTGGTGTGGGTGCAGTGGCGATCGACTGCCGAACCCGGTGACGAAGGCATAGCCAGTCGCATTGCGACCGAGCACATAGTCGAACGCCGACTGCGCCGCATCCAGGTAGGCGCGCTGGCCACCGAGGCGATAGGCCTGCAGCAGCATGATGGCTTGATTGAGCGCCACCGCGTTGCTGCCCCAGATAAAATCGGCTTGCTGCATCGCGACCGCGTAGGCCGAGTGCTTGCGGACCGCCAGCAATGCATCGGCTAGCGTCATGATGCGATTGGCGATCAGTGCCCGGTCGGCGATGGGGCTGAGACCGTCGCGGTGATGTGCCAGCGAGATCCAGGCGAGGCTGCCCACATCGTCCCATGCCGGCACCGTGGCCGGGGTAGCGGCCGGCGGCATGGCAAGGTAGTAGCTGTCGTCGGCCGTGCTGATATAGAGTTCCGCCGCCGCCCACATGAACTCGTCATCGAGTATGGCATCGCCGTATTCGCCGGTGACGATATCGGCCGGCTGGCGGTATACCTGGTCCGGATGGGCCCGCGCCCAGGCCCATGCCGCCTTGGCGGCCGCCAGCATTTTCGCCGGCAGTCCCGGCAGCTTGTCCTGGTAGGGGCGCAGTACGCGGCTGGCGCTGGCCATCACGGCGGCAAAGTCGAGCGTCGCCGCCGTCGTTTTCTGGACCACGTAGCGCGGGCTGACGGCCTGTTCCGGCATCACCATGGGATCGAAGGTTTTGTTCGTCAGCTTGTGATAAACGCCACCATCGTCCGGATCCTGCATCGACAGCATCCACTCCAGATTCCAGAGCGCTTCGTTCAATATGTCCGGAATGCCGTTGCCCGATTCGGGGAGATTGACTTGCTGCGCCTGGAAGTACGCCGGGAAATGCTCATAGGCGGCCAGCAGCGTATAGGTCGCGATGCCGGAGTTGACCATGTATTTGTTGTAGTCGCCCGCGTCATACCAACCTTTGGGGCTGGCGATGACCGTGCCCTCGGGGCGCGCGGCGGAGGCCGCGGAGCGGTGCACCAGTACCTGCGTATCGGGATGGCCGGCCGCGCGCGCGTACGCGCCGGCGTACCGCGCCGGCAGGGCAGTGCTGGCACGGTTGAAGTAAAAGGCCTTGAGCGCGGCCTCGCTGAGCGCGCGGTAGACATCCGTGCCGATGGTAAAACGCGTGGAAACGTCCAGCCCGTCGACCTTGATCTGGTAGTCGCCCGGCGCGGTCAGGCCTGAAAAATCCGCCAGGCTGACCATTTCACCGGACGGTGCCCAGTGTGCGGGCGTTCCCAGCATGCCGTGCCAGGCCACCGCGCCGTTCGCGGTGTTCGTGACCGAAAAAACGGTGGCCGGGCTCGCGGGGACCACGGCCAGTTTGGCCGAAGCCGGCAGAAAGCCGAGTTGATTGAGCTTGATGCCGGCTGTGGCGGTGGCGGTGGGCGCGGCGCTTGCCCCGGCAGTGGCGGTCATCGCCGACAACAGGAACGCGCCGGTGGCCGAGCGCCAGCCGGTTTTCCGCCGTGGCGCATCATTCATGCGCAGCCCCCGCCAGCGGCGCCTGTGCCGGTTGCTGCTGCGCCGCGCCTTCCTCCTGGTAGAAGGGCGCGAACCAACATGCCAGAAACGACGGGATGGTCGCGACCATCACGAAGACGAAGTAGCTGACGTAGCCGAGCCGCTGCTGAAGGTGGCCGCTGATCACGCCGGTGACGAGGCCGCACAGGCCCATCAGGCCGGTGCCGAACGCGTAGTGGGTGGTGGCGTATTTACCGGGAGCCAGTTGCTGCATCAGATAGATCATGAATCCCACCGCGCCGAAGCCGAAAAAGAATTTTTCAACCACCACGCCGATGCTGATCGCCAGCAGACTGCTGGGCTGATAGATGCTCATGATCAGGAAAGTGACGTTCGGAATATTCACCGCGCAGCAGAGCAGGAACAGCGTCGCCCGCAGGCCGCGCCGGGCGACGAACAATCCGCCGAGCAAGGAGCCGAGCAGGACGGCGGCCAGGCCATAGGTGCCGTAGATAATGCCGAGCAATTCGTTCGACAGGCCGAGTCCGCCGCTGGCGCACGGGTCGACCATGAAGAACGGCCCTATCTTCTCCAGAAATCCTATGCTGAGCCGGAACAGAAACGCGAACGCGATCATGCGCCACACACCGCGTTTCTGGAAGAAAGTGGTCAGCGCGTTGCCCAGGATGCCTGCCGCGTCGCGGACGCTTGCCGGCGTGTTGGCGGCGCGGGCGCCATCGGGCATGAAGCGGGCATGCCACAGCGCCATCAGGATCGTGATGGCGGCGACGATGAAGAACACGATGCGCCAGGCGTCCATCCATGCCGGGCCGGGTGTGCCGGGGTCATGATGGAACCATTCCGTATGGAGTTTGCCGCTCAGGTAGACCAGACCGCCGGAAGCGACGATCGGCCCGATATTCCAGCTCAGGCTCTGGATGCCGCAATACAGCGATTGGCTGCGCTGGTCGAGCGAGGTGACGTAGACGCCATCGCAGGCGATATCCTGGGTGGCCCCGATCAGGGACAGCAAGCCGAACATGGGCAGCAGCACGACCATGTAACCGGGCAGCGCCATGGCCAGGGCGATGCCGGCAAAGCCGAGGCCGATGACAACCTGCGCGCACAGCACGAAGAATTTCTTGGTGCGGTACATTTCCACGAACGGCGCGAACAGTGGCTTGATGGTATAGGCAAGAATGAGCATGCTCGAGTATTGCGCGGCCTTGCCATTGTCCATGCCCAGGTTCTTGAACATGATCGCCGTCACGCTGGTGAGCATCACATAGCACAGCGCCATGGTGAAGTAGCCGCTGGGCACCCAGAGCAGCGGAGAAACCGCCCGGTCAGCTGCGCGCATGGTGGTGCTCCATTTCGTTGGTCATAAGGTGTGATCCTACATTGGTGTCGGCCCTATCGGCCAGCAGGGGTGGCCCCCCGGCGCGAAAATCCAGCTGCATAGCGTTCTCCCGATTGCTGTGTTGCGTAGTGGGCGAGATTCAGGCCAGCGCTTGTCGCTGGGCGGTGATGAAGTCGCGGTACCAGGTGGCGCTGTCCTTGAGCGTGCGCTGTTGCGTCGCGTAGTCGACATGGACGATGCCGAAACGCTTGGCATACCCGGAATTCCATTCAAAGTTGTCCAGCAGACTCCACAGGAAATAGCCGCGCACATCGACCCCTTGCTCCATCGCCGCGGCCAGCGCGGCGAGGTGCTGGCTGATATAGGCGATACGGGCACTGTCCGGCACCCGGCCATCGATCAGCTGGTCCGCGTTGGCCATGCCATTTTCGGTGATGTAGATGGGGGGCAAGGCATACTCGCGCTTGAGCGCCAGCAGCAGCTCGGTCAATCCCTGCGGGTAGATTTCCCAGCCCATGTCGGTGTAACCCTGTCCGCCCTGCGGCGTGCGCGGCGGCGTTTCGGCGCTGCAGTAGGCGCGGAAATAATAATTCACACCGAGGAAATCGAGCGGCTGGCCGATGATCTCGAAGTCGCCCGCCAGGACTTCCGGTCCATCCTCGCCATGCGCGCGCAAGGCCAGTTCCGGATAGCGCCCTTTGAAGATCGGGTCCATGAACCACTGGACCGAGCGCGCATACTCGAGTTCGGCCATGGCGCGGTCGGCTTCCGACGAGGTGGCGGGGTCGGCGGTCCACTGGTTCAGAACGATGCCCAGTTTGGCCGTGGTGCCCGTTGCACGCATCGCCTGCATGGCCAGCCCGTGGGACAGCAGCAAGTGATGGGATACCTGGATCGCCGATTTCTTATCGGCGACGCCGGGCGCGAATTGGGCATTGCCATAGCCCAGGTTGGCGCTGCACCAAGGCTCGTTATGGGTGGCGATGGCGTCGATCCGGTCGCCGAAGCGGCGCGCCACTTCCGCCGCGTAATCGGCGAAACGATAGGCGGTATCGCGATTGAGCCAGCCGCCGCGATCCTGCAATGCCTGGGGCAAATCCCAATGGTAGAGCGTCAGGTGCGCGCCCAGTCCTTTTTCCTGCAAGGCGTCGAGCAGGCGGTCATAGAAATCAAAACCGGCTTCATTCCAGGCGCCCCGGCCCTCGGGCTGCACGCGTGACCACGCCATGGAAAAACGGTAGGCGTCGACGTTGAGCGAGGAGATCAGATCGACATCGTCGCGATATCGGTGATAGTGATCGCAAGCCACGTCGCCGGTGCCGCCATCGATGATCTTGCCGCCCTGGTGGCAAAAAGTGTCCCAGATCGACGGCCCCTTGCCGTCTTCCGCCCACGCACCTTCGATCTGGAAGGCGCTGGTGGCGACGCCCCAGGTGAAATCGGTGGGGAATGGATGTCGTTCTCTCATGGTTTGTGTCAGTGTAAGGTGATGGAAAAAAGGCGCGCAGGTGCGCTGCGCGCGTGCTGGCCGCGCGCAGCGTCCTCCGGTCGAACCGCTTCCGCCACAGGCGGAGCGGTGCTCCGTGGCTTAGAAGTCGAAGCCGGTGTTGATGCCAAAAGTGCGGGGCGGCAGGTATTGCGCGAGCCAGACGTTGCCGCCGTTGGAGGCGCTGGTCTTGACGTTGACATCACCCGCATTGCGCACAAAGGCGTCGATCCACCAGTTCTTTTTGCTGTAGCGCAGCCCCAGATCGGTGCGGGTGTACGCTTGTTGCTTATCGCCGTCGCCCAGATTGAAGACGCTGAGCCAGGACGAGGTTTCGTAGTGGGTGCTGATGCGCGGCGTCAACGTGGCCTCGTCGTTCAGATGGACCGTGTGCTGGTACATCAGTTGCAGCGAGAATTTGGGCGAATGCGGCATGGTGTTGCCGGTCACGTCGAGGCAGGTGCTGATGCCCGGGATCGTGCACACCGGCAAGGAGTAGTCGTTCGAGCCGGCGCCGCGCAGCGTACCGAGCACCGCGTGGGTCCAGGCCAGCGACGCCTGGAGCTTGTCGTCCTTGCTGAGTTTGGCGGCGATTTCCGACTCGAAACCATATACCGTCGCGCCTTCGGCATTGCTGGTGGCCAGCGAATGGGAGCCGTCGGGGTTGGTCACCGGCGAGCTGAACTGGAAGTCCTTGAATTTCGAGTAGTACAGCGCGTTGTTGATCCTCAGTGCCCCGCCCATCAGCGTGCTCTTGGAACCGATTTCATAGTTGGTCAGGGTTTCCGCGCCGTAGGGCCGGCCGCCGTCCTGCAGGCCGCCCGATTTGTAGCCGGTCGAGACGCTCGCATAGACCATGTTATTGCGGTCGATATCGTAGCCGATGCGGGCCAGGCCGGTCGTCTTGTGGCCGGTGAACTCGCCGTCATTCGATGGCACGCTCGGGTTGTAGCCCTGGCCCGGTTTGGTCGGATCGATACTCGGGCTGACCGGCACCTGTGGCACCGACGCGTCGTAATTCCAGGTGTAGCCATTGCCGCCGACGTTGGTGCGCTTGTCGGAGGTGTAGCGCAGGCCGCCGGTCAGGTGCAGGCTGTCACTGACGTTCCAGGTCGACTGGCCGAACAAGGCGGTCGAGGCCACCGTTTCCTTGGGCTGGATGAAGGAACCCTGCCAGACCACCGTGCCTTGCTGGGTGCCGTTAAAGATGGGAATGTCGAAGCGCATGCTGTTCTTTTCGGCGCCGTAGTACAGGCCGAGCTGCCAGTCGACTGCCCGCTTGCCCACCGATTGCAGCTCCAGTTCATGGCTGTAGTTGACGTAGTGCGATGACACCGTGTTGTTGGCCTGGTAGGTGGCGCCGGTGGCGAAGCTGGTCGGGATGTTGGCGCCGCCGTCGGCGTCGAACGTGGACGCGCCGCTAAAGCGCGAATAGCCGGCGATGTAGGTCAGCATGGCCGCGTCGTTGAGGCTGTATTCGAGGCGGCTGCGGAAGGAATTGGTGTCGCGCGTGAGCGATGGGGCGGTATCGATCAGGGCCGACCACTTGTCCTGGCCGGGGCGCTGGTTCTGCAGCAGGTTCATGCTGAGCGTGCCGCGGTCGGCGAAGTTCTCGTAGGCCAGGTTCCATTTCAGTTGCGCTGTCGGCTGCCACAGCAAACTCAGGCGCACGGCGCTCTGGTTTTGCGCGCCATACTTGGGGCCGTCCGTGACGAACAGGTTCGGGTTGATCGGCTGGAAACTGGCCAGCGTGCCGCCGCTGGCCAGATAGGCTGCCTGCTGGCTGGCCACGGAGGGGACGGGCAGCTTCTGGAAATCGACATAACCGTCGTGCTGCTCGTGGACGAAGGCGATGCGCATCGCCGCCGTGTCGCTGAGCGGCACGTTCACCGCGCCGCGCGCGCCCAGCCGGCTGTAGCTGCCGGCGCCCATTTCGACGTTGCCGCTGCTGTCGCCCAGGACCGGCTTCGCCGTCTGCATATTGACCGCGCCGACCGACGAGTTGCGGCCCCACAGCGTGCCTTGCGGGCCGCGCAGCACTTCAATGGCGTCGAGGTCGAACAGCAGCGAGGTCGCGCCTTCCGGACGCGGCGAGTAGATGCCATCGACGAAGGAGGCCACTTCCGGGTCCGCGTATTCGGTTTTGGCGCTGTCGTTGCCGATGCCGCGCAGGGTCATCGTGATGACGCCATGATCGCCTTCGCTGGTGGCCTGGAAGCCGGGGACCAGATTCACCACATCCTGGATGGTCTGGACATGGTTATCCGCCAGGGCGTTGGCGTTCAGGGCCGTGATCGCCACCGGGGTGCGCTGCAAGGGCGTGGCGCGTTTGGTCGCCGTGACGATGATTTCCTGAATGGCGTTGGCGTCTTTCGCGGCCGGCGCGGGGGCAGGGGCGGCTGCTGGCGCCGGTTCCTGGGCCTGTGTCTGTGCCTGGGCCGTCGTCATGCCGGCCAGCAGCGTCAGGATGGCGAATTGAATCGGGGATGCCGCCAGGGGGCGGCGCGGCGGTGCGGAATGGGTCATCTTGTCTCCAGATGGAATTATTGGATTTATTGGATTTTGATCTTGCCGTTTGTTTCACTGTGAATTGATCTCGTTGGATTGAAATCGGTTTCATCTGTCGTGAAATCGATTTCATAATACATTTGAAAAAACTCGGATGTCAAACGAAAAAATCGCGGTCCGGATAAATTTCATCGTCAAGGCCGCCGTATCAAGCCGCGTGGCGGCAGGCGCGCATGGGGGGCGGGCGCGCCTGCGGCGCCGCTGTTCCCGGGGCGATGCATGCTGTCCGTCATGTATCGGCACCCCGCCGGAGGCCTTGGCGGACTGATTTCAGAAACCGGTTTCATGGTATGCTGTCGCAGGGCGTGGTCTTGCCGCGCCAGCTCTCGTGCACATAAGGATCCATGAAGACAGATACGAAGAATGCGACAACGACGACCGTCTATGAGGTTGCGCGCGTGGCCGGGGTGTCGCCCGCGACGGTTTCCCGGTTCCTGAACGGCACGGCCAAGATCTCGGACGAGAAGCGCGCCAGCATCGAAAAGGTGATCGAGCAGCTCAATTACAAGCCGAATGTGCTGGCCCAGAGTCTGAAGATGGGCAGCTCGCGCACCATCGGGGTGCTGACGCAGTCGCTGGTCAGCGGCTACTTCAATGAGGCGATGACCGGGATAGACGAGGCGATGAAGGATGCGGGCTATGTCCCGCTCATCATGTCCGGCCACTGGCATGCCAGTGAAGAAGCCGAGCGCGTTGAATTGTTGATCGCGCGCCGCGTCGACGGACTGGTCATTTTGACCGGCAATATGAGCGATGCGCAAATTCTGCAATATTCGCGTCGGGTACCCATCGTGGCGTTCGGCCGCAAACTGGAAGGCAAGCAGGCCTTCGGATTTTGCCTGGACAATTACCAGGCCGCCTGCGACGCCGTTGACTACCTGATCGAACAGGGGCACCGGCGCATCGCCTTCATCGAGGGGCCACCGGACCAGGAAGATGCGCGGGCCCGTCTGGCGGGCTATCGCGATACGCTGGCGCGCCACAATATCGAGGTGAATCCGAAATTGATCGTGCCGGGCGATTTCCAGGAATCGGGAGGCCTGTTGGCGGTCAACCAGTTGCTCGAAACCGGTCAACGCTTCAGCGCCATCTTTGCCGGCAATGACCTGACCGCCTATGGTGCCCGGCTCGCGCTTTACCGGCGCAACATCCGCGTGCCGGAAGATGTGTCGATCATCGGCTTTGACGATTTGCACAGCTCCATGTGCACGACACCGCCGCTGACAACGGTACGCCAGCCATTGTTCGATGTCGGCATATGTATCGGCCAGATCATGCTGAAGATGATCAACCATGAAAAATTCACGGTCGATATTCCGGCGCTCAGCCTGGTCGTGCGCGAGTCCGTCAGGCGCATCAGCTAGCAGCCGGTCTCAGTCCTGTTTCAGCACCGGCACGGCGGGCGTATCGCTCGCCTCCAGGTGCGCCAGTTCCTCCTGATCGAAACGTTCGGCGCGCAGTTGCGCCAGTGTCGCCGCGCGCCGTTCGGACGTGTCGTCGCCGCGCGCGGCCACGTGGGCACGCTCGACGCGATACGCTTGCACACGCCGCTGCCATGCCGTCTCCGCCTGTTCGCGTTCGGCCATTTGCGCCGCAAGTTGCGCGTTGACGCGTTGCGCGCGCAAGCGGTACACGGCCTGTTCGTCCGCTCCCTGCTGACGCAGCGTGCGCACCTCCGCTTCCAGTTGCGCCAGCGCGGTGGGGGAGGCCGGCGCGTCCACCACGGCGGGAACGGCGGCATCGCGCCGCGCAGCAGCGGCAGCGGCAGCGGCCGGCGCGGGTGGTGCGAATGGTGCGGATGGCGCGAGTGGCGTGGCCTTGACGAAGGCGAAGTAGTTATCGTGATCCACAACGACCGTGCGTTCGGGTGCGGCCGCCGGCCATGCCGCATACAGCAGCACAGCCAGGCCGGCCGCCCCGGCGCAGGCGTGGGGTAAGCCTGGGCCGGGGTGCATGGTTACAGCCCGAAGATGATGCCGGCGATGTTGTCGTAGATCGGGTAGACGCCGGATGCCGGTTGCAGCCAGCCGATCACGTCGAAGTGGTCATACGCGCCGTAGTAACCGAGGTAGTTCCAGGTGCCGCGCACGGAGCTGCCGTTGTAGTTGCGCACGGGCTGGCCGGCGGGCGCCTTCATGCTCACCGTGTTGACCACGCCGTCGTTGGGGAACCAGCTGCTGTCGATCAGCACGCGGCTGGCGTCGGTCTGCGTGTACGAGCCCATGCCGCGTTGCAGGATGGACGGCACCACCCATTCGCCGGCCGTGTTCTTGGTGAAGAAGATCATGTCGTCGCGCGCGTACTGGTAGCTGCTGCTCTGGAACGGCGCGATGATGCGGTCGGTGCCGTTGCAGCACCAGCTGCCTTGCTCCGTGGCGTCGCTGCCGATCGAGTAGTAATAGACGTTGGGCGAGGTCTGCACCCAGCCATTGAGTTCGCGCGCGCCATCGGGACCCAGATCCCACTGGGCCGAATCGTGATTGGCCAGTTGCCAGAACGGCGCACCCTGGGTGCGGGTGATGAAGTCGCTGATCGATTCGGCCGGTCCCTGCGCGAGACCGAACTGTTCGAGGCGGAATTTGTAGACCGGGTTGGTGCTGCCGCCGAGGCCCGCCACCTGGACGATCTGGCCAGCCAGTTCGGACACCTTGGGCACGTAGTCCACGATCACGTCGCGCAGCGTGGTGCCGTTGTGCGGCGTGGAGATGGTGGTGGCGCTCTTGACCCAGCCCACCTTGCCTCCCGCGTACAGTTCACCACCTCCCTCGTTGCCGTTGGGCGAGCCGTTCTCCATCAACTGGATCATGGTGCGGATGGTCTGGCCGCCCTGGCTGTGCGAGATCAGGTGGATCGGGTGGTTGGCGTCCCACGCCGGATACAGCGCCAGCGGATAGTGATTGGGATTGTTGTTCGGATCGGCGGCCCAGCATTTGCCGGCCGGCGTCTGGATCGCGCCGAACGCGGCGTAGTTGGCCGTGTGTTTGGCGCCATAGTCGGCGCAGCCACCTTTGATCTGGTAGTACAGCTCGACCGCGCGGTCCCAGTTGGAGCTGACCGGCCCCACGCCGGCCACGTAGACCTGGTGGTTGGCGCTGGTCAGGTGGCCGGCGATGTCGTTGGTGCCGCCCCAGTACAGGAAGCCCGTGCCTTGCAGTTCATCGGTGCCGAAGCCGAGGAAGCCGTGCACCATCACCACCGGATAGTTGTTGGCGGCTTGCGCCTGCGGCATGGCCAGGCAGGCCGCCGCCATCGTCAGTTGCGCCACGTGGCCCGCCGCTTGCACTACGATCCTACGCATCATGTTGTCTCCAATGTTGGTGTTGTGTTTGGGGTGAGATGATTTCAACACGAATGCGGCGCGCGTCCGGCGCGCACGGCCGTTCGCGGCAAGCCAACCGCATGGCCGCGCAAGCCACGCCGGGGCGGGCGTCGCGCAGGCATTGCATGCGCATTGTGGGCACGCTACAACAGGCGCGCAGCATCTTAACCGACCAGCGGTAACAAGGGCCATGCATCGCCACATTGAATGCTGCGGCAGATCAAAGGCAGTGCTCGCCAGCGGCCTAGCATGTCTCCATGGTGGCCGCGACGGCACCCCGTCCGGGGTGGGCGGCACCGATGCGGGAGGGGCGCCATGACCGTCTTTATTGATACCAGCGGCACGCCGGACATCGCGTTCGGCGACCTGTTCACGGCCACCGGCAGCGACAGCGGCCTCGGTGAGGTCAACGTCCCGACCGACAGCACCGTGTTCCAGGTCACCTACATCGAAACGGCCGGCGCGCCGGCCACGGCGGACCGGATCAACCAGCTGGTCAACACGGACTTCGGCGTGCCGATCGTGATCAGCGCGCTCAACGACGGCACCGATCCCATCACCGGCATCGACCTCAAGACGGTGGCCGGCGAGACCTACATCGACAGCAGCAGCGGCAGCGCCATCGTGCGCGTCGTGTACGACAGCAGCCAGTGCCTCGGTTCCGGCTTCTTCGTGTTCGATGTGAACGGCAAGCAGATCACCTTTCCCGGCCCGGTGCTGCTGTACCACGAACTGTCGCACGCGCTGCGGGCCGCCACCGGCACCACCCAGAGCAACGACGAGATTCCAGCCGAGACGGACGAGAACGTGCTGCGCAGCCAGGAGGGCCTGTGCCTGCGCGACGTGAACAACCACGGCGGCGGGTGCGGCGCCGGCGACACCTGCGGCGGCACCGTCAACGGCTGCTTCATCGTCTCGGCCACCACCGGCTCGGCGGAATCCGAGGAGGTGCGGCGGCTGCGGGCATTGCGCGAACTGGTGGCCGGCACCACCAGCCTGGGCGCCACGCTGATCGACCGCATCTACGACGAGTACTACCAGTTCAGTCCCGCCATCGCGGGCCGCCTCGGGCAGGACGCGCTGGCGCGCCAGGCCGTGCTGCTGGTGGCCGTGCGGCCGCTGCTGGCCTGGTACACGCTGGCCGGCGTGCTCGCCTTCGACGGGGAGGGTTTCGGCGCCGAGCAGGCCATGCGCGACCTCGAACGGGCCTGCCCGCGCTACCTGGGACGCACCTCCGTGGCCGGTGTGCTGGCCGGGCTGCGCGCCGGGCGGCCGCTGCCCGACAACATGCCGCCGCTGCTGCAATCGTTCGCGGAAGACGTGCGCAAGGCGGCCACACTGCCGCATGCCGGCTGGGCCATCCTCGATCCGCTGGCGCGGGCCTGGGGCGTGGCCGGGGCGCGACGCGACGTGCGGGCCGAGGTGGCGCAATGGCTGGCCGACGCGCCGCTCGACAAGCTGGCCCGGCCCGCCGACGCGCTGCTCGACGGCGAGCTGTCGGCATTGGCCGGCCTGTTCGATTTCCGTCCCGAGGCGCGGCGCGCGCTGGGCGCGCGCCTGACGCTGGCCTGGCCGCAAGCCATCAGCGCGCTGGCGCGGCATGGTTTCATTTGAACCGAGGTGCATGATGACGATCCAACCGTTGAAGATACTGGGCGCCGAACTGCAGCGGCGCAGCGCCGAGGCCCTGAGCGCGGCCGCGCCGTGCGACCGCGAGCCGCGCCAGCTGCTGGTGGAGGTGGATAACCCCGGCGCCGCGCCGCTGCACGTGTGGACCAGCCGGCGCGCCTACGAGTACGACGCCACCAGCGGCGTGCTGACGTTGTACCTGACCGAGCGCACGCCGGCGCTGCCCGACACCATCAAGATGATCTCCGACCACCCGCGCACGCCGACCCAGGTCGAGGTGCCCGCGCACAGCCGCGCCAAGCTGGCGCTGGGCGTGCCGGCCGTGATCCGGCGCCGGGTGCCGGGCAAGGGGCTGGGCATGGCGTTCGTGGAGGAGGCCATCACGCGGATCGACCAGGTCGATCTGCACATCCAGTTCGCGGACGCGCCATTCTCCAAGCCGGCCGACGCGACGCCCGAGGAACACCGCCAGCGCCTGCGCACGCAGGGTGAGCTTGCGCGGGCCACCATCAGTCCCACCGGAACGAAGGAGTAAGCACCATGGCATCCATCGACGACGTATTCCACCAACTCCAGGCGGTCAACACCAACCTGTCCACGCTGCACGCGGACGGCATCGCCGAGACCAACGCCACCAACCAGGTCAAGAGCAGCGTCGACATGGTCGATGCCGACGTCAAGGCCGGCTTCAACGCCACCGTCAACGGCCTGACGACGATCGCGCAGATCGACATCGAGGCGGTCAAGCTGCTGTTCCACCTCACGCAGCAGACCGACACGGTGATCTGCACGCTGGAGAACATCTCGCGCAACACCTGCGCCATGCTGACCCAGATGACGATGCAAACGCAGCTGCAAAAGCGCATGGCCGACGACTTGGACGCGATCCGCGCCATGGAGGAGGCAGAGCAGCCGGCGGCGGCGCTGGAGCGCACGCGGCTGGCCGCGCTGCAGGCCGAGGTCGAGCGCTGCTGCCCGCCGCAGCAGACGCCGCCCGCCTGCACCTATCAACCATGCCCGAAGGTGGAACCGGCCAAGATGCCGGATCTGCCCAAGGTGGGCGGCGGCAACCATCCGCCCGGTATCAACTAGATTCGTCGTTCCCGCGCAGGCGGGAACCCAGGCATTGCCTGAATTCCGCCCATGCCGCGCTTCCGATCATGCGGCGTATGGGTTCCCGCCTGCGCGGGAACGACGTTTCGCGAGGTACCGCTGAGATCACAACCGCCAGCCCGCGGGAATCCGAACATGACCATCTTTCTCGACCTGGCGGGCCAGACGGCGACCGCCTTCAACAATTTCGACGTGGTGTCCGGCCAGAGCGGCGGCGTGGGCCTGCTGGACGTGGTGGGCGACGCCACCATGAAGCAGCTCACCTACGACGACGTGAGCGGCCAGCCGCCCACGGCGGACCGACTGAGCGCGCTGGCCAACACCGACTTCGGCGCGCCCATCATCGTCACGGCGCTCAACGGCGGCAACGATCCGTACAAGGGCAACGACATCACCGGCAACGCCCAGGCCTACACGGACCACAGCCCCGGCCACCTTGTGATCCGAATCGTGTATGACGTGAGCCAGTGCTGCGGCAAGGGCATTGTGGCGCGCAACAATAATGGCGACAGCATCACCGTGCCCAACCCCGTGCTGCTGTACCACGAGATGGCGCACGTGTTCCTGGAGGTGAACCACTTGCCGGACGTGGAATCGACCGTGATCGGCGACGAGAACGTGCTGCGCGCCCAGCTGGGCCAGTGCCTGCGCAATGTGAACGACCACGAAGGCGGCTGCGGCGACGGCAGCGATTGCGGCGGCAGCGACGGCGGCGCCGACAGCGGCCCGCCGCCGGGCGGTTGCGCGGCCGGCACCACGACCGTGTGTTTTGTCGTGTCGGCCGCCACCGGCTCGGCCCAGTCGGACGAAGTGCACACGCTGCGCCAGTTGCGCGCGCGCGTGGCGGCGCGCTCCGTGCTGGCGGCGCGGCTGATCGACACCGTGTACGCCGAATATGCGCAGTTCAGTCCCGCCATCGCCAACCGTATCGAGGCCGATGTGCTGGCGCGGCGTGCCGTGCTGCTGGCCGTGGTGCGGCCGCTGCTGGCGTGGTACGCGCTGGCCGGCACACTGGCCTTCGACGGACGCGGCGAAGCGGCCAGGCGCGCCGCGCGCGCGCTGGCCGCAGCGTGTCCCCGCTACGTGGGCAGCGCGCTGCTGGTGGACATGCTCGACTGCCTGACGGGGGGACGCCAGCTGCCGGCGGCCGTCTCGCCGCTGCTGCGCGGGCTGGGACCGGAACTGCGCAAGGCGTCCGGGATGCGTTGCGCGCGCTGGGCCGTGTTCGATCCGCTGGCGCGGGCGTGGCGCGCGGCGGCCGGCGGAACGCATGCGGCGCAAGCGGTCGATATGGTGGAGGAGGTGGCGCAGTGGCTGGCGCAGGCGCCGTTCGAGTTGGTGGACGGCATCGCGCCGCCGTCGCACGGGGCGCCGTCACATGCCGGCGCGGTGGATGAGGACTGGCTGGCGCTGGCCGGCCTGTATGCATTTCAGCCGGCCGCGCTGCGGGCGCTGGGCGCCCGGCTGGCGGCGGCGTGGCCGCAGGCGGGCGCCATGCTGGCGCGCTGCGGCTATCGGTGACGCCCGCTCAGGCGTCGACCTCGGCGCCGGCCAGGAAGCCGGCGATCATGTCGTTGATGCTGGCCGCGTGGGTGATGGGCGCCATGTGGCCGCCTTGGGTCTGCGCGGCCACCGCGTTGGGCAGGCCGGCGGCCAGTTCTGCGGCCAGGCGGCGCGTGGAGGCCGGACTGGCGGCGCCGGACAGGACCAGTGCCGGCATCGTCAGCGCCTGCAGGTCGGCCAGTGTGGCCGGCTCGCCCAGCAGGGCTTCGAAGTCCAGTTTGACCTTGGCGATCTGCGACGTGAAGCGTTGCTGCTGCGCGGCCGGCAGCGTATCGAACACCCCCTCCCGGTTCCAGTAATCGATGAACACGCGGGTCGCGTCGTGCGGGCTGGCGGCGCGCTCGATGGCGCGCACCACCGTCTCGATCTCGCGCCGCGCCGGGTCGGCCGCCGGCAGCAGGTGGAAGGCCACCGGCTCGAACACGGTCAGCGACAGCACCCGTTGCGGCATCTGGCGCGCCAGGCGCAGGGCCGTGGCGCCGCCGTACGAGTGCCCCACCAGATGGAACGGTTCGCCCGGCGCCAGACGGGCCGCGATGGCGGCGTTGATGGCGTCCACCTCATGGCCCAGCGTGTAGGGGCCATCCACGGCGGGGAACGGCGACTTGCCGTAACCGAGCAAATCCACGGCGATGCAGCGGAAGCCCGCCTCCTGGCGCGCCATCAGGTCGGCCCACTGGGCGCGGGAACTCATGGAGCTGTGGAGCAGGACGAGGGCGGGCCGCGCGTCCGGCGGCGGGGCGGTGTTGATCATGGCGGGCGGGTGAAAAAACAAAGCGGGCATTATACGCGCCGTCCGGTCATACCGAAATCGATATCAATTTTGAAATAAATGTCATTAGTCCGACATTTACCTTTCTCCTACCATCTCTGAACAGTAACGGCCGATACAGGCCGGTGGGGCGTGCCTGACGATCCCGTTGGCGGCGCCAAGAATGAAAAAACCTCAAGGAGACAGGTATGACTTTCACCCGCAGATCCATCCTGGCCGCAGCCGTCCTCGCCGCCTGCGCCGCTTCCCCGTTGACCGCGTTCGCGGCCAAGCCGCTCGTCATCGGCTTTTCGCAAGTGGGCGCGGAGAGCGAATGGCGCACCGCCAATACCGTCTCGATCAAGGACGCGGCCAAAAAGGCCGGCGTGACGCTCAAGTTCGCGGACGCCCAGCAGAAGCAGGAGAACCAGGTCAAGGCGATCCGCTCCTTCATCGCGCAGAAGGTCGACGTGATCGCCTTCTCGCCGGTGGTCGAATCGGGTTGGGACACGGTGCTGCGCGAGGCCAAGGCCGCCAAGATCCCCGTGATCCTGACCGACCGCGCCGTCAACGTGACGGACGACTCGCTGTACGTGACCTTCATCGGCTCCGACTTTGTGGAGGAGGGGCGGCGCGCCGGCCGCTGGCTGCTGGAGCACGCGAAGAACGCCGCGCCCGACGGCAGCGTCAACATCGTCGAACTGCAAGGCACGGTCGGTTCGGCGCCGGCCATCGACCGCAAGAAGGGCTTCGAGGAAGTCATCGCCGCCAATCCCAAGTTCAAGGTGATCCGCTCGCAGACGGGCGACTTCACCCGCGCCAAAGGCAAGGAGGTGATGGAGGCGTTCCTGAAGGCGGAGGGCAGGAAGATCAACGTGCTGTATGCGCACAACGACGACATGGCCATCGGCGCCATCCAGGCGATCGAGGAGGCGGGACTGAAGCCGGGCGTCGATATCACCATCGTTTCGATCGACGGCGTGAAGGGCGCGTTCGAGGCCATGATCGCCGGGAAGCTCAACGTCACCGTGGAGTGCAGCCCCTTGCTGGGCCCGCAGCTGATGCAGATCGCCGCCGACGTGGTGGCTGGCAAGGCTGTCCCCAAGCGCATCACCACGCAGGAAAGCGTGTTCCCGGCCGAGATCGCGGCGCGGGAATTCCCGAACCGGAAATACTGAGACGCCATGGGCTTGTCCTCGCGTGACAACGGCGCAGCTCCAGCACCAGCGCCGGTGCTGGAGCTGCGCGGCATCTGCCAGTCCTTCCCCGGCGTGAGAGCGCTGAACGACGTCGCGCTGCGCCTCTACCCGGGCGAAGTGCATACGCTGATGGGGCAGAACGGGGCCGGGAAATCGACCCTGATCAAGGTGCTGACCGGCGTGTACACGCCCGACCAGGGCGAGATCCTGCTGGACGGCCGGCCGATCCGTCCGGCCTCCACGCTCGATGCCCAGCGGCTCGGCATCAGCACCGTGTACCAGGAAGTGAACCTGTGCCCCAATCTGTCGGTGGCGGAGAACATCTTCATCGGCCGCTATCCGCGCAAGTGGGGCGCGGTCGACTGGGGCGCCATGCGGCGGCAGGCGGATGAACTGCTCAAGCGCATGCAAATCGAGGTGGACGTGACGGCGCCGCTGGCGCGCTATCCGCTGGCGATCCAGCAGATGGTGGCCATCTCGCGCGCCATCAGCGTGTCGGCGCGGGTGCTGATCCTGGACGAGCCCACGTCCAGCCTGGACGAATGCGAAGTCGACCTGCTGTTCGACGTGCTGCGCGCGCTGCGCGCGCAAGGCATGGCGATCCTGTTCGTCACCCATTTCCTGGACCAGACCTATGCCATCTCGGACCGCATCACCGTCATGCGCAACGGCGAGCGCGAAGGGGAGTATGCGTGCGCCGACCTGTCGCGCCTGGCGCTGGTGAACAAGATGGTGGGCGCGCCGGCCGACGCCGGCGCCGGTGAAACGGATGCCGCCGCCACCACCGATCCCGGCGCGCCGGTCCGCACCGACGGCACGCCGTTCCTGCGCGCGCGGGGCCTGAGCCGCAAGGGCGCGCTGGCGCCGCTCGACATCGACCTGCACCGGGGCGAGATGCTGGGCCTGTGCGGCCTGCTCGGCTCGGGCCGCACGGAAGCGGCGCGGCTGCTGTTCGGCGCCGACCGGGCCGACGGCGGCACCATCGCCGTCGACGGCGAGGCGCGCAGCTTCCATACGCCGGGCGACGCGATCGCCGCCGGCGTGGGCTTCTGTTCCGAGGACCGCAAGCACGAAGGCGCGATACTCGACCTGAGCGTGCGCGAGAACATCGCGCTGGCCTTGCAGGCGCGCGCCGGCCTGCTGCGCGCCATTCCCCTGCAACGCCAGCAGGCGCTGGCCCGGCAGTACGTGCAGGACCTCGGCGTGAAGACGGCCAGCATCGAAACGCCGATCGGCTTGCTCTCCGGCGGCAACCAGCAGAAGGTGTTGCTGGCGCGCTGGCTGGCCACGGCGCCGCAGATGCTGATCCTCGACGAACCGACGCGCGGCATCGACGTGCGCGCCAAGCAGGAGATCATGGACTACGTGGCGGCGCTATGCCGCAAGGGCATGGCGATCCTGTTCATCTCGTCCGAACTGCCCGAAGTGCTGCGCTACAGCGACCGCGTGGTCGTCATGCGCGACCGCAAGGCGTGCGGCGAATACCGGCGCGGCGCGCTGGACGAAACCTCGGTGCTGCAGGTGATCGCAGCGGGAGAACATTGTGCATGAAATTCTGACTCCGCCAGCGGCCGATGCGCGCCTGCTGGCATCGCGCGGCCCGCGCGCGGCCATGCCGGCCCTGTCGTCGCTGGCGGCGGCGTGGGCCGGCCATCCGCTGGTCCGCCCGGCCGCCGCGCTGGCGCTGCTGCTGTTGCTCGACCTGCTGCTGGTGCCGGACTTCTTCCAGCTCACGCTGCGCGACGGCCACCTGTACGGCAGCCTGATCGACATCGTCAACCGCGCCGCCCCGCTGATGCTGGCGGCGCTGGGCATGACGCTGGTGATCGCCACGCGCGGCATCGACATCTCGGTGGGCGCCGTGGTGGCCATCAGCGGCACGGTGGCCGCCATGCTGATCGGCGGCACGCTGACGATAGACCACGGCGTGCCGCGCTACGTGAGCAATATGCCGATGGCGTGGGCGCTGTGCCTGGCCATGGGCGCGGCCCTGTTGTGCGGCGCGTGGAATGGCTTGCTGGTGGCGGGACTGGGTCTGCAGCCGATCGTGGCCACGCTGATCCTGATGGTGGCGGGGCGCGGCCTGGCCCAGTTGCTCACGGACGGGCAGATCGTCACCGTCTACTACCCGCCGTTCTTCTTCATCGGCGGCGGTTATCTGTTCGGCTTGCCGTTCGCGCTGTACCTCGTGGCGGCCGTGTTCCTCGTCACGGCCCTGTTGCTGCGCAAGACGGCACTGGGCCTGTTCATCCAGGCGGTGGGCGTGAACCCGGTGGCGGCCCGGCTGGCCGGGGTGCGCACGGCCACGCTGGTGTTCTTCGTCTACCTGTTCTGCGGCGCGTGCGCCGGGCTGGCCGGGCTGATGATCAGCTCCAACATCAAGAGCGCGGACGCCAACAACGCCGGCATGCTGCTGGAACTGGACGCCATCCTGGCCGTCACGCTGGGCGGCACCTCGCTGGCCGGCGGCAAATTCAGCCTGCTGGGCGGGGTGCTGGGCGCGCTGATCATCCAGACCCTGACCTACACCATCTACTCGCTCGGTTGGCCGCCGGAAGTGAACATGGTGCTCAAGTCGGTGGTGGTGTTCCTGGTGTGCCTGTCGCAATCGCCGGAGGCGGGCCGGTTGTGGCGGCGCTGGTTCCCGATCAAGGTGAAGGGAGGCGCGGTATGAACGGGCTGACACTGCGCGGGCGGGCCTGGCTGGCGTCGCCGTACTTCACCTCCGCGGCCACGCTGCTGTTGCTGGTGCTGCTGCTGGGCGCGGGCGGCATCGCGTATCCGGGCCTGCTGGCGCCGCAGGTGCTGCTCAACCTGTTGATCGACAACGCCTTCCTGCTGGTGATCGCCGTCGGCATGAGCTTCGTGATCCTGTCCGGCGGGATCGACCTGTCGGTCGGCTCGGTGCTGGCGCTGAGCACCATGGTGGCCGCCACGCTGCTGCACGCATGGCACGTGCCGCCGCTGCTGGTGATCGTG
Organism: Rugamonas sp. GW822-FHT03B10; assembly: GCF_058801745.1. NCBI lineage: Bacteria > Pseudomonadati > Pseudomonadota > Betaproteobacteria > Burkholderiales > Oxalobacteraceae > Rugamonas > Rugamonas sp. GW822-FHT03B10. Next base: position 305,101 of record NZ_JBXANP010000003.1, on the reverse strand, counting down.
CTGGTGCTGGCGCTGGGCGCCGGCTTCGGCGCGGCCATGGGCGCGCTGATCCACTACTTCCGGCTGCAGCCGTTCATCGTCACGCTGGCCGGCATGTTCCTGGCGCGCGGCCTGTGTTATCTGATCAGCATCAACTCGATCACCATCGACGATCCGCTGTTCGTGCTGATGTCGCGCACCCAGCTCGCCGTGCCCGGCGGTTATGTCTCGCCGGGCGTGGTGGTGGCCTTGCTGGTGCTGGCGCTGGCCATCTACGTGGCCCATCGCACGGCGTTCGGCCGCACCGTGTACGCGATCGGCGGCAGCGAACAGTCGGCCCGGATGATGGGCTTGCCCGTGGCGCGCACCAAGGTGCTGATCTACGCATGCAGCGGCGCGTGCGCGGCGCTGGCCGGGGTGCTGTTCGCGTTCTACATGCTGTCCGGCTACGGCTTGCACGCGCAGGGCACGGAGCTCGACGCGATCGCCGCCGTCGTCATCGGCGGCGCCTTGCTCAGCGGCGGCTACGGCTACGTGGCCGGCGCGCTGTCCGGGGTGCTGGTGCTGGGCACGATCCAGACCCTGATCGCGTTCGACGGCACCCTCAGCTCCTGGTGGACCCGGATCGTGATCGGCGCGCTGCTGTTCCTGTTCTGCCTCGTGCAGCGCGTGCTGGCCATGGGGGCGGCGGGGCGGGCGGGGCGGCTGTCCTGAACAGGCGGCGGCCCGCGCGGCCGCCAGTGCCGGCCGCCTGTCCCGGCCACCTGTCTCGGGCACGCAACGGCGGGTGGCGGCCCGCGCCCGGGCGGCCGCCGGGAAGAAAACTTGGCGTTTGACAACGTCCGCTGCCTTGATGATACTCTCAGGATACAACGAGACTGGCGAGGCGAGCGATGGGACGATGGCGGCTGTTGATGGCATGGATGCTGGTCGCCGCGTGCGCCGCTTGCCGTGCCGACAACGGCGTGGAACCGGAGGTGATCCGGATCGGCATGGCCAACGCCCTCAGCGGCCCGGCCGCCGGCCTGGGCTTGCAGTTGCGGGCCGGCGCCCATGCCTATCTCGACAAGATCAACGCGGCCGGCGGCGTCAATGGCCGGCGCATCGCCCTCGTCAGCATGGACGATGGCTACGACCCCCAGCAGACCGTGGCCGCCACCCGCACCCTGCTGGACGTGCACAAGGTGTTCGCCCTGTTCGGCTACGTGGGCACGCCCACCTCCACCGCCGCCGTGCCGCTGGCAGCGCAACGCGGCGTGCCCTATCTGTTCCCGTTCTCCGGCGCGGAGTTCCTGCGCCATCCCGTGCAGCCGGTGGTGTTCAACCTGCGCGCCTCCTATTACGACGAGGCCGAGGCGCTGGTGGCCCACGCCACGGCCGGCCATGCGGAAGCGCGCATCGCCGTGTTCCTGCAGGATGACGAATTCGGCGAGGCCGGCAAGGCCGGCGTGCTGCGCGCGCTGCAAAAACGCAACCTGAAGCTGGCGCAGGAGGTGCGCTTCCAGCGCAACACCGTCGACGTGGGCGCGGGCCTGGACAAGCTGCTGCGCCAGCCGCCCGACACCGTGATCTTCATCGGCACCTACCGTCCGCTGGCCATGCTGCTGCGGCGCGCCCGCGCGGCCGGGCTGAAGTCGCGTTTCATGGCCGTGTCGTTCACCGGCACCAGCGAATTGATCAAGCATGCGGGCGTCGATGGCGAGGGGGTGATCCTGAGCCAGGTGATGCCGTCGCCGGCCGACGCCACCGATCCGCTGGTGCGCCAGTACCAGGCCGACGTGGTGCCGGCCGCGCGCAACTACGGTTCGCTGGAGGGCTATGCGGACGCCATGCTGCTGGTGGAGGCGCTGCGCCGCAGCGGCAACGAGCCGACCCGCGCCCGCCTGCTGAAGGCCCTGGAGCAGTTGAGGATGACACTGGGCGAGAACCCGGTCGCCTTCAGCGCGCATGAGCACCAGGGCTGGAGCCGGGTCTACCTGACCCAGGTCCAGGACGGCGCGGCCGTGCCGCTGCGCCCGCGTTAGCGGCGGGGCGCGGTCCGAGCAAGCGGCGCGGCGCGCGATGGCGCGCCTACTCGCTTACTTGCGCGCTCACAGGCGCGCTGAGTGGTGCGCTCAGTGGCGCGCCGTGTGCAGTTGCTTGTGCAGCTTGCGCAGGAACAGCCAGACCCCGGCCATCACCAGCGGCACCATCAGCCCGGTCAGCAACTCGGGATTGACGGGCAGGTTGGCCGCCTTCAGCGCCTTGCCCGCGTAGCCCACCAGTCCCAGCGAATAGTAGGAGATGGCCATCACCGACAAGCCCTCCACGGCTTGCTGCAGGCGCAGTTGCTGGGCCGAGCGGGTGTCGAGCGATTGCAGGATCTGGCGGTTCTGGCGTTCCTGCTCGATGCCGACCCGGGTGCGCAGCAGGTCGTTGCTGCGCGCGATACGGGTGGCCAGCGCCTCCTGCCGGCGCGCCACCGAGGTGCAGGTGTGCATGGCCGGGGCCAGCCGCCGGCCCATGAATTCCTCCAGCGTGGGCATGCCTTCGATGCGCACTTCGCGCAGCTCCTGGATGCGGGCCTGCACCAGGCTGAAATACGCCTGCGCGGCGCCGAAGCGGTAGCTGTTGTTGACCGACAGTTCTTCCACGCGCGCGGCCAGGCGGGTGATGCGGTGCAGCAGCTGCTGCTCCTCCTTGCTGTCGCGCGCCACGGCGGTGGTGGACAGGTCGTGGTCGCTCTGCACCAGGGTGGCCGTCAGTCCGGCCAGTTCATTCTCGACCGCGCTCAGGGCCGGCTGGGTCGCTTCGGCCAGGGGCAGTGCCAGGAGCGCCATCATGCGGTAGGTCTCGATCTCCAGCAGCTTGCCCACCAGGCGGCCGGCCTGCGATTCGCGCAGCGTGCGGTCGCGCACCACGAAGCGCGAGAAGCCGTCCGGCTGGATCAGGAAGTCGGTCCAGATCTCGCCGCCGTGCTCCACGCCGCTGCCCACCAGGTTGCCCTGGAATAGTTCGCGCATGGCGGCCACGTCGGCCGGCTGGTCACCGTCGCCGTTGGTCAGCGCCACGTGGGCCGCCACGATGATCTTGCCGTGCAGGCTGGCCAGCCATTCCTGCGGCACGTGGCGCAGCGGCGGCTGGCGGAACGCGTGGCGCCAGTCGGCCCCCGGCTGCGCCTGTTCGACGAAGGTGTAGGTGGCGAACTCGGTGTGGCATTCCCACTTGAGGCGGAAGCGGCCGAAGTCGTGGTAGAAGTAGCGCGCCTGCGGGTGCGGCACGGCCACGCCGAAGTGGCGGCACAGCTCCTGCAGGATCGCGTGCTGGGCCGCGCGGTGGTTGGCGCCGGCCGTGGCCTCCTGCGGCGCGTACAGCGCGAAGTGGGTCAGCGTTTCCGGCGCGTCGAGTTTGAGGAAGGGGCGCGAGTGGATCTCGGCCGCCAGCGGCACGCGCAATGCGTGGTTGAGTTTGGCGAAGTCGGTGTGGTCGCGGTAAGCGTCGGACATGGGCGCACCAGGGAGGTCGAATGGATGGGTGCGAAGCAGTATATCGGCCCATCCAGACGGGCACAACCGCGCGATGGCGCGACTGTCTATACAACGTTGCGCGCCATGCCGCGCCTCAGCGCGGCACGCTCACCGTCAGCTGTTGCGAGGCGTCCCACGCGGCCCTGGTTGTGTCGAGACGGAACACTGTGAACGGCACCTGTCCCACAATGTCGCCATGGCTGTCCCAGTCCACGTCGGCGTAGGCGCCGCTGTAGTCGACGTCCTGGCCCTGGCGCACCAGGGCCAGCGCGGCGCCGATGTCGTCCGGGCGCACGGTCCGGCCCGGCCCGTTCATCACGTCGCGCAGGGCGGCGCGCACCATGGCGCCGCCGGGGCTGGCCGTGCGGTTGAGCAGGCCGGCCCGCTCGATGGCCAGCGCCATCACCATCACGATGTCGTACACGGACGCCGTGAAGTCCTGCGGCTCGGCGCCGTACTGGGCCAGGTAGCGGGCGCGGAAGCTCTGGTACGACGGGTTGTCGTAGGCGCCGATGGTGGCGGCCGCGCCGATGGCGCCGCCGGCGATGCGGGCCGGGTCGGCCAGGTTGTCGAGGAAGGTCTGGTTGCCGGCCGCCGTGCCGGGCAGCAGCCACAGGGCGGGGTCGCGGTAGGGCAGCGCCTCGTTGAGCACATTGGCGGCGATGTCGGCCGCCAGGATGCCGTTCAGGATCACGTCGGGCCGGGCCTCGTAGACCTGCTTGAGGTAGGCGTCGAAGCCGTTCTTCTGGCCGAACGGGATGGCGACGGTGCGCACCACCTGGCCGCCCAGCGCCTGGAACGCGGGCGAGAACACGCTGGCCAGGCCGGCGCCGAACGCGTCGCCGGCGTTCACCAGCACCACGGCGCGCCGCTTGCCGGCGTCGTAGGCGAGGCGGGCCAGCACCGGCGTGGCGTCGACGTCGGACACGCCGACGCGGTAGATCAGGTCGTCGTCGTCGATGGTGCTCAGCGCGGGCGAGGAACTCGACTCGGTCAGGATCGCCACGCCCTTGAGCTTGGCCTGCGGCAGCAGGTTGAGCACGCGGGTCGAGGTGGAGACGTTGAGGATGGTGACGCCGGCGTCCAGCAGTTGCTGGCCTATGTCCTGCGCCTCGGCGTTGTCGCGCGCCACCAGCGCGATCGCGTTCAGGCGTTTGCCCAGCACCCCGCCGGCGTCGTTGATCTGTTTGGCCGCCAGCAGGAAGGCGTCGCGGGTCGAGGTGCGCCAGCCGACGGAGCCGATGTTGATGGCGGCCGGATCGACCATGGCCAGAATGGGGTTGGCCGGCAGCGCCGTGGTGGCGTCGCCGGTGCCGCCGCCACCGCAGGCGGCCAGGCCCAGCATGGCCAGCAGCGACAAGCAGGCCGCGCGCCTAGTAACGGTATGCATACTGGACTCCGAAGCGCCGTCCGGCGGACGGGTAGTCGATGCCGCCCACGCCGGGATCGACGTAGCGGCTGTTCCACAGGTCGCGCAACTGCAGCCGCAGTTGCGCGTGCCGGTCGATGGTCCAGCGCGCCGTCAGCGTGCTGTCGACGTAGCCGGACAACTGGTAATCCTGGTTGGCCAGCAGCACGTTGGCGGTGGCGGCCGGGCGCGCCCCCACGTAGCGGTTGTCGAGGCTGACGAGCAGGCGTTGGTCGAGCAGGCCGACGCTGGCGCCGAAGTTGGCGCTGTTGGCGGGGAACAGTTCGCCGCCGGGGCGCTGGGCCAGCGGCGCCAGCGTGTAGCGGTTCAGGCTGCGCCGGTTGTTGGCGCGGCTGGCGTTGGCGTAGGCGTTGAAGCCCTCGTGCTGGTAGCGCAGCTCCAGCTCCACGCCGTTGACGGTGCTGTCGCTGCTGTTGCGGGCCACCAGGTTGAAGAAGGCCTGTTCCAGCGTGACCAGGTCGCGCACCCGCGTGTGGTAGGCCGTCAGCGTGCCGTTCCAGTGCGGCGCGGCCGGCGTGCTCAGTTGCGCCTCCAACGTGCGCGCCTGCTGCGGCGCCAGCGCCGGGTTGCCGGTGATGTCGCCCGGTTGCACGGCCGTGCGGTACAGCAGTTCGGCCGACGGCGCCTGGAACGCCGTGCCGCCCAGCAGCTTGACGCCCCAGTCGCGCACGCTGCCCACCACGCCGGCCCGCAGCGAAGTCTGGGTGCCATACACGGAGTGCTGGTCGGCGCGCGCGCCGGCGATCGCTTGCCACGCCGCGGCCAGCGGGAATTGCCATTGCAGGTACAGGCCCGTGTTGCGCAGCGTGCGCTGGCCCGGTTCGCTGAGCTGGAACAGGCTGGCGTCGGCCACGCTGTAGCGCTGGAACGACACCAGCGTCTCGCGGTCGCGCAGCACGTCCGCGCCCAGCAGCACGCTGCTGTCGTCGCCCGGCTGCCATAGCCACTCGGCGCTGGCGTCGAGCGCGTGGTAGCCGAAGTCGCGCAGCAGATAGTAGTCGCTGGCGCCGGTGCGCACGCGGTCCGCGCCGCCCGGTTGGCCCTGGCCGTAGCTGAAGCTGGCGCGCAGCGTGTTGCGCGCATCGAGCCGGCCCGTGTAATTGAGGCGCAGGAAGCCCTGCTCCAGTTGCACGTGGCTCGGGGGACGCAGCAGCGGATTGAGGCTGGCGTAGACGTTGTCGCTGTCCTGGCGCTGCCAGTACAGGCTCGCGCCCAGTTCGTCGCGCTCGCCCTGCCAGCCGCCGCGCAGGTAGAGCGTGCGCGGCGCGCTGTCGTCGTCCGGGCTGGTGGCCACGGCCGCGTAGCGCTGGTAGTCGGGCGAGATGCGCGGCAGGGTCTGGCCGCCCCGTTCCAGGCGCGCGCCCTGCACGCCCCAGGCGCCCCACCACGGCCCGCGCTGCACGCCGCCGCTGCCGCTGGCGATGGTGACGTTGCGCCCGTCCTTGTCCCATTCGTGGCCCAGGTCCAGGCGCTGCTCGTTGCCGGCGCGGCGCGTGATCACGTTGACGGCGCCCAGCAGGGCGTCGGCGCCGTACAGCACGGACACCGGGCCGCGCACGATCTCGATGCGCTCGATCATGCCGATCGGGATGAACTCCAGCCCCGTCCATTGCTGCTGGGTGCTGCGGAACGCGATCGGCTGGCCGTCGAGCAGGATCTTGATGCCGCGGCCGGCCGCCTGGGCGCCGGCGTTGATGCCGCGCACGCCGAAGTTGTGGTTCAGGCCATCGTCGCTCTCGACCAGGCCGGCCACGTGCGACAGCGCTTCGGCCACGCTCTGGTAGCCGTAGCGGGCCAGGTCGTCGGCCGTGATCAGCGTGACCACGGCCGGCGCCGCATACAGCGGGGTGGCGGTCTTGGTGGCCGTCTGCACCTTCACGCTGCGCAGCTGGTCCAGGCTCAGGTCGAACACCGTGTCTTCCTCGCCGGCCGCGCAGTGCGGCGCCGCGCCGGCCGCCAGCAGCAGGCATAACGCGGCCAGGCCGGCGGCCGGGCGCGCCGGATGCGCGCCTTGCGGCACTGGCACGGGCATGGGCGCTGGAACGGGTGGGCGGTGCTGGGCCAAGACGGTTTTTCCTCGATGGTCGGCGCGGGAATGTCCCACGCAGGCCAGTATTCCCCAATTCGGACGGCGCCACAAGGGCCGTGGCGCCGGGCGCGCGCGGCGGCCGCGGCAGAGCGGGGGATTGTGAAATGGCGCGTGTGAAAGTGTGAGAAATCCGCAACGGCGACGGCCGGCGGGGCAGCCGGCACCGCGTCATGCGCAGGGCAAAAAATGCCGTGCGCGGCGCGGCTATTGGGATAGAATAAATTTGGCATAAGGCAATCTGGTGCGCCCGGCGCCGGGGACGGGGCAGCCGGATGGGCGCGAACGGGGCGCGAATGGGGCGGGTACGATGAGACGACGTGGCCTGTGGTGGCGGTTGTACGGCTGGGGCGGCGCTCTGCTGTCGCTGCTGCCGTGCGCGCTGGCGGCCGACGAGGCGGCCCTGCCCGAGCAGCAGGTCAAGGCCGCCTACATACTCAACTTCGCCCGCTACGCCAGCTGGCCGGCCGCCGCGCTGGCCGATCCGCGCGCGCCGCTGGTGGTGTGCGTGATCGGGCAGGACGCCGGCGACATCGCGCGCCGCCTGCAAAGCCGGGCCGCCGGCAGCCATCCGCTGGAGCTGCGCACCATCACCCGCAACGAGGAGGGCGACGGCTGCCACGCGCTCTACATCGGCGCCTCGGAGAAGGCGCGCCAGGGCGCGCTGCTGGCGCGCCTGCGCGACCAGGCCATCCTCACCATCGGCGACTCGACCTCGTTCCTGGCCGACGGCGGCATGATCAACCTGCTGCTGGTGGACGGCACCATCCGCTTCGAAGTGAACCTGGCCGCCGCCAAGCGGTCCGGCATGAGCCTCAATCCGCGCGTGCTGGCGCTGGCCGAGCGGGTGCTGGGCGGAGCGCCCAAATGAGGGTGTGGCGCGCGCTGCTGCACAACCTGGCGCTGCCGCGCAAGCTGCTGCTGATGTCGGTGCTGACGACGCTGGTGGCGATGCTGGTGGCGCTGCTGGCGCTGGTCAGCTACGACCTGCTGGTGGTGCGGCCGCGGCTGGTGCAGGATCTGGCCAGCCGCATGGAGCTGGTGTCGCTCAACCTCGACGTGGACCTGAACTTCGGCGACCGGGTGGCCGCCGAGCGCACGCTGGCGGCCCTGCGCGGCACGCGCGACATCGACGGCGCCTGCCTGTTCGACGCGCGCCAGCGCCCGTTCGCCCGCTACGCGCGGGCCGGCACGCCGCTGTGCGACTGGCCGGGCGAGCAGCTGGCCGGCGGCCACCGCTTCCACGGCGACCTGCTGACCATGCTGGCGCCGGTGCGTTTCGAGCACGAGGTGGTGGGCTACCTGCAGGTCGAATACGCGCTGCCGCCGCTGGCCGAGCGCATGCGGCAGTACGGCCTGGTGCTGGCCGTGGTGCTGATGACGCTGCTGGTGGGCGCGGTGCTGTACGCGGTGGCGCTGCGCCGCCTCGTCACGCAGCCGGTGCTGGCGCTGTCGCGCGTGGCCGACCGCGTCACGCGCGAGCAGCGCTACGACCTGCGGGCCCCGGTCCAGGCGCACGACGAGATGGGGCGGCTGGCCGAGGCGTTCAACACCATGCTGGCCACCATCTCGGCGCGCGAGCACGCGCTGCGGCAAAGCCAGTCGCTGCTCAACAACATCATCGACAAGTCGTCGGCCGTCATCTACATCAAGGACCGCGACGGGCGCTACCTGATGGTCAACCAGCGCTTTCGCGACGTGCTGCCGCCCGGCGCGCCCGATCCCGTCGGCCACATGGACGCCGACCTGTTCCCGCCGGAGGTGGTGCGCGTGATCCGCGAGGCCGACCACGGGGTGCTCGCCTCGGGCCAGTCCCACACCTACGAGGAGGACGTGCCCGACGCCAGCGGCGCGGTGCGCACCTACCTTTCGGAGAAGTTCCCGCTGTTCGACGCCGATGGCCACGCCTGGGCCGTGGGCGGCGTGTCGACCGACATCAGCGAGCGCAAGAAGGGCGAACTGGAACTGATGCATTACCGCGACCGGCTGGAGGAGCTGGTGCAGTTGCGCACGGCGCAGATGCAGGGGGTGAACCGCGAACTGGCCGACTCGCTGGCCACGCTGCAGCGGGCCCAGGATGAACTGGTGCGCAGCGAGAAGCTGGCCGCGCTGGGCGCGCTGGTGGCCGGCGTGGCGCACGAGCTCAATACGCCGATCGGCAACAGCCTGCTGGCCGTCAGCACCCTGATCGACCAGACCCGCATCTTCGCCAAGCGCGTCGACGAGGGCATCAAGCGCTCCACGCTGCAGCGCTTCATGGACGACGTCAACGCCGGCGGCGAGATCGTGCTGCGCAACCTGCACCGGGCGGTGGACCTGGTGGCGAGCTTCAAGCAGGTGGCGGTCGACCGCACCACGTCGCAGTGCCGGCCGTTCCTGCTCGACGAGCTGACGGCCGAGATCCTGCTGGTGCTGGTGCTGGTGCCCACCTTCAAGAAGACCGGCATCAAGGTGCGCCAGGAGATCCCGCCGGGGATCGCCATGAACAGCTATCCGGGGCCGTTCGGCCAGGTGCTGATCAATCTGATCAACAACGCGCTCACGCACGCGTTCGAGGGGCGCACCGAGGGCGAGATCGTGGTCGGCGCGCGCGCGCTGGCGCCCGATTCGGTCGAGGTGACGGTGCGCGACAACGGCAGCGGCATCGCGCCCGAGCACATGGGCCGCATCTACGACCCGTTCTTCACCACCAAGCTGGGCAAGGGCGGCTCGGGGCTCGGGCTCAACATCGTCTACAACATCGTGTATGGCCTGCTGCGCGGGCGGATCGAGGTGGACAGCACGCTGGGCCAGGGCACGCGCTTCGTGCTGACCCTGCCCCTCAACAGCTGAACCTCAGCAGCTGAACTTCAGCAGCTGATGCGGTTGGCGCACGGCGTGCCGCGCAGGTGGCAATCGAGGTTGTGCCAGGTGGTGGCGGCGATCTCGCGCATGGCCTCCACCGTGAAGAAGCCCTGGTGGCCCGTCACCAGCACGTTGGGGAAGGTCAGCAGCAGCTGGAACACGTCGTCGTCGAGGATGTCGCCGGAACGGTCGCGGAAGAACAGCGCGCTCTCCTGCTCGTAGACGTCGATGGCCAGCGCGCCCAGGTGGCGCGACTTGAGCGCGTCGATCACGGCGGCCGTCTCGATCAGGCCGCCGCGCGAGGTGTTGACCAGCATGGCGCCCGGCTTCATGCGCGCCAGGCTGGCGTGGTTGATCATGTGGCGGGTGGCCTCGAGCAGCGGGCAATGCAGGGTGACGATGTCGGACGCGGCCAGCAGGGCCGGCAGCGCCACCAGCTTGCCCAGCGCGGCGAAGTGGGGATCGGGCGCCGGATCGTGGCCCAGCACGCGGCAACCGATGCCGTGGAAGATGCGGGCCGTGGCCAGGCCGATCTGGCCCAGGCCGACGATGCCGACCGTCTTGCCGTGCAAGGTCATGCCGAGCAGGCCGTCGAGCGCGAAATTGCCCTCGCGCACCCGGTTGTAGGCGCGGTGCGTGTGGCGGTTCAGCGTTTGCACCAGCGCCAGGGTGTGCTCGGCCACGGCCTCGGGCGCGTAGGCCGGCACGCGCGCGGCGAACATGCCGAGCCGCTCGGCGGCGTGCACGTCGAGGTTGTTGAAGCCGGCGCAGCGCAGCAGCACGGCCCGCACGCCCAGCGCGTGCAGGGCCTCCAGCACGGGCGCGTCCAGGATGTCGTTGACGAACACGCACACGGCCTGGCAGCCCTGGGCCAGCGGCACCGTGTCGGCCGCCAGCGCGGCGTCGAAATAGCGCAGCGTGACGTCGGCGTGCGGCGCGTGGTGGGCCAGCGCCTCGTCCAGGAAGCGGCGGTCGTAGGGCTGGGTGCTGTAGATGGCGATCTGCATGGCGGCGCGGCGTTGCGTGGCTTACTCGTCGGGGATGCCGGCCAGCAGGTCGGTCACGCCGAACGCGATGCCGGCCTGCGACAGCATGGTGGTGACCTGACCCCGGTGGTGGGTCTGGTGGTTGAAGAAGTGCAGCACCAGGCTGGACATGCGCTTGCGCGCCACCACGCCCTTGGTGTTCGTGTATTCGAGCACGTGGGCCAGATGCTCCTCGCGCACCTCGCGCACCCAGGCGTTGATGATGGCGTCCAGCTCCATGCGGTGCGGGTGCCAGTGGCCCAGCTCATAGAACTGCATCTGCGACAGCGCCGTGGGCGCCGGCATGGCGCGGATCGGCGCCAGCGCGGCGAAGTTGGCCGGATGGTGGGAGAAGCGCTGCAGCCAGAGCGTGTCGCCCACCACCAGATGGTTCAGGGTGCCGAGGATGGAGCCGAAGAAGGCGCGCCGGTCGGCCAGCAGTTCTTCCTCCGGCAGCTGGACGGCCGCCTCGTACATGCGTTGGTTCATGGCCGCGTTGTAGTCGGCCAGCAGGGTCAGGTTTTCGCTCAAACTCATGCAGTGCTCCAGGGAGGTCGGTGGGGATGGGGAATTGTCCCGCCTTCAGCGCCAAATTGCAAATTCGGCTACAGTAAAGGCCGCGGCGCGCCACCGATGGCGGCCATATACACGCAACGGGAGAATGCGAGGGGAGCGCCATGAGCGAAATACTGGCAGTGGTAGGGATTGTGGGATTGGGCGCCAGCATCGTCGTCAACCTGGTGCTGATCGCCTGCATGCGCAAGGCGGACAAGGCGCGCGACTAGGCCAGGCCCGGTCGCGCGGGAGGGGATTTAGTACAGTTTGACCGGCGGCACCAGCTTGGCGCGCAGCCAGTCCACCAGCGTGTGGACGGCCATGCGCGCCATGCCGTGCAGGGCCAGCAGGTGCTTCTGGTACATCAGCCGGTACAGCAGGCGCGCCGTGGCGCCGCTGACCTGGATGCGGCGCCCGGTCACGGCGCCCGACAGCACGCCGACGGCGGCCAGCGGGCCCAGCGACACCAGCGAGCCGTAGTCGCGGTAGCGGAAGTCGGTGCCGCCGGGCGTGTCGCGCCGCGCCAGCAGGTCGGCCAGGAACATGGCCTGCTGGTGCGCCACCTGGGCCCGCGGCGGCACGGCGCCCTTGACGGGGCAGGTGTAGCTGGCGCAGTCGCCGAGCGCGTAGACGGCCGCGTCGCCGGGCGCGCGCAAGGTGGCGTCCACCACGATCTGGTTGATGCGGTTCACGGGCAGGCCCAGCGTGCGGCACAGGGCCGGGCCCTCCACACCGGCCGCCCACAAGGTCAGGTCGGCGCGGTGCGCGTGGCCGGCCGCGTCATGCACGGCATCGGGCGAGACGCTGGCCACGGCCGTTTCCGTCAGCACCTCGATGCCGAGCGAGGCCAGGTGGCGCGCGGCGCGCACCGACTGGCGCGGATGCAGATGGGGCAGCAGGAACTTGCCGCGTTCGATCACGCTGATGCGCACGTCGTGCAACGGGTCCAGCGCGTGCACCTTGTACTGGGCCAGCGCGCGGGCGCTGTGGCTCAGCTCCGCCGCCAGCTCGACGCCGGTGGCGCCGCCGCCCACGATCACCACATGGACCTGGCCGTGCGCGACATCGCCACGGGCCTTGCGTTCGCCGGCCTGGATGCAGGCGGCCACGAAACGCTTGCGGAACGCCTCGGCCTGATTGACGTTCTCCAGCGTCAGCACATGCTCGGCCGCGCCGGGCACGCCGAAGAAATTGGTCACGGAACCGAGGGCCAGCACCAGCTTGTCGTACGGCAGGCGGCGCCGTGGCTGCACTTCCAGCCCGTCGCTGCAGCGCGGCGCCAGCTCGATGCCGCGCTCCGCGCGGTCCACCGCCATCACCTCGCCCTGCACGAAGTCGAAGTGGTGGGCCGCCGCCTGGGCCGCGAATTCCACCTGCGTCACTTGCGGGTCGCATTTGCCCGAGGCGACCGTGTGCAGCAGCGGCTTCCAGAAGTGGCCCGGTGCGCGGTCGATCAGCAGCACGCGCGCGCGGCCGCTTTTGCCCAGGGTGTCGCCCAGGCGCGTGGCCAGTTCCAGTCCGCCTGCGCCGCCTCCTACGATAACGATGGTTTCCATGTTGCCGTCTCCCGTGTGGTTGATGAAAGCTGTGACGGCGTCGCTGCGCAGGGCCCGCCGGCGGCGGGCGTCCGGCGCCCGCCGTCCGTGGTTGATGCCGTTACGCTGCCATGCTGTCCGCTTCCTGCGGATTGGCGGTGAACGGGCTGATGCGCAATTCGCGCAGCGCGTCGAAGGTGATGAACTGCTGCGGGCGTACCACGTCGGCGCCGTACGGCGCCACCGATACCGTCCACAGGCCGCTGTGTTCGGCCGCCTTCAAGGCCGGCGCCACCGTGTCGATGGCGATGGCGGCGGCGGCCTCGATGCCCATCGCATGCAGCGCGTGGCCGAAGGGGCCGGGGCCGGCCAGGCCATCGAAGCTGACGCCGCCGGCCACCACCGCGAACAGGCTGGTGACGTCGGCGCCGAAGCAGTGTTCGAGCAGGGCGGCGGCCACCGGCGCGGGCAGGTCCGACAGCACGGCCAGCTTGCAGCCGGCGGCCAGCGCGTCGTCGATCAGGGCCAGCGCGGCCGGCGATGCCTTGGGCGGATTGGCCGCCACGGCCAGTTGGAACTGACGGTGCTTCCCGGCGTGCAGCGCGGCCACGGCGGCCTTGTCGCGCAGGCCGGCGCCGGCCACGGCGGCCGTGATGGCGTTGGCGTAGCCGTGGGTGGCGGCGGCCGCGCGCAGGGCCGGCAGGGTCCAGCGCAGCGACAGTTCCGCTTCCGCGAAGGCGGCGTTGCAGGCTGCAAGGTGCAGGGCTTCGGTGTCGAACAGCACACCGTCCAGGCCGAGGAAGATGACGTCGATGCTCATATCGCGCTTTCTGGTTAGGTCGCAGTGGGAAGATAACGTTAGATGAGTGTCAATATAGGGGTAGAATGAACAAAAGAAAAATTAAAGATTTTCGATAATTGATAAGGAAAAGCTTATGCATCACGCCAGTTTCCGGCAGTTGGAGGCGCTGACGCTGGTGGCGCGCCATGAAAGCGTGTCGCGCGCGGCGGACGCGCTGCATGTGACGCAGCCGGCCATTTCGTTGCAAATTCGCACATTGGAGGACATCACCGGCATCGCGCTCACGCGCAAGGTGGGCCGCAACATCCAGTTGACGGCGGCCGGCGAGGTGATGGTGGAGTTCTCCGAGCGCATCCTGCGCCTGTGGCAGCAGGCGGCCGACGAGCTGGCGGCGCTGCGCGGCGTGACCAGCGGCACGCTGCGCATCGGCGCCGTGACGACGGCCGAGCACCTGCTGCCGCCGCTGCTGGTGCCGTTCACGATGGAGCGGCCCGACGTGCGCTTGAAGCTCCAGGTGGGCAACCGGGCCGAGATCGTGAACATGCTGGCACGGCACGAGATCGACCTGGCCATCATGGGCACGCCGCCGCGCGAACTGCGCACCAACGCGGCCCGCTTCGCGCGCCACCCGATGGCGTTCGTGGCCAGTCCCGCCCACAAGCTGATGAAGAAAAAGAAGCTCACGCTGAACGACGTGATGGCGGCCAACCTGCTGGTGCGCGAGCGCGGCTCGGGCACGCGCACGGCCATCGAGCGCCTGTTCCGCGAGGCCGGGCATCCGCTCAATTTCGGCTCCGAAGTGTCGAGCAACGAGGCGATCAAGCGCATGGTGTCGGCCGGGCTGGGGATAGGCTTCCTGTCGGTGCACGCGTGCGGGCTGGAATTCGAGGCCGGCCTGCTGGCCATCATGCCGATGCAGGAGCATCCGGTGGAGGCGGACTGGCATGTGATGCACTTGACCGATCAGCCGATACCGAAGGTGGCGGCGGCGTTCCAGGACTACGTGATCGAGCACGGGCAGGAACTGGTGGGCCGCGAGCTGGAAGGCTTGTACAAGCAGCTGGGCCGACAGCGCAAGCCGCGCGCGGGCGGCGCGGCGGCCGACCCGGCCGACTCAGCTTAGTCCGGGCAGGCGGTAGTGGCGCACGGCGCCGCACGCCGCCTGCAGCGCCGACGCATCCTGCGCCCGCAGCGCGCGCAGGTAGCCGCGCACGTAGGGCAGCGCGGCGTGCGAGCTGGCGCCATCCGGCGCGGCGTCCTGCGGCTGGCATTGCAGCAGCAGGCGGTCGGCCACCACCAGATCGTTGTCGCGTCCCAGTTCGTCCTGCAGGGCGGACAGGTGGTCGAGATAGCGCCGCGTGGCGCCGCCGCGCAACAGCGGCGCGAAGAATTCCACGCCGTAGCGACAGCGCTTGCCGGCGATGCGCAGCCGGTGCACGGCGCGGGCGGTGGCGTCATGGGCGCCGTTGCCGTTGGATGGGACACTGTCGCCGGCCTTCCCGTGCGCGACGGAAGCCGTGCCGCTCACGGCGGGCGCGCTGGCATCGGCATCATTGCCGGCACGGAGCGCCTTGCGCGCGATGGCGGCGCGGCGCAGCAGCTTGCGGTGCAGCCGGCGCAGAGTGCGCCGCGCATACCTGGCGGCGCCGCCGGCCAGCGGATTGTGCCGCGCCGGCGTGGTGGCGGCGGCCAGTTGCAGGCGCTGCAGCCACTGGTTCAGTCCCAGCATCAGGCGCGCGTAACGCGGCGACTGCAACGCGTGCGCGGCGGCGCGGCGGTGGCTATGCGCGGTGTGGCGCACCAGATCGCGCAACGGCGCCAGGTCCACCGCGGCGTCCTGCGCGCGCGGCAGCGTGGCGGTGGCCAGCACGTCCCAGTCGCGGGCGGCGCCCAGCTCCGTGCCCAGCCACGCGAGGTCGCCCAGCAGCGCGGCCGGGCAGGGCGCGCACGCCGCGAACAGCCGTAGCGCGGAACGCAGGCGGCGCGTGCCCACGCGTAGCTGGTGCAGGCTTTCGCTGTCGTGGCCGTGGATCACGGCCGCTTCGTTGTCCTGCATGTGGCGCAGGCAGTTGGCCAGCACGGCCTGCATCGCCTGGCCGGTGGTGGCGTCGCGTTCGAGCGCGAGCGGGGCGGCCTTGACGGCGGCCAACGGCTTGTCGAGGCACAGCGCGTAGCCGCGTTCGGCCTTGTTGACGTTGCTGACCTGGAGCGGCAAGCCGTCCAGCAGGCCGAGCGCGCACGCGAACAGGCTGGCCGGGTGGCCGGACTTGAGCTCCAGTTCGATTTCGTTGACGGGCAGGTGCCGTCCCTGGCGCTGGATGCGGCCTTCGTCGAGCACCAGTTCGATGATGCTGCCGTCGTAGTCGAGTTCCCACGTGCTGCGTTCCACCTCGACCGTGAACAGCGGCGCCAGTTGCTGCTTGAGATCGGGCGCGTCCAGCACGGCCAGCCAGTGCGCGTCGTCGCCGATCAGCTGGCGCAGCTTGCCCAGCCGGGGCGCGTCGTCCGCCACCGGGCCTTCCCATTCGAGCCGCGTGTGCAGGCCGCCCTGCACGCTGCCGCCGGCCTTCATGGTCTGTATCCATTGGCCGTCCACCTGACGCACGCGCAGGCCGGCGCCATGGCGCAGCAGGTGCAGGTCGGGTGTGTCGAAATAGCGGGCCGTGAGGCGCGCCTTGCGCTGGCGCGCGCGCGCGTGCGCGGCCAGCAGCGGATGCCGGACCAGCTTGGCGTTGTCGGCCGGATCAAGCAGTAGTTTCAGTTCGACTTCCATCATGTGGCCGGATCGGGGTGGTCTTTCAGTGTAGATGAAATTGGCCGTGGCGGTCGCGCGCCGCGCGTCACGCTTGATGATACCGCTGGTGCCAGGCTGGCACGGCGGCGCGCCAGAACGCGTCGAGCGTGTCGGCCCGCAGGTCGAGGCCGAGGAAGCGGGCCGCCGGCAATATCGCCTCGCGCAGCAGCAGTTCCGGCGCCGCGCCCGTGTCGAACGCCTGCGCGCCCGTTTGCTTGGACAGCTTTTCGCCGCGCTCGTTGACGACCACGGGCACGTGCAGGTAGCGCGGCTGCGGCAGGCCCAGTCGTTGCTGCAGGTAGATCTGGCGCGGCGTGGAGTCGAGCAGGTCGGCGCCGCGCACGATGTCGGTGATGCGCTGTGCGCCGTCGTCCACCACCACGGCCAGCTGGTAGGCCCAGTAGCCGTCGGCGCGCTTGATGACGAAGTCGCCCACCTCGTCCGTCAGGTCCTGGCTTACCTCGCCGGCCCAGCGGTCGTGGAAGCGGATCACGCAATGCGGCGATTGCGGCACCTTGAGCCGCAGCGCGCGCGCCGTCTTGCCGGGCGCGAGGCCGTGGCGGCAGGTGCCGGGGTAGATGTTGGCCTGCGCCTGCCTGGCGTTCAGGCTCAGCTGGGAATCGGCGATCTCCTTGCGCGAGCAGCCGCAGGGATAGACGGCGCCGGCCGCCTCCAGCTGGCGCAGCGCCGCCTCGTACAGGGCCGTGCGCTGGCTCTGCCAGGTTACGTCGCCGTCCCACTGCATGCCGCAGCGCCGCAGCGAGGCGAGGATGTGGCGGTCGGCGCCGTCCACGTTGCGGTCGCCGTCCACGTCTTCGATGCGCACCAGCCACTGGCCGCCGTGGGCGCGCGCGTCCAGGTAGCTGGCCATGGCGGCCACCAGCGAGCCGAGGTGCAGGGGGCCGGTGGGCGAGGGGGCGAAACGGCCGATGTAGGGGGATGCGGAAACTGTCATACCGCAATTTTAGCGCCTGCCGTGCCGGGCGCGGGGGCGCGGCACGGTCATGGGCGGCGGCGGCCTTACTTCTTTTGCGCCGGTTCGGCCAGCGGCCGCACGTAACGCAGCAGGCTGACCAGCACCTTGCCCGGTTCCTCCCACGGGATCATGTGGGCCGCGTGCTCGAACCACACGCCCTGCTTGTAGGGCGCCTTGACCTGCGCCAGCCAGCGCGCGGTGGGTTCGGACGGCGTGGTGTAGTCGTGCCGGCCCATGAACATGATGACCGGGATGGGGAAGTTGCGCACGGCCGAATAGTCGACCTGCACGAATTCGGGCAGCAGCCGGCCCAGCGTCAGCAGGTTGCCCTGGTCGATATTGTGCACGTCGGCGGCCGTGTATTCGGGCGACAGCAGGGGACCGTCGTAATAGTAGTCGGACTCGTTGCGGTAGGCCGTCAAGCCGCCATAATACTGGGGCCACTTGCGGGCCACGATGATGCGCTCGCGCGTGATGGGCTGGTCGCCGGGGTAGGGCGCGATCGACTGCAGTTCCTTGAGCGCCTCCGTGTTGTTGCGGGCTTTGGCCTGCTGCAGCGCGTAGTCGAAGCTGACCTGTTCATTCTCGCGCACGCTGATCACCTGGCCCATGCCGACGTAGGCGTAGAACAGGTCGGGCCGTTTGAGCGCCGCGCCCATGGCCACCACCGTGCCCCAGCTGTGGCCCATCAGGATCAGCTTGTCCTTGTGGTACTTCTTGCGCAGGAATTCGGCCACTTCGATGGCGTCGTCGATGTAGCGCGGGATGTGGATGGTCTCGCCCACGGCTTGCGGGTCGGCCTCGGCGTAGGTCTTGCCGGCGCCGCGCTGGTCCCAGTTGACGACCGTGAAGTATTCCTCGATCGGGCGCTGGAACTGCCAGATGGTGGGCATGGTGGGCGCGGCGGGGCCGCCGTGCACGAACAGGATCATGGGCTGGTCGCGGTCCTGGCCGCGCACGTTGAGCCACTGGTCGATGCCGCCGATGGGGGTCTTGTAGCTTTCCTGGATGCCCGACGGGGCGCTGATCTTCTCCAGGTCGGCCACGGCCTGCCTGGCCTTGCGGTAGTTGGCGGCGTCTTTCGCCACTTGCGCCGCATCGGGCGGCGCCGGTGGTGCGGATGGTGCGGATGGCGTTTCTGCCTGCGCCATGTTCATGCACATCAATATCAAACCCAACCATGCCAGCTTCATGCGCGCTCCTTGAACGGGTGGAAAATGCGAGTTGAGAAATAATAAACTTGTTTGCCCCGGCCGGAAAGCGTGTCAGCGGTTAAGATAGCGGCCATGGAACTGCTCACCGACATCATCCTGCGGGCCGGCAAATCGGCCGTGGAACTGGCCTTCTTCATCCTGCTGCCCGTGATGGTGGTGATGCTGTCGCTGATGCGCTTGCTGGAGGCGAAAGGCATCCTGGACTGGCTGGTGGCGCGCCTGGCGCCGCTGCTGCGCCCGCTCGGGCTGACGGGGCTGTCGATCTTCGCCATGCTGCAGATCAGTTTCGTCAGCTTCGCCGCGCCCATCGCCACGCTGGCCATGATGGACCAGCGCGGCGCGTCCGACCGCCACCTGGCCGCCACGCTGGCGCTGGTGCTGGCCGCCGCCCAGGCCAACATCTCTATCCCCATGACGGCCATGGGCCTGCACTTCGGCTTCACCCTGCTGTGCGCGCTGGCCGGCGGACTGGCCGCCTCGGCCTCGGCCTACTACGTGTACGGCCGCCACCTGAACGGCGCCGAACTGAGCGTGGACCAGTCCGTGCCCCACCCGGTGGCGGAGGACGCCAAGGGCGTGCTGGACGTGATCAACCGGGCCGGCGCCGAATCGTTCCGCATCGCCGTGGCCGCGCTGCCGATGCTGATCCTGTCGCTGGTGGCCGTGACCATGCTGCGCTCGGCTGGCGCCATCGACCTGCTCACGCGCGCGCTGGCCGCGCCCATGGCGTGGCTGCGGCTGGACCCGGCCATGATCCTGCCGGCCGTCACCAAGTTCCTCGGCGGCGCCACCGCCTGGATGGGCGTGATGGATGAAATGATCCGGCGCGGCGCGGCCAACGCGGCCATGCTCAACCGCAGCGCCGGCTTCCTGCTCAACCCGTTCGACCTGCCCGGCGTGGCGATCCTGATCTCGTCGGGACGGCGGGTGGCGGCCGTGTGGCGGCCGGCCGCGTTCGGCGCGCTGACCGGCATCGCACTGCGCACGGCGGCCCACCTGCTGTTCGCTTGACCGTTCGCCAATGTTGCGCCGCGCAATAACGGGCGCGGCCAGTTGCCTTACAATGTGCGCGCGGCGCAGCGGACCGCGCCTATCCGTCGCATTCGTCCGTCGCACTTATCGTTCGCACCCATCCTCATCTACCCCCACAGGATCCCATGCAGAAATTGACCCCATCGTTCGCCGCCACCGCCCTGGCCCTCGGCCTGGCGCTGGCCTTTCCCGCCCACGCCGGCAGCGCCACGAGCGCGCCGCAGGTGCAGGAAGCGCCGCTGCGCGCACACCTCGCGTTCCTTTCCAACGACGTGCTCGAAGGCCGTGGCACCGGCCAGCGCGGCGCCGACCTCACCGTGGCCTACCTGGAAAACCAGGCCCTCGCGCTGGGCCTGAAGCCGGGCAACGGCAACAGCTACCGCCAGTCCGTCAAGATCGCCGGCGTGGTCGGCCTGCCCGACCAGAGCTCGCTGCACCTGACGGCCGGCGGCCAGCCGCTGGCGCTCACCTACGGCCAGGACTGGGTGTGGGCGCCGGGCGACGCCCAGGACACGCACGCGTTCAACGCGCCGCTGGTGTTCGTCGGCTATGGCGCCACGGCGCCGGAGGAGGGCTGGGACGACTACAAGGGCCAGGACGTCACCGGCAAGCTGCTGGTGATGATGGTGAACGACCCGCAGCCCACGGCCGAGCAACCGAACCGCTTCGCCGGCAAGGGCCTGACCTACTATGGCCGCTGGACCTACAAGTTCGAGGAGGCCAAGCGCCGCGGCGCGGCCGGCGTGTTGCTGATCCATACGGACGCCAGCGCCACCTACGGCTGGAGCGTGGTGCAGCACAGCTGGGCCGGCGTGGAGCGCTTCCAGCTGGCCGACGGCGCCCGTGGCACGGCGTTGCAGGGCTGGATGACGGACGCCACCGCGCGCGCCCTGTTCAAGGCCGCCGGCCAGGATCTGGACCAGCTGCGCGCGGCCGCCGAACGCAAGGACTTCCAGCCGGTGGCCCTGAACGCCACGCTGGACGGCGAGATGAAGGCGGCCGTGCGCAAGGTCGAGCAGTTCAACATCGCCGGCGTGGTGCCGGGCACCGATCCCAAACTGAAGGATGAAGTGGTGATCTACAGCGCCCACTGGGACCACCTGGGCAAGCACGGCGACAGCGGCGACACCATCTACAACGGCGCCGTCGACAACGCCTCGGGCTCGGCCGCGCTGCTGGCCATGGCCAAGGCGGCCATGCAGGCGCCGGCCAGGCGCAGCCAGATGTTCCTGTGGGTGGCGGCCGAGGAGCAGGGCTTGCTGGGCAGCGAGGCCTACGCGGTGGCGCCATTGTGGCCGCTGGCCAAGACGGCCGCCAACCTGAACCTCGACAGCTTGAACTTCGTCGGCCCCACGCGCGACATCGGCGCCCAGGGCAGCGAGCGCACGGAGCTGGGCAAGCTGGCCGCCGCCGCCGCCAAGGGCATGGGCATGCAGATCGCCTTGTCGGAGCCGGACCTGATCGGCGGCTACTTCCGCAGCGACCACTTCAACTTCGCCAAGGCCGGCGTGCCGGCGTTCTCGATCGACGCGGGCCGCGAGTTCATCCACGATCCGGCCGGCTCCAAGGCCAGGGTGGAGGCCTACCAGGCGCGCTACCACCAGGTGACGGACGAGTATGACCCGAGCTGGGATTTGTCGGGCATGACCCAGCAGGCGCAGTTCACGCTCAACCTGGGCCGGCTGGTGGCCAACGCGCCGAAGATGCCCGCGTGGCGCGCCGGCGACGCGTTCGGCAAGGCGCGCGCGGCCAACTAAGCGGCGCCGCCGGCAAGGCCAACGGGGCCGGCCAATGCGGGGACGCGTTGGCCGGCCCCGTTTTTTTTGTGGCTCAGTGGTGGAACGACAGCGAGATCACGGTGCCCGTCAGGTCGATGCCCTTGATGGCGATGCTGCCGAAGCTGGGGCCGTCCGAGCCGCGGATGCGGATGTTGTTGAAGTTCATCTCGCCGATCGAGGTGGGCAGGCTCAGCGTGAGCGAGCCATCCTTGTTGATGGTGGCGGCCGCCTTGCTCGGATCGTACAGCACGTTCTTCATCGTCACGTCCGACTCCAGGAAGCCGAGCACCGGATTGACGATCTTGGCCATGTCGCCGATGATCTCCAGCCCGTTGCTCTTGACCGAGTTCTTCACCTGGGCCACCAGGTCCTCGCTCAGGCCCTGCGCGGCCGTGTCGCCGAGCTCGTCCTCGGTCAGCATCTGCATGCCCGACTGTTCCTTGCGCAGCGTGACCGGGGTGGTCACGGCCAGCGTGGGCAGCACCTCGGCCGCGTAGGTCTCCAGCGGCGCCAGCAGCGAGGTGGCGATGGCCGCCGCCATCCGCAGGTTGCGCTGGGTGCGCAGGATGTCGTGGATGTGCTCATGGGTGATGATGTCCCACTCGGCGAAAATGTCACCGAGGCGCTGGCCCGTGTTGCGCTGGTGTTCGATAGCGCGGTCCAGCTGTTCCTGCGTAATCAGCTTCTTCTTGACGAGCAGCTGACCGAACATTGATTTGTGGTGGTTGGTGGACAGCCATCCCATGGCGTACTCCCCTTCTTCGTGGTTAGAGTGGATCGTTGAGGTGCATCGTATGCTGCGCGCGGCGGTCGTCTCCCCTCAGGCCGTCTCGCGCAGCGGCGGCAGCATGGCGGGCACCTGCGGCCCCGGCTGGTGGGCCAGGTGCACGATGTCCGACGGCGCCATGCCGAACCAGCGTTTGCAGGCCCGGTAGAACGCGCTGGGCTCGGAGAAGCCCAGCTGGAAACTCAACATCTTGAGCGACAGCTCGCCCGCGCTCAGCGACTGGCGCGCCAGCTCGCGGCGCGTGTCGTCGACCAGCGTGGTGAAGCTGGTGCCTTCCTCGGCCAGCCGGCGCTGCAGCGTGCGCTCGCTCATCATCAGCTGGGCCGCCACGTCGTCGCGGTGCGGCGGGCCCTTGGGCAGCAGCGTGGCCAGCAGACCCTGCACCTTGGCCGAGAAGGTGGGCGGCTCGGCGCGCGCCAGGCTGGCCAGCACGCGCTGGCCGCCGCCATCCTGCAGCGGCGGGTTGGGCGGCAGCGCCATCACCAGGTCGGCGTCGGCGAACTCCATCACGTTGTGCGGCATGTCGAACTTGACCGGGCAGCCGAACGTCTCCTCGTAGGCGCGGGCGTTGGCCGGCTGCGGGAACGCGTATTCGACCACCACCGGGGTGGCGTCGTCGCGCCCGGCCGCGCAGCGCAGCGTGCGCAGCAGCACGCACCACACGAAGTCGTAGCGCTGCTGCGGCACGGCGCGGCGCGCGCCCGGCAGCACCAGGCCGACCCGGGTGTGGCCGTGGCAGCGCTCGATCGTGCTTTGCACGGTGGGCGAGACCAGCATGATGTGGCCCATCACGCCCAGCCAGCCGAGCCGGTGCGGGGTCGACACCTTGAGGCCGAGCAGGGGGTCGCCGGACTTCTCGACCAGCAACTCCCACAGGTGGCTGAGCTTGTCGGACAGGGTCAGCGCGTCGCAGGCGAGGCCGTCGCCTTCATTCAGGCCGGCCTCGGCGAACAGGGCGTCGGCCTCGACGCCGGACTGGGCCAGGCGCGATTTGACGCCGCGCACCAGGTGCAGGGCGGATGAGTAGGTCATGGCGCCACCTCCAGCAAGGTGGCGGGGGCGCGGACCGGGGCGGGGGCAGTGTACGTGGACAAGTTGAACCTCCTGTGTGTCACCACTGTGAAAACATCGAAACGGGGATGCGGGGGCGCGGCATCACCGCTTCAGGGCGTGACGGCCGCGCGCAGGCGCAGGCCGATCTTTTCCGTCAAGCCCTTCATCTTGGCGTCGATCACGGGGCGGCTGTCGGTCGCCACGCCCTCACCGAGCTTGCGCTGCATCTCCGGCACCAGCGCCTCGAACTTCTTCTTGACGGGCGATTCGAGGATGGCCACCAGCTGGCGCAGTTCGTCCTCGTTGAAGCGCTCGGCCAGGATGGGCGCCACCGTGGTGGGGATCAGCTTGTCGGCGCTGGCGCGCGTGATCGGCGTGGCCTCCTCCATGAACTTGCGGGCCTCGGCCACGATGTCGGTCATGGCCGCGTCGCGCTTCTCCGCCGACGCGCGGCCCTGCAGCATGGCGCGCGCCTGTTGCACGGCGTCGGCCACCGGCGCCTGCAGCATGGACTGGCCGATGCTGTCGATGTTCCACAGGGCGAGGATCTTGTCGATCAACGCCTGCTTGGCCGGGCTGGTGGCGGCGGCGGCCGGCGCGGCGGCCGGGGCCGGGGCCGGGGCCGCCGTGGCGGCCAGCGCGCCCAGGCTGGCGCCGCACAGGGCCAGCGCCGCGATGGTGGTCTTGATGTCTGCTTGCATGGTCACTCCTCCAAAAATCCGTCCCGCCGTGCTCAGAAGCGCTTGGTCAGCTCGAAGCCGAAATAGCGCACGTGGATGTCGGCATTGACGTCCAGCCCGGCATACGGGTTGTAAATGATGTTCAAAAACGTGTTGCAGTTCATGTTGCAGTCGGTGTTGGCCGGCGTGCTGAACTTGCCTGTCATGTAGGAGCCCGTCAGGCTCAGGTCCATCGTCTTGCTCAGCTTGAGGTTGATGCCGGCGCTCAGCAGCTTGGTGTTGGGCAGCGGCGCGATCAGGTCCACCTTGTCCGACGGCACCGACGTCTTGCGCGGCTCGTAGCCGAAGCGCAACGTGACTCGCTCGTGCGGGAACAGTTGCAGGCCGTAGCCGAAGTTGAGCAGGCTCTTGTAGCCGCGCGGGATGGTCAGCTTGCTCGAATCGGGGATGCCGTACAGGCGCGCCACCTCCAGCAGCTTGATGCTCTGGTCGAACTGGAACGTCAGCGCGTTCCATTCGCTCCAGTTGGCGTAGCTGGCGTCCACGTTCAGCTGCACCATGTGCACCGGGCGCAGCTTGATGCCCACCTGCACGTGGTAGGGGAAGGGGATGGTGGCGCTCATGTTGCCCTTCTGGATAGCCGGGATCGACGAGGGGAAACCGAGCACGGCGCCGGCGATCGGGCCCAGCAGGCTGGAGTTCAGGCCGCGCACGAAGTTGCGCAGCATCGGCTGCGTGCTGAACTGGTAGCTGCCCGTGTAGTGGGTCTTGGAGCCGCCCTGGTAGACCGCGCCCAGCGCGAACCACGGCTTGGGCTCCCACAGCACGCCCAGGTTCAGCGTGGGGTCGACCGGGGCCGTCATCTCGAGCCGCATGTTGGCCGCGTTCTTGAACGGGCTGACCATGCCGTCCTTGCCGCCGCCGCACACGCCGAAGCCGAAGGTGTCGATGATGTTGCCGCCGTTCTCGGGGCACCAGCCCTGCTGCAGCTTGCCGAACACGCCCAGCAGCTCGTTGGGGAAGCGCATGTTGGTGTCGACCACGAAGGCGGCGTGGGCGATCGGCACGGCCGCGCCGAAGCGCAGCGTGTCCGAGTATTTGTAGCCGACCGACGGCGACAGGTAGACCAGGCGCTGGATCTGGATCTGGCGGCCGGCGTACTGGCCGGGGTCGTCCACGTCCGTGGTGCGGTCCAGGCTCATCGCCTGCGACATGTAGCTGTCGGTGGCGAAGGTCCACGGCGAGCCCTTCTTGTTCCAGGCCATGCCCAGCCCCGGCACCACCACGCCGGGCAGGCGCCAGCCCGGCATGCCGTAGCCGGGCACGTACATGATCTGGCGCACCGGGCCCGTGCTCTTGCCGTTCAGCGGGTCCTCGGTCCAGCCGCCCACGTCGAAGCCGGCCGGCTGGTGGAAGCTGGCGCTGGTGCGGATCGAGGCGGCCCAGTTGTGGATGGTCTCGCTGTCGCCCTCGAGCCGGGCCAGGCCGGCCGGGTTGAAGTGGACCGAGCCGATGCCGGGCGGGTCGGCCGTGACGGCGTTGCCCAGCGCCATGGCCGTGACGTTGGTGGTCAGGTTCTCCGTCAGCGCCGCGCGCGCGCCCGGCGCGCAGGCGGCCGCCACGGCCGTGGCCAGGACCAGCCGCCGCAGCGGCCGGAGTGCAGTACGCGCCGCCATTTAGAACGACAGCGGCAGGTTCATGCCCACCGTGATGTTGGGCGAGTCGGACGTCAGGCCGATGCCCACCGACAGGTTGACGGTGGTCTTGGGCGAGACCTTGTAGCCGAGGCCCATGTTGAGGATGGCCGAGGTCTGCATGGTGGTCTTGGCCACCAGGCCGTCGGCGAAGTGCAGCTTGGAGCCGGCCGAGATCGCCTCCTGGAACGACATCGTGGTCGAGATGTCGTACGACAGCGCGTACGCGAAGCCCATGCCGAAGCCGATCGAGGCGCCCGGCTGCACCTTGGTCAGGATGCGGGTGCCGTTGACCTGGTACAGGTGCGCGGCCGGCAGGCTGACGGTGGCGTTGAGCGAGCCGAACAGGGCCACCGGGTCGACGATGCGGTTCACGTTCAGGCCGGCCGAGAACGCCGTCACGCCGCTGCCGGTGGCCTGGCCGCTGCCGGCGATGATCTTGAACGGGCTGCGGCCGGTGGGCAGGCGCACGTTGCCGGTCAGCGTCACGCCGGGCGCGTCGCGCTTGGCCTCGAACGGCTGGAAGCGCCCGCCCAGCGAGATGTCGCCCAGCGAGTTCGACACGCCGCTGGCCGAGCCGCTGTCGGAATAGCGCGACAGCACCGGCAGCGTGACGTTGCCGGTCAGGTTGTCGCGCAAGCCATAGTCGGCCGAGAAGGTGTTGGTGATGGTGTGCGAGCTGGTGTTCTCGATGCTGAACAGCGACACGCCGCCACCGGCCAGGTCGGTGACGATCTTCTCCTGGCCGATGTAGCTGTAGGTGAGGTCGTAGCTGAACTGGAACTGGTTGTGGCGGATCAGCGTGTATTGCTTGTCGACCGAGGTCAGGGTCTCCTTCAGCAGTTTGCTCTGGTCGCCTTCGCCCTCCTTCTTGGCCAGCGCCTCGCGCACGGCGGCCGCGTCGGCCGGTTTGGTGGCCGCGTCGGCCGGCGGGGTCTGCTCGGCGTGGGCCGGCAGGGCCAGCAGCAGGGCGGACGCGATGGCGCCGGCGAGGGCGTGGCGGGCGGATGGCGTGGTGCGTGGAGTCATGAACAATCCTCTGGCGAAAGTTGGGGCAGATAGATGGGGGTGGCTTGCCTTGCCGTCACTGGCGGTGCATCCAGGTGCCGGCGGCGCCCGAATTGACGGCCCGCTCCAGCAGGTGGGCGGCGTTGTTGAGCGCGTCGAGGCGCCCGTGGTTGGTGACCTGGTCCATGTCGACCATGCCCAGTTCCTTGTCCGTCAGGGCCAGCCTGCCGGCGGCCTTCTTGCCCTTGCCGGGGCTGATGATGAACAGGGCGTTCTTGTCCCACAGCTTGGCGAACTCGTCGAGCGAGAACACCAGGTTGCCGCGCGACGGGTCGGCGATGTAGACCACGTCCTTGCGGATGCCGCGCAGCACCACGAAGTGCTTGGTGCCGAAGTCGATCGGCACGATGCCCGGTTCGGTCAGGGTCCGCAGGTCGGCGATCTCGGCCCGGTAGCCGGCGCCCGAGGCGCCCAGCGAGGCCACGTAGCGTTTCATGTCGAGCAGCGAGAAGCCGCGGCGCTCGATGATCTTTTCCTTCTCGCCCTTTTCCAGCATGCCCTCCATGGCCTGCTGCTCCGTCACGTTCAGGCCCAGGTGGTAGGTCAGCAGCGTGACCAGCGCGGCCGAGCCGCAGCTGAAGTCGTACGCCTGGTGCACGATGTTGTGGTATTTGAGCTCGGAGTAGGGCTCCACTTCCAGCGTCTGGTTGTAATGGCCGCCGCCCAGCAGGGCTTGCGGCATTTCCAGCTGGCCCTTGGGGCGGTCCAGCGGTTCATGGCGCGACATGGCGCCGGCGCCACCGATCAGGGCGGCGACCACGCCCAGCAAGATCATCAGCATGGGAGGATCCCCCTAGCGGGTGGCGAACCAGATCAGCCGCGCGCGCGGTGTGGGGGCAGGCGCTTCCCCGAGTCCCATGACTGCTTCCATCGTTTCTCCAAGTTATCTCGATTAGAACGATCGTGCTTTATTAAGGCAACAACTGTTCTTTGTTTTTTTGTAACTTATTAACGCATTTTTGAGCAGGATCAGCATCTGTTTTTTTAGAAAGTAACTTCTAACATGCGGCCTAAAACTTATGCTATCGCAAGCAACAGCCGCGCAACACGGCGCTCACTCTGTGTGGCTCGCGAGGTCAAGTGGTTGGCTTTGCGAGTCAGCGCGAGACAGTGGACCGGGGCCAAGACCGGCCAATATCATAAATTTAATTAATATTTAAATATTAAGAGTTCATGGCGATCCCGCCCGCTGCGACGCAGTTGGGGATTGCGGTAGACAGGCGGCAATTTCCGCATAAATGGTTCCTTACCCGGAGCCATGGGCCTGGTGGTCATGACAAGAACACATAATTTTTAAATAACTTAATCTTGGAGAACAACATGCAATTGATCAAAACCGCAGTCGCAGCAGCTCTGGCAACCCTGGCCCTGTCCGCATCGGCCATGACCCCGATCCAGGATACCGAACTGAGCGCCGTTAGCGGCCAGGACGGCGTGTCGATCGCCGCCAACCTGAACATCAAGATGGATTCCTTCGTCTACACCGACACCGACGCGCTCGACGCCAACGGCATGGGTGGCGGTTCGGTGAGCTTCAACGGCATCAAGGTGCAAGGCCTGATCGCCGCCAGCATCGACATCCTGTCGAAGAACTCGTTCCTGGCCGCCGCTGGCGCCGCTGGCGTGACCAACCCAGGCACCTTCTACGACCCAGCCACCGGCGGCGACGTGGTGCAGATCGCCATCCCGGCCGACGTGCAAGTGGCCGCCGGCAAGCTGCTGAACATCTCGGTCGACTCGATCAAGATGGGCAACAACGCCGCTTCGTACGGCTCGGTGGCCATGAACCAGGTCGACCTGCGCGGCACCCAAGTGTGGATCTGGGCCCACTAATCGGGCCATGTTGCGCTGGCTTCCCAGGCCGTTTCGTTGGCCTGCAAAGTCAGCGCAGCAAGCTGGACGGACCCGGTGGCAGTGCCTAACATGGACCTGCAACCTTAAAAGAAAAGAAATACCTCTTAATTAAAATCAAACTTTTCGGAGACTACCAAATGCAAATCATCAAAACCGCAGTCGCAGCCGCTCTGGCAACCCTGGCCCTGTCCGCATCGGCCATGACCCCGATCCAGGATACCGAGCTGAGCGCTGTTAGCGGTCAAGACGGCGTGTCGATCGCCGCCAACCTGAACATCAAGATGGATTCCTTCGTCTACACCGACACCGACGCGCTCGACGCCAACGGCATGGGTGGCGGTTCGGTGAGCTTCAACGGCATCAAGGTCCAAGGCCTGATCGCTGCCAGCATCGACATCCTGTCGAAAAACTCGTTCCTGGCAGCTGCTGGCGCCGCTGGTGTGACCAACCCAGGCACCTTCTACAACCCAGCCACCGGCGGCGACGTGGTGCAGATCGCTATCCCTGCCGACGTGCAAGTTGCCGCCGGCAAGCTGCTGAACATCTCGGTTGACTCGATCAAGATGGGCAACAACGCCGCTTCGTACGGCTCGGTCGCCATGAACCAGGTCGACCTGCGCGGCACCCAAGTGTGGATCTGGGCACACTAATCCGTTCCTGACCGCGCCGGCTTCGGCCGGGGCGGTCTGACGGCAACGCAACACGGCGGCGTCCGCGCGGCGCCGCCCGCAGCACACGACTATAAGCAAAAAAAACCAAAACTACTTTCGGAGACCATCAAATGCAAATCATCAAAACCGCAGTCGCAGCCGCTCTGGCAACCCTGGCCCTGTCCGCATCGGCCATGACCCCGATCCAGGATACCGAACTGAGCGCTGTCAGCGGCCAGGATGGCGTGTCGATCGCCGCCAACCTGAACATCAAGATGGATTCCTTCGTCTACACCGACACCGACGCGCTCGACGCCAACGGCATGGGTGGCGGTTCGGTGAGCTTCAACGGCATCAAGGTCCAAGGCCTGATCGCCGCCAGCATCGATATCCTGTCGAAAAACTCGTTCCTGGCCGCCGCTGGCGCCGCCGGTGTGACCAACCCAGGCACCTTCTACAACCCAGCCACCGGCGGCGACGTGGTGCAGATCGCCATCCCCGCCGACGTGCAAGTGGCCGCCGGCAAACTGCTGAACATCTCGGTCGACTCGATCAAGATGGGCAACAACGCCGCTTCGTTCGGCTCGGTCGCCATGAACCAGGTCGACCTGCGCGGCACCCAAGTGTGGATCTGGGCACACTAATCCGGCTATGACCGCCGCGGCCTGGTCCGCGGCGGCCTGACGGAGTCCCAGTACGGCGGCGCCGGCCCGGCGCCGCCGGCAGCACCAGTAGCACCCGTAGCACCCGTAGCACCCGTAGCACCCACAAATACAAATACAAATTACAACTACAATCGGAGACCACCAAATGCAAATCATCAAAACCGCAGTCGCAGCCGCTCTGGCAACCCTGGCCCTGTCCGCATCGGCCATGACCCCGATCCAGGATACCGAACTGAGCGCTGTCAGCGGCCAGGATGGCGTGTCGATCGCCGCCAACCTGAACATCAAGATGGATTCCTTCGTCTACACCGACACCGACGCGCTCGACGCCAACGGCATGGGTGGCGGTTCGGTGAGCTTCAACGGCATCAAGGTGCAAGGCCTGATCGCCGCCAGCATCGACATCCTGTCGAAAAACTCCTTCCTGGCCGCCGCTGGCGCCGCCGGCGTGACCAACCCAGGCACCTTCTACAACCCGGCCACCGGCGGCGACGTGGTGCAGATCGCCATCCCGGCCGACGTGCAAGTGGCCGCCGGCAAGCTGCTGAACATCTCGGTCGACTCGATCAAGATGGGCAACAACGCCGCTTCGTTCGGCTCGGTCGCCATGAACCAGGTCGACCTGCGCGGCACCCAAGTGTGGATCTGGGCGCACTGATCGCTCCTGTCCACTGACCCAACGGCCGCCTGCGCGGCCGTCACATTGCAAGATGCGGGCGCCGCGGCGCCGGCATCCTGTTCATCCAGTCCGGGCGCGCCGCGCTCGTCCACTGCCAGGTTGAACCGATGACGATGTCCTTCCCATTCCAGCCGGGCCTGCGCGCTCGCCTGTGCCGCGCGGCTGTGCTGCTGACGGCCGGCCTGACGGCGCAACTGGCGACGGCCCAGATGCGGCCGCTCGACGATGAGGAGCTGTCGGCCACGCGCGGCCAGGGCTTGATGGCCATGACCAACAGCAGCTATGGCGGCTTCGATTTCACCAAGGTGGCGCTGGACGCCGACATCACGCTGAGCGCCAATTTCAAGGGCCTGCGCCTGGGCGAGTACAACTACGCGCCGCGCAACGGCAGCGGCGCCGACATCGACATGTCGCTGCTGCAGTTCGGCCGCAGCGACGGCACCGAGGCCCAGCGCCTGGTGCACATCAGCAATCCCTATTTCGAATTCGTCTATCGCAACGCCGGCGACAACGCCGCGCGCGAAGTGATCGGCATGCGCTTCGGTTTCGACGCCATCAGCGGCGACGTGGGCCTGAAGCTGAGCACCTTGTCCGGCTCCATGCTGGTGCAGGGCCAGGCCGCCGACGGCAGCGCCATCACGCTCGACAGCCACACCGACACCACCGGTGGCGGCAAGCGCTGGGACGGCAGCTGCACCGCGCCGTGCCTGAGCCTGGCCAACCTGGGCGGCGTGACGGCCGGCGACGCGAACGGCCCCAGCCGCGATTTCTGGGTCTCGGTGCTCAAGACGGGCGTGCAATTCCAGGCCCCGTCCGGCACCACGCAGCTGCCCGACGCGGCCCAGGCCGGCATCTGGCTGAACTGGCGCGACAAGCTGCAGGCCATCAGCACCAACGGCGTGACGCCGCCCAACCTGCCCAAGGTGCGCTGACATGACGACCGCCCGCCGCCTGTTCCTCATGCTGGGCCTGCTGTGCTGGCAGCACGCCGGCGCCATGCAGCCGCTGACCGACAACGCGCTGTCGTCGGTGCGCGGCGGCGACGGCGTGAGCTTCGACCTCAACGGTTTCTCGATGGGCGGCGACGCCCGCCTGACCTACACCGCGCCCGACGGCCGCAGCCTGTGGGTGGAGAAATTCAGCGCCGCGCGCAGCGACAATCCGCTGCCGTATTCGGACCCGTACCGGCTCGACATCGTGCCCGGCGCCGCCGGCCTGGCCGACGTGATCGACCTGCGCTTCCCCGTCAACGCCAACGCCGACCAGCGCTGGCAGTTCGCCTGGGACTGGGGCGTGAACGGCGACGGCATCGACCGCAACGCCGGCAGCGTGGTGGTCAAGGACCTGGTGATGGTGGGCGGCGGCCTGCAGTTCACCACGCCGCAGGTGAACGATGGCATCGCCTTCGGCGCGGCGCTGCGCATGGACGTGGGCCAGCTGGCCCTGCGTCCGCGCGGGCGCGACGACGCCACCGAGCAGATGACGCTGAGCGGGATACACATCGGCGGCGTGGACGCCAACGGCGCCTTCAACAACACGCCGTGGACCATCGCCTCGGTGGCGGCCCAGCCCGGCGTGATCAACGCGCTGACGGACGAGACGGGCCCGCGCCTGCACATCGGCATCGACTGGCCCGACAGCCGCTATGGCAACGGCACGGTGCCGGCCGGCGGCCTGGCGATCGACAACATCTCGTTCACCAGCCCCAACCAACCGACGGTGGACCTGGGTTCCTCGCGCATCGGCTCGATGCAGATCCAGTATCTCGACATCAAATTCAGGCGCTGACAGATGAAACGTTTATGGTTCACCTTGCTGGCGCTGGCCGGCTGCACCCAAGCCCTGGCCGGCGGCCTGCGTCCGCTGGAGGACGCCGAGATGTCGACCGTGACCGGCGGCGACGGCATCAGCTTCGCGGCCCACATCGTGCTCAACGATCCCACGCTGGTGGGCGCGGTGGCCGACAGCCGTTTGTCGCTGGGCTTCAACGGCGACGGCCAGAACCGCTACCTGGTGATCAAGAACCTGCGCGGCAGCATCGACATGTGGGCCGTCAGCGTCGGCGTGCAGCAGCGCAGCGACGGCGGCGGCGACGCCATCACCATCGGCCTGCCCGGCTATGTGCGCTACGGGAATTTCGGCTTCGAGTCGCTCAGCGTGCAGACCGATCCGACCGCGCCCGTGACCGGCAACCTGGGCAGCCTGAACATCAACGGCAACGTCTCGTTGCAAGGCCAGGTGCGGCTGTGGTCGCATTGATCATGCGCATCGTCTGAGCGTCAGGCCGACTGGCGCGGGAATGGCCTGGCGGGCGCCAGGTATTCGGTCGCGAACACGCACAGCGCCAGGCCGGGGAAGGCCAGCCCCGTCAGCAGCACGCCCTGCCAGCCATGGTGGGCGTACATCCATCCCCCCAGCGACGAGCCGGCCGCGCCGCCCATGAAGAACAGCGCCATGTACAGCCCGTTCAGGCGGCTGCGGATCTCCGCTCCCAGCGCGAAGATGGCGCGCTGGCCCACCACCAGGCTGGCCGAGACGCCCATGTCGAGCACGATGGAGGCGGCCACCAGCAACGACAGGTCGGCCCTGCGGCCCGCGTGCACCAGCAGCGGTGCGGCGAACGCCAGCGCGCCCAGCGTCAGCGCCAGCGCCGTGGTGGAACGGCTGTGGCCGCCGTCGGCCAGGCGCCCGGCGATGGGCGAGGCGATGGCGCCGGCCACGCCGGCCAGCGCGAACAGGGCCACGCCGGTCTGGTCCAGCCCGAAATCCGGCCCCATCAGCGCCAGCGGCACCGTGGTCCAGAACAGGCTGAAGGCGCCGAACATGCAGGCCTGGTAGGCGGCGCGGCGGCGCAGGATGGGCGTGGTCTTCAGCAAATGCCACATCGACGCGAGCAGCGCCGGATAGCGCAGCGTGGCCACCGGCTGGCGCGCCGGCAGGCGCCGGTGCAGCAACAGCGCCAGCGCGGCCGTGCCCACGGCCGAGATGACGAAGATCGCATGCCAGCCCAGCGCGCCGGCCACCAGGCTGGCCACGGGCCGGGCCAGCATGATGCCCAGCAGCAGGCCGCTCATGACCTTGCCCACGGTCTGGCCGCGCGTCTCCGGCAGGGCCAGGTGGGCCGCGAACGGCACCAGCACCTGGGCCGCCACGGAACCGAGGCCGATGCACAGCGCGGCGGACAGGAACAGCGGCGCGCTGCCGGCCACGGACGCCACCAGCAGGGCCGCCGCGCTGGTGAGCAGGGCGGTGACGATCAGGCGGCGGTTCTCCAGCAGGTCGCCCAGCGGCACGATGAACAGCAATCCCAGGCAATAGCCGATCTGGGTCAGGGTCACGATCAGGCCGGCCGCGCCGGGCGCCATGCCGGTGGCGCGGCTGATGGGGCCGACCAGCGTTTGCGCGTAGTACAGGTTGGCCACGATCAGGCCGGTGGCGATGGCCAGCAGCCACACCATGGCTGGGGCGATGTCTTGTTGCGGGGCGTGCGTCGATGTCACGGCGGACTCCGGTGGTCGGTGGCCGGTCATTCTACCGGCGCCCGCCGATTGTTGCTGAGCGCACCCCGGTTTTGACACGGCGTCGAAATTCTTGGGCGCAACAGCGCATATAATCCGTTCATGGGTGGACATCACAATACAGGACGCGGCGCAACGGCTGGCGCGGGCATGGGCACGGCCGCGCCGTGCCGGCCGGCCCGCGCGCGGCTGGCGCGGCTGGCGCTGGCCGTGGCCGTGGCGACGGCCAGCGCGGCGGCGGCGGCGCCGCCGTCGCTGA
The DNA here is from genome assembly GCF_058801745.1 of Rugamonas sp. GW822-FHT03B10. Lineage (NCBI taxonomy): Bacteria > Pseudomonadati > Pseudomonadota > Betaproteobacteria > Burkholderiales > Oxalobacteraceae > Rugamonas > Rugamonas sp. GW822-FHT03B10. Next base: position 270,639 of record NZ_JBXANP010000003.1, on the reverse strand, counting down.
TCGTACTGGTGGACACGGGCACGGAAATGCCGATGGCGGCGTTCCGCGACAACCAGCTGGTCGATGGCGAGCACCGCGACGTCGGGCTGGCGCTGGCGGCCGCGCTGGGCCGGCAAGCCGTGTTCCTGGGCCTGCCGCGCAAGCGCATCGGGCTGGCGCTGGAGCAGGGCAAGGCCGACCTGATCTGCATGTACGTTCCGCCCTGGCTGCCGGGCAATTTCCACTGGAGCCAGCCCTTCTTCCCGGTGCGTGAAGTGGTCGTGACGGACACCTCGGTGGCGCGTCCGGCCGCGCTGGCCGACCTGAAGGGGCAGGTCATCGCCACCGTGCTCGGCTACTTCCACCCGGAACTGGAGCGCGTGCTGGGCCCGGACTTCGTGCGCGAGGATGGCCCCTCCAGTTCCGCCAACCTGCGCAAGCTGGCCGTGGGGCGCCTGCACCATGTCGTCACCCAGCAGAACGTGTTCGATTATCACCAGAAGACGGGCCAACGGCTGTCCGTCTATCCGCCCTTGCTGGTCAAGTCCTACCTCGGGCAATGCGCGGTGTCGCCGCGCGGGCAGGTCGGTGTGGAGGCGATCAACAAGGCCATCACCCGCCTCGTCAAGGACGGCGAAGTGGCGCGCATCGTGGCCCGCTATCAATAACGGGCGGTGGCCTGCAAGGCCGGCGCTCCCGTGCTAGACTCGTTGCCCGATTATCATCATTGCCACTCCCATGTTGAAAAAACGCGTGTTGTTGCCGCTGTTGCTGGCGCCATGGCTGGGCGCCGCATCGGCCGCGTCCCTGAGCGAGACCGCCACCGGCACGGCGGCCTACGCGCTGGCCACCTACCGTGGCGCGCTGATCGATACGCTGGGGCGGATGGTGCGCTACAACACGGTGGCCGATCCGGCCGTGCCGTTCGAGCGCAACCCGCAGCAGCTCGGCTTCAAGCGCTACCTGCGCGACGAGGCGCAACGGCTGGGGCTGGACTTCCATGACGATGGCTACGTGATGGTGATCGGCCTGGGCAGCGGCAGCGAACGGGTCGGCATCATCACCCACGGCGACGTGCAGCCGGTCGATCCATCGAAATGGGCCAGGTCGCCGTTCGAGCTGGACCGCAGCAGCGAGCCGGGCCGCCTGCTGGGCCGTGGCACGGAGGACGACAAGGGCCCGATCGCCACCGCCATGTACGCGATGAAGGCCATCAAGGACCGCAAGGTGGCGCTGGGCAAACGGCTGGAGCTGTACGTGTACATGGCCGAGGAATCGGACTGGGCGCCGTTGCAGGCTTTCCTGAAGGACCACACGCCGCCCCAGATGAACATCACGCTCGATTCCGAATACCCGGCCGTGACGGCGGAGAAGGGCTGGGGGGCGCTCAAGATCGCCATGCCGGCCCAGCCGGCGCCGGCCGGCGACGGCCCCGCGCTGCGATCGTTCAAGGGCGGCTTCTTCGGCAGCCAGATTCCGGAGGACGCCAGCGCCGTGATCGCCCACGCGACGCCGGCGCTGGAAGCGCAGATCCGCGCGCGCGGCGCGGCCCAGTCCGGCATGCGTTACCAGTTCAGCTGGCAGGACGATGCGCTGACGGTCACGGCGCGCGGCCTGTCGGCCCACTCGTCCAAGCCGGAGGCCGGCGTCAACGCCATCAGCATGCTGGCCGACGCCTTGCAGGTGCGTCCGTGGCAGGGCACGGCGCCGGGCGCCATGGTCAGCCTGCTCAACGAGCTGGTGGGCACGGGCCTGTACGGCGAGCGCTTCGGCGCGATCGCCTACCGCGATGCGTTCATGGGGCCGATGACGGTGGCGCCCACCGTGCTCAAGCAGGATGCGGCCGGGCTGGAATTGAACATCAACCTGCGCCGTCCGCGCGGCAAGAGCAAGGAGGAGCTGGAAGCCCAGGTGCGCCAGGCCTTCGACGGCTGGAAGGCGGCGCACCTGGCGCAGGCCACGTTGACGGCCGAGATCGGCGACCCGTGGCAGCAGGACAGCGCGCCGCAGCTCGACACGCTGCTGACCGTGTTCGCCCATTACACGGGCCAGCGCGACGCGCGGCCGGTGGCCATCGGCGGCAGCACCAATTCGCGCCTGTTCCCGCACGCCGTCAGCTTCGGCCCGGCCATGCCGCATACGGTCTACACGGGGCACTCCGAGCACGAATTCATCACGGAACAGCAGCTGCTGCTGAACCTGCAGATGTACACGGCCGTCATGGTGGAAATGGCGCGCTGACGGCGCCTTGTCGCATGGTTGTCATAGCGATCACGCGGCGCGCGCGGCCGCGCGGGCGCGCGTCGCCGCGCCCGTTTCCCCGTCATGGACAGTTCCGTTTTTTTTCTTTCGGCAGCGCAAATAAGTGCTGCCGGACATCACATCCTGATTTACCATAGGCAACGGTGATGCCCGTTCTGGGCGCACTTTCTTCCTCGCCAATATTGATGATCAGCCCGCCGCACCCCGCCCGGTCCGGCAAGGGGAGCGCATGCGTTTTTCCATTCTGCCGTACCTGCTGCCGGTTTTGCTCTGCCTGTTCTGCGTGGACGCCGCGCGCGCCGTCGACAGCCTGCCGACCGATGACGCCGCCATCGCGGGCGCGGCGGCCTCCCCGCGCCACGGCGCGCTGTACCGGATCAGCCATGACGGCCATATCGGTTACCTGTATGGCACCATCCACGTGGGCCGGGACGACGACACGCTGATGGCGCCCGAAGTGGCGCGCGCGCTGGCCGACGCCAGCAGCGTTGTGGTCGAGCTCGATATCCGTTCCAACGAGGCCTTCCAGACCGCCTTGCACAAGCACGGCATGTACGCGGACGGCGACAGCATCGTGCATCACGTGTCGCCGGCCACCTTGCGCCAGCTGGTGCAGGCGCTGGCGCGCGCCGGCATTCCGCTGCACGACGTGGAACGCTACAAGCCCTGGCTGATCGGCAACATGCTGCAGGGGCTGGAACTGGACCGCAATGGCTACCGGCGCAGCGGCGCCGCCGAATATATGTTGCTGGCGGCGGCCAAGCACGGGGACAAGACCGTGCGCGAACTCGAGAGCGCCGACTATCAACTGGCCATGTTCGACACGCTCGACGCCGCGCAGCAGGAACAGTACCTGCGCGAGAACCTGGCCGATCTGGAGGACGGCGATGCGCTCAAACGTTCACGCGGCCTGATTGAGGCCTGGCGCGCGGCCGACACGCCGCGCATCAACGCCGCGCTGCACGCGTTCACGGCTGGCACCTCCGTCAACGCCACCTTCATGCAGACCACCTTGCTCGGCAAGCGCAATCCGGAAATGGCCAGCGCCATCGAACGCATCCTGCTGCAGGACCGGGTCGCCTTCGTGGGGGTGGGCCTGCTGCATCTGGCCGGCGACAACGGCTTGCCGCAATTGCTCAGGCAACGCGGTTACGCCATCGAACAGTTGTACTAGGAACGTCGGCTGGCCGGGCCCGGGGTGACGGCGGCGCCGCGCGCGCTCAGTAGCGCTCCACTTTGCCGTTGCTGTAGCGAATCCGGTCGCCGACCTGGTAAGTGGGCAGGGTATCGACCACCACCGACTGTTCCGTCCCATCGTCCAGCTTCAGCTTGATGCGGTAGACCTTGTCCGTGGGCGAGCCCATGGTGCCGCCGGCGGCCGCCGCGCCCACGGCGCCCACGCCCACATCCTGCCGCATCACCTGGTCGATGGCCTGCACCACGCCGTAGGAAGTTTGCGCCATGGTCGTGCTGTTGCTGTTGCTGGTGGTACTGGTGGCGGCGTTGTTGGCGCTGCTGTTCATGCCGCCCGTGGTGCTGCTGGTGTTGCTGGTGTTGCTGGGCGTGCCGTAGCTGCTGCTGGTGCCGCCATCCGTCGAACTCATGCGGTTACTGTCCGTGCTGCTGCAGGCGGCCAGCAGCACGCACAATGCGCCCAACCAGCGTGTTGGTAGTTTGTTGTTCATGCTTTTCTCCTTGTGGGATGTTGACGCCCGGTGGTGCCGGGAGGCCAGGCAAGCCCTCCATCGCGATGGGCCGCCAACGTAAGAGTAGCCATGTCGGTGTTCGTTCGGCGCGCGATAGTGCGCATTGAGCGGGATCAAACCGCGGCGCGGCCAATTTGTATTTGGCGCAAATGATTGTCGGAAAATCATGTTCATTCCCTCGGCGAAAGAGTTGATTCAGCTCAAAAGAACGCTGTCGCGGACACGCAATAATCGACGGGTAGCCATTCACAGGACAGCCAAATGTTGACGAGCGCGACAGATAACATGATCGAGGAATTAATTGATGCGACGTATGGCGATCCGGCGGACGTGCGCCAGCGTCATGTGTTCGCGCATGCCTTGCATGGATTGGTGCGGCTCGCCAGGTCGGAGCAATTGTTGGCCATGCGCCTCGATGTCGAGCGCGCCACCGCCTCAGCTGGCCAGTGGCGCCTTGCAGCGGCGCCACAGCAGCCACATCAGACCGGAGGTCACCACGGCGGCTGTGCAGTCGACTAGCCAGTCCGACACGGCCGCATGGCGGTAGGGGAAGAAGCTCTGCACATATTCATCGAGCGCGCCCATCATGGCGATGGTGAGCACGGCCTTGGCGGCCCGCCGCGCGGCGCCGCCGGTACCGCCCGTGAACAGCAGGAAGGTCAGGCCGGCATAGGCGCACGAATGCAGCAGCACGCCGGAGGCCACCTCGCCGATATCGCGGCGGGCGCCCGGAACCGAGCCCAATACCAGGATCAGCGCGTAGAGCACGAGGGCGCCCCGGTAGCGCAGGCGCGCATGGGTATCGGTCAGCAAGATCTGGTTCAGCAGGGCGGGCATGGGCTGGGTCTGGAAAAATGATGCGAAAGATACCACGTTCCCGATAAAAAAAGAGCCCGCTGTTCAAAGCGGGCTCAAAAAACCCAAGCGGGCCAAGAGCGGTGTGGCGGGCGCCGCTGGGGGCGCCGCGCCTGGAATCCGGGTGGCACGCCGGAATGCATCCGGCGCGCCTGGCTGCAATCATGCGTATCGGGTGCATGTACTGCAGATGTGGCCAGTATAGGGGGGGAATGTGACGCGGCCATGACAGGGCGCAACATTGACAAAAAAAAGCCCGCTGATGAAAGCGGGCTTAAAACTATTTTCTTGGAGGAGAATAGTGGAGACAGGTGTAATTATGCTGCGATGCGTTATATGTGTCTAATTGTTGTTTCGGATACCTGTCATGCCTTTAAGTTATATCTCCTCGGAAACACTCAATCCTTGACAGGAACAGTGTAGTTGAGCGCCAGGCGGCCGCCGTCCACGAACAGGGTCTGGCCCGTCATGTAGCTGGCGTCGTCGCTGGCCAGGAAGGCGGCGATGGACGCCACTTCCTCCGGTTCGCCGCAGCGGCCCATCGGCGTGCGCGACAGGATGGTGTGGCGCGCCTCCGGGCTGCCCAGCACGGCCTTCTTGGCCAGTTCCGTCAGGATGGTGCCGGGGCCGATGCCGTTCACGCGCACGCCGTGCGGCGCCAGGTTGAGCGCCATCACCTTGGTCAGCTGGTTGATGCCGCCCTTGGACACGACATACGGCACCTGGTTCGGGATGGCCAGTTCCGAATTGACGCTGGACATGTTGATGATGCAGCCGCTGTGGCGCTTGACCATCTCGCGCGCCACGGCCTGGCCGCACAGGAACATGGACTTGAGGTTGATGCGCAGCACGCGGTCGAAATCCTCCTCGGTCAGGTCGAGGAAATCGGCGGCGTGGGTCACGCCGGCATTGTTGACCAGGATGTCGATCCGGCCGAAGGCGGCCAGGGTCGCGGCCACCAGCGCGTCCACGTCGGCCTTCTGGCTGACGTCGGCGGCGAAGAAGCGCGCCTGTCCGCCCAGCGCGGCGGCCGCTTGCGCGCCGTCCGGCTTGATGTCGACCAGCATGACGCTGGCCCCTTCGGCCACCAGCCGTTGGGCGCACGCCAGGCCGATGCCCTGGGTGGCGCCGGTCACAATCGCAACTTTGTCTGTCAGTTTCATAGGCTCGTTTCCATGCTGAAGGGTGAGGGCGCTTGTGGCGCCCGGTAGGGGGATGGTGTAGCGGATTTTACTCCACCGTGGCGCCCCATTTCGCGCGGGGCGCCGATGGCCGCGTTACAATTGAGGGTTTGCAATCGAATAAAGGGCACCGTCGTGAATTTCATCAATAAATTATCCGCCGCGTGGACGGCCAACGACTCCCTGCTGTGCGTGGGCCTCGACCCCGACATGGCCAAGCTGCCGGCCCGCTTCCAGTCCGCGCCGGACGGCATCTACCAGTTCTGCCGCGAGATCATCGACGCGACCGCCGACCTGGCCTGCTCGTTCAAGCCGCAGATCGCCTACTTCGCGGCGCTGGGCGCCGAACAGCAACTGGAACAGATCTGCGCCTACGCGCGCGCCAACTACCCCCACATTCCGCTGATCCTCGACGCCAAGCGCGGCGACATCGGCGCCACCGCGCGCCAGTACGCGCGCGAAGCGTTCGACCGCTACGGCGCCGACGCCGTCACCGTCAACCCCTACATGGGCTCGGACTCGGTCGAGCCCTACATGGAGTGGAGCGAGCGCGGCGTCATCATCCTGTGCCGCACGTCCAATCCGGGCGGCTCCGACCTGCAATTCCTGAACGTGGATGGCAAGCCGCTGTACCAGCACGTGGCGCGCCTGGTGGCCGAGAAGTGGAACAGCAACGGCCAGTGCGCGCTGGTGGTGGGCGCCACCTTCCCGGAGGAACTGGCGCAGGTGCGCGCCATCGTCGGCGACATGCCGCTGCTGGTGCCGGGCATCGGCGCCCAGGGCGGCGACATCGCGGCCACCGTGCGCGCGGGCCGCACGGCCGGCGGCCACGGCATGATGATCAATTCCTCGCGCGCCATCCTGTACGCGCCGCAGCAGGCCGGCGAGGACTTCGCCGCCGCCGCCCGCCGCGTGGCGCTGGAGACGCGCGACGCCATCAATCAGTACCGCGCCGGCTAAGGCGTCTTCAGCTCGACCCGCGGCCCTGTGCCGTGGGTCGGGCCGGGCGCCGACCGTCAATGACGCGCCGGCGCCACCATCTCCGCGTAGTCGTACAACTCACCCAGGATGTGCTCGCCGCGCTCGTCGGCCGTTTCCTGCAACTGGTCGATTTCGCTGAACAGTTGATCGACCGTGCGCGCGCCGGCCTCGCCATCGAACAGGCGCGCCGCGCGGTGCTGTTCCCAGTGTTCCATCTCCGCCGCCGACAGCGTCTCGGGGAAGTTGCGGGCGCGGTAGCGGAACAGCAGTTCGGCCAGCCGCGCGTCGTCGAACACGGGCGACAGCGTGGCCAGCCTGGCCGGGCTTTCCTTGCGCAGCGATTCCAGCAGGCGGCGGTCGCCCGTGCCCACGAAGCCGTTGTACAAATCCTCGTCCACATCCAGCGCCGGCGCGCCGGGCCGCTGGAACACCTCGGCCCAGATGGCCGCCATGTCCGGCACGGCCGCCGCCAGCGCCGCGTTGGCGCGGCACTGTTCGACATCGATGCCCCAGCGCGCCGCCATGGCCGGCGACAGCGTCTTCAGGTTGGACACCAGCATCGGCGACTTGTTCAGGTGGATGCTCTTGATCGGCAGGCGCGTCATGCCTTCGGGCAGCGCGTCGGCCTTGCTGAACAGGCGCAGGCGGATCGTGTCGGCGTCCAGCGCGGCCAGCTCGCGCGGGTCGTGGCTGCAGTCCCACACCAGCACCTCGTTCTTGTTGGTCGGATGCACGCCCAGCGGCCACACGATGCCGAGGCAGCCGCGCTCGGCCGGGAACATGCCCGACACGTGCAGGAACGGCGCGCGCAGCGCCGGCGCCAGATGCATGCCGATCTCGTCGGCCACGCGGTCCTTCTTGTGCAGCGCGAAGCAGAAATCGAACAGCTTGGGCTGCTTCTGCCTGATCAGGCGCGCCAGCGCGATGGTGGCGCGCACGTCCGACAGCGCGTCGTGCGCGGCCTCGTGCAGCAGGCCGTTGGCGGCGGCCAGGTGTTCGAGCCGGAAGCTCGGCTTGCCATCCTCGCGCGTGGGCCACGCGATGCCTTCCGGCCGCAGCGCATAGGTCATGCGCACCACGTCCAGCAAGTCCCAGCGGCCGCACTGGTGCTGCCATTCGCGCGCGTACGGGTCGATCAGGTTGCGCCAGAACATGAAACGGGTGATCTCGTCGTCGAAACGGATGGTGTTGTAGCCGACGCCCACCGTGCCCGGCTTGGAGAACGCCTGCTCGATGGTGGCCGCGAACTGGTGTTCCGGCACGCCCCATTCCAGACACTGCTGCGGCGTGATGCCGGTGATCAGGCACGATTGTGGGTCGGGCAGGAAATCGTTGGCCGGCTTGCAGTAGAGCATGATCGGCTCGCCGATCTCGTTCAGGTCGGCATCGGTGCGGATGGCGGCGAACTGGGCGGGGCGGTCGCGGCGCGCCTGCGCGCCGAAGGTTTCATAGTCGTGCCAAAGGAAGGTATGGGTGGTCATGGAATTGTCGAAAATACTGCAGTTTTCTGGCCGCGGGCCGATAGTATAAGGTGAGCGGTCGGGCAACGCCTGCGGACACCCCGGCAGCGCCGCGTGCGCCCGATCCGCCGCGTCCGGTGGCATGGCCGCCGGTCGCCAGTCTGTCCAGTATGCTGGGGCAAGGAGCGCCATCATGTCAAATCACGTTTCCGTCAACGCCACCGTGGCGGCGCCGACCGCCCCGGCCGGCGTGGCGGCCAGCCAGCAGACGGACGGGGCCGGACCGGCGCCGGCCGCCCAGGCCAAGCTGCAACTGAACGCGTCCATCGTGCAGGCGTCGCTGACGGTGTCGATCGGCGCCCAGGACGATCCGCTGGCGCTGCTGCTCAAGTCGGCGCTGACCGGCATCAACGAGGCGTTGCGCGGCCAGTTCGGCGACAACGCGATCCAGAACGCCATGGGGCAGGACAACACGCCGGAGGGCACGGCGGGCCGCATCGTGGCGCTGTCGACGGCGTTCTATGGCGCCTACCAGAAGCAGCACGCGGGCGAGGACCCGGAGCAGATGCTGACCAACTTCATGGCCACCATCAAGGGCGGGATGGAGCAGGGCTTCAAGGAGGCGCGCGACATCCTCACCGGCCTGAACGTGCTGAACGGCGACATCGCCGGCAACGTCGACAAGACCTACGAACTGGTGCAGAAAGGCTACGCCGATTTCGAGGCGGCCCAGCGCAAGTCCGGCGCGTCGTCGGCGACGCCGGCGCAGGCGACACCGGCAACGCAGGCGACCGCGCCGGCCACGGCGGCCGTCACGCAGACGGCGTCCGTGTCGGCCCAGGCATCGGTGGTGGCCAAGCCGGCGGCCGGCGCGGCCGGGTGAGCGCTCAGGCCGCCAGCTGTTGCAGGGCCACGCGGTTGCGGCCCGCCTCCTTGGCGCGGTACAGGGCGGCGTCGGCGGCCGCGATCAGCGCTTGCTCATCCTGGTCCGCTTGCAGGGTGGCCACGCCCAGCGAGGCCGTGATGTGCGGCAGCGGCAGCCGCATGTCGCCGAACACGACGGCTTGCCGCATCCGTTCGCACAGCCGCTCGGCCACGGTGCTGGCCACCTTGTCGCTGGTGTCGGGCAGCAGCACCATCATTTCCTCGCCGCCATAGCGCACCGCGCAATCGGTGGGGCGCAGCGCGCCGCTCAGCACCTGGGCCGCCGTGCGCAGCGCCTGGTCGCCGGCCAGGTGGCCATGGCTGTCGTTGAACCTCTTGAAGTGGTCGAGGTCGATCATGATCAGCGCCAGCGGCGTGCCGGCCGCGTGGGCCGTGGCCACCATGGTCGGCAGCACATCGTTGAGCCAGGCCCGGTTGTACAGGCCCGTGAGGCCGTCGATCATCGACAGCTGGCGGTAGAACTCGCCCAGCTTCTGGCGCCGGCGCAACTGGGCGTTGGCGGCGCGGATGCGGAACGACAGCAGCCGCAGCAGGTTGCGCGCGAGCGCGTTCGAGGCGTCGATCAGCTGCCAGACGAGATCGGCTTCGATCACCAGCAAGTCGCTCTGCTCGAGCGCCGTGATCGAGGCCAGGTTGGCTTCCTCGTCCAGCACCGATTGCTCGCCCACGCTTTCGCCCGGCAGCACCTTGCTGACGGTGCCGTCGGCCATGCCGGTGCGGGTGTCGGCCGCCACCGCCAACGCGCCGCGCAGCACGATGTAGAGCCGGGCCTGCTGGCCGTGGGCCACCGGCTGGCCCGCCTCCACCCGGATGACGGCGCAGCCGGCCAGGCGCCGCGCGATGGCGGGCGCGTCATCGGAGCCGCGGAACAGGTGCAGTTCGCTGAGCTGATGGCCGGACGCGCCAAAGGTGCTGATGTGTTTCACGATCGTCTTTCAGGGGGAACGCGGCTGCCAACATGCAAGCCTTGGGCATTATCATAGCGCAAACAATGTTGCCACGGCCCGTAAGGCCCAAACCGGGGTCAGGTCATGCCTCCGGGCAGTTTGCGCGAAGGCATGACCTGACCCCGGTTTGGGGGGGCTTTTGACCTTGGTTGGTCGCCGTGTTTCAATAGCGACATTCTTCGCTACCGGGACAAATCGGATGAGCTTCATCGACGCCATCGGCCAGCCACACGAGGCCGCGCCACAGGCCCGCATCGTATCGCTGGTGCCCTCCATCACGGAATTGCTGTGCGAGCTGGGCCTGGCGGGCCGGATCGTCGGCCGCACGGGGTTCTGCATCCATCCGGCCGACGTGGTGCAGGCCATCCCCAAGATCGGCGGCACCAAGGACGTCAATCTGGACAAGATCCGCCAGCTGGCGCCCACCCACCTGGTGGTCAACATCGACGAGAACGAGAAGCCCACGGTCGATGCGCTGGCCGAATTCGTGCCCCACATCGTCGTCACCCATCCGAACCAGCCCTACGACAACGTGGCGCTGGCGCGCTTGATGGGCGGGGTGTTCTGCGCTGAGGAGCGGGCGCAGGCGTGGTGCGCCGCGTTCGAGGAGGAACACCGGGCGCTGCGCGCGCGGCAGGCGGCGGCGCCGGCGCGGCCGCAGACCATGTTGTACTGCATCTGGCAGGATCCGTGGATGAGCGTGTCGCGCGACACCTACATCGCCAGCATGCTCGCCGAGATCGGCTGGCAGGTGCCGGACCTGGGGGAGGGCCGTTATCCGCGCTTCGCGTGGACGCCGGAACTGCTGGCGTCGATCGACGGCGTGCTGTTGTCGAGCGAACCGTACCGCTTCACGGACGCGCATTGCGATGCGTTGGAGCGCCAGATCGGCAAGCCGGTGCTGCTGGTCGATGGGGAGATGATGTCGTGGTATGGCAGCCGGTCGCTGCAGGGATTGCGCTATCTGCGCCAGCTGGCGCAGCGCTGACGGCGCGCCGCGCGTCGTGGCGGCGGGCCGTCCGGGCCGTATCAGTCAGCCGCTTCGGTGGCGCCATCCGGGACGGTGGCGCGCAGTTTGCTGTCGTACAGGCGGCCTAGGGCGCTGTCGATGGCGCGCTTGAGCTTGTCGGCGGAGCCGCTGATGGCCTGGTGCAGCGTGGCGGCGTGGTCGCTCACGGCGATCGGCTGGTAGCCGGTCACGCGCGCTTCCATCAGGCAGCGATTGTCGCCGTCGCCCGATTTCTGGCTGTTGTTGTCGCTAAGGTGGACTTCGACCCGGCTGATATGCTCGCCAAACCGGCTGAGGGCGGCGCTGACGACAGATTGCACATGTTCGTCCAGGCCTGCATGACGTTCGATGGTTTTATCGGTGTTGATATTGATCTGCATATGCTTACTCCCGGTTATACAAGAAGGCAGGGTCAAAGCATCGCGCTTCGAGGCCGACGCATGGCGCGGCCGGTGTGCACCCAAACCTGGTGGCCTCATCGCCTCGCACACGGTTTTATCTTACTCCTTTTCGGCGGCCGCGAAAGCCATGTCGGATCATGGCCCTACGACGTGCTCAGGTATTGATAATGCCCGCTGCAATATTGATCGACAGCCCCAATATGACCAGGTTGAAGAAGAAGCTGAGCACCGACTGGCCCAGCACCAGCTTGCGCATCAGCGGCGCGCGCACCGTCACGTCCGACGTTTGCGCGGCCACCGCGATGGTGAACGCGAAGTACAGAAAGTCCCAGTAGTCGGGCTGTTGCTCGCCGTCGGGGAAGGCCAGCGGCGGCGCGCCCGGTTCGGTGTAGTACAGGTGGGCGTAGTGGACGGTGAACAGCACGCCGACCAGGAACCACGAGCCGAGCAGCGTGAGCACGGCCAGGCCGTAGTGCCAGGCCCGCTCGTCGGCGGCCACGTCCTTGAGTGTCGACAGCTGCGACACGATGGCCACCAGGCTGGTCAGCGCGGCCACGCTCAGGGTGGCCAGGATCACGGGCGAGCGCTCGTCCTGGCGCGCCGCGAGGCGTTTGACGGTGCGGTGGTCGGCGCGCATCATCATCCAGGCCATGGTCAGCAGATAGCCCCAGGTGCCGGCGTCCCACGCCACCAGCAGGCGCGTCAGCCACGACCACGCGCCCGGCAGGAACGGCGCCACCACCGCGCCCAGCGCGATGGCGCCCACCAGGTGCGGACGGCTGCGGACGAAGCCGCGCAACGGGAGCTGGACGCGCATCGTCATGGGGCCGGGGCGGCGCTGGCCGTCACGGCTGGTTGAGGTCGGCCTCGGTGGTGAAGGCGTCCGCGTAGAACTCGTCGGCCGGCAGTTTGCACTGGGCCGTGAAGTCCTGGCGGGCCGTGTCCACCATGATGGGCGCGCCGCACGCATACACCTGGTGGCCGGACAGGTCGGGCAGGTCGGCCATCACGGCCTGGTGCACGAAGCCGGTGCGGCCCTGCCAGTTGTCCTCGGCCAGCGCGTTCGACACCACCGGCACGTACTGGAAGTTGGGCAGCTCGGCGGCCCACTGGCGGCACAGCGTGTCCATGTACAGGTCCTGCGGCCGGCGGCCGCCCCAGTACAGCGTCATGGGGCGGGTCGCGCCTTGCTGCACCAGGTGTTCGACGATGGCCTTGATCGGCGCGAAGCCGGTGCCCGACGCCAGCAGCACCATCGGCTTGTCGCTGTCGTCGCGCACGAAGAAGGTGCCCAGCGGGCCTTCGAAGCGCAGGATGTCGCGTTCCTTGAGCGTGGTGAACACCTGCTCGGTGAACAGGCCGCCCGGCATGTGGCGGATGTGCAGCGCCAGCGGCTGCTCCGATTCGGGCGCCGTGGCCACGCTGTAGCTGCGGCGTTTGCCATCGCGCAGCATGAACTCGATATACTGGCCGGCGCGGTACTTGAGCTTCTCGTTGGCCGGCAGTTGCAGCGTCAGCACCACCACGTCCGGCGCCACCTTCTCGATGGTGCTCACGCGCGACGGCATTTTCTTGACCGGGTAGTCGCTGCTGCCTTCCACTTCGCGCGCCTCGATCACCAGGTCGCTGTGGGCGGTGGCGCAGCAGAACAGCGACCAGCCGGCGCTTTCCTCCTCCGGCGTCAGCGCTTTCTGCTGGTGCGCCTTGTGGCTGACCGTGCCCGAGACGACCTTGCCCTTGCACGAGCTGCAGGCGCCGTTCTTGCAACCGTAGGGGATGCCGACCCCGGCGCGCATGGCCGCCGTCAGGACGGTTTCGTCTTCCTCACAGGTGAATTGATGGCCGCTGGGCTGTACAGTGATTTGAAACGTCATACAATCTTTCACATGAAAAAAACAGTTATTCGAAAATTCCACCGGCCGCGCCTGCTCATCCTCGGCTGCGGCGATGTCGGCATGCGTCTGCTGCCGCTGTTGCGCACACAGTTCCGCGTGTTCGCCGTCACCAGCCAGCCCGCCCGCCGCGCCGAGCTGCGCGCGCTGGGCGCGGTGCCGGTCGTGGCCGACCTGGACCGGCCCGAAACGCTGCGCCGCCTGAAAGGCCTGGCGCAGTATGTCGTGCATCTGGCGCCGCCCCAGTCGGACGGCGCGCGCGACCTGCGCACGCGCCATGTGACCGCCATTCTACCTGACCATGGACGGCTGGTTTACGTCAGCACCAGCGGCGTGTATGGCGATTGCGGCGGCGCGCTGATCGACGAGAGCCGGCCGGTGGCGCCCCGCAACGGCCGCGCACTGCGGCGGGTGGACGCGGAGCAGGTGCTGCGGGCCTGGGCCGTGCGCAGCGGCGCCACGCTGGCCATCCTGCGCGTACCCGGCATCTATGCGGGCGACCGTTTGCCACTGCGGCGGCTGCACGAGGGCACGCCGGCGCTGGTCGAGGCCGACGATGTGTACACCAACCATATCCACGCCGACGACCTGGCCCGCATCGTCGCGCGCGCGCTGCTGCGCGGGCAGGCGAACCGTGTCTACCACGCGGTCGACGACAGCGACATGAAGATGGGCCAGTATTTCGACGTGGTGGCCGACGCCTTCGGGCTGGCGCGCGCGCCGCGCCTGCCGCGCGCCGAGCTGGAGCGCGTGGTCACGCCGACGCTGCTGTCGTTCATGTCCGAATCGCGGCGCATGCGCAACACGCGGCTGAAACGGGAGCTCGGCGTGCGCCTGCGCTATCCGACGGTGGGATCGGCGCTGTCGGGCGGCTGCGGCTGCCAATCGGGCTGCCGGGGATGAGTGCGGGGTGCGTGTCGATCGCACCACATTGTTTTAATTTTTCAGCAATGATCACCGGGTACTGTTGGTAGAATCACGTGCAAAAATGAAAGGTTGTAATTCGGAAAGTTTTTCCGGGCCGCCTTTCCACGTCGATTCATCCAAACAAGGGTAACCATGCTGATTTTCTCTTCCAGCCGCGCCGGCGCGCGCTGGACCACTTTCGCCTGCGCGGGCGCCATGCTGGCGCTGGCCGGCTGCGGCGGCAGCGATCCGTCCACGCGGGGCGCCAGCCAGGCGGCGCTGATCGTGCCGGCCGGCGACAATGTCGTGCTGCAATGGGAACAGGCCAACATCGAGGCCATCCGCACCGTCAAACTGGGGCCGCCGATCTCGGCGCGCGGACTGGCCATGGTCTCGACCGCGATGTACGACGCCTGGGCGGCGTACGACGCGCACGCCAACGGCACGCGCTACGGCGACACACTGCGGCGCCCGGCCGGCGAGCGCACCGATAGCTACAAATCGAAGGCGATCAGCTATGCGGCGCTGGAGACGCTGCTCGACCTCTACCCGAGCCAGAAAGGCAGTCTGGAGGCGCTGATGGTCAAGCTCGGCTACGACCCCGCCGTGCGCTCGACCGACCCCGCCACGCCGGAGGGCGTCGGCCATCTGGCGGCCCAGGCCGTGCTGGCCTACCGCCACGTGGACGGCGCCAACCAGCTGGGCGAGCTGGCGCCGCCCGGCCCGGGCGGCAACCCCGTGCCATACGCCGACTACACCGGCTATGTGCCGGTCAATCCGGCCATGACGGTGGCGGCGACCACGCCGCTGGCCGCCATGCCGCATCCGGAGTCCTGGCAGCCATTGCGCTATGCGAACCCGGCGGGCGCCATCGTGACCCCGGCCTACAGCGCGCCGCACTGGGGCAAGGTGCTGGGCTTCGCGCTGACGCGCAGCGACCAGTTCCGGCCGGCCGCGCCGGCCGCGTTCGGCAGCGCCGACTATGTGGCGCAAGCGCAGGAAATCATCGATCTGACGGCAGCGCTGGACGACCGCCAGAAGTGCATGGCCGACTACTGGGCCGACGGCCCCAATTCGGAACAGCCGCCCGGCCACTGGCATTTGTTCGCCCAGCTCGTGTCGGGGCGCGACAAGCACACGCTCGACGACGACGCCAAGATGTATTTCGCCCTGTCCAACGCCGTGTTCGACGCCGGCATCGGCGCCTGGGAAGCGAAGCGCTACTACAACACCTCGCGCCCGATCACGGCCGTGCGTTACCTGTTCAATGGCAAGCGCATCCGTGGCTGGGGCGGCCCCGGCCTGGACAACGTGGACATGGATGGCGCGGCCTGGATTCCATTCCAGCCCGGCTCCTTCCCCGTGCCGCCGTTCGCGGAATATGTGAGCGGCCACAGCGCGTTCAGCGCGGCGGCGGCCGAGGTGCTGCGCCGCTACACGGGCGCCGACACCTTCGTCGCCAGCGTGACGGTGCCGGCCCACAGCCTCAAGGCCGAACCGGCGTCGCCGGCGGCGGACGTGGTGCTGGCGTGGCGCACGTTCTCGGAGGCGGCGGACGAGGCGGGCATGTCGCGCCGTTATGGCGGCATCCATTTCCGCGCCGGCGACGAGGCGGGCCGTCAGCTCGGGCGCAGTGCCGGCGCGCAAGCCTATCTGAAGGCGGCGTCGTTCTGGCAGGGCGACGCGCGGCCCTGATGACGGCGCGCGCGTGCGGCCCGGCCAGCCGGGCCGCCGGGGCCGGTCAGCGTTTCTTTTGCACGCGCTGCTGGTGCACGCGCTGCTGCTGTTTCTGCTGCGTGCGCTGCTTGTTCTGGCGGGCCTCGTACAGGGCCGCCGCTTCTTTTTTCGCCTGTTCGACCGTGCGCAGTTCGGGCTGGTCGTCGTGGGTGACGAAATGGTCGGCGGCCTGGGCGTCCATCACCAGCTTGATGGCGGCGTCGTCGGCCATGTCGTACAGCTCGGTGAGCAGGGTGGTTATTTCGTCGAGGAATTCTTCGTAGGTCATGGCGGTCTTCTTATGCGTTGCGGTCGGACGGGGTCGTCATTCTAGCGCAACACCGCCGCCGGGCCGCCACCACGTTGCAAGTCAGGTGTAAGCTTGGTGCTGCAGACTTGTAAGACGAGTTGCATGATGTATATCAACCAGGCGGCCCTATGATACGATATGGTGAGCCAAATCGTCGTGGCGGCTGCGGAAATCGGTTAGCTGGCCGTTAATGACTATATCGCCGGCGCAAGCTGGCGACGACCGTGAAGGAGCGCGACATGCCTACCTCATTGCATCCGACCAAGGAGCAGGTCCGGGCTTACATGCATTTGCGTGAATTCGATCGCCGTCCCCCTCCCACCCCGGACGAGATCCGCCGCCAGCTGGGCTGGTATGGCGACTCGCACTGTGGCGTCCTCTCCACAGGCCAAGGCCTGTTCCTCCCGGGCACAATCGCCCAGTTGGCCACGCTGTTGGCCGTCGAATGGTGTTTCCTCGCAGCAGGTTTCAGCCGCTCACGCTAAGGTTTTTTACTTATTTCGCAAGGAAAATGTTCCTACCACAAGAAATAGGCGTAAAATCTCTCTAAATCTCACAGAAATGTCTGATGAGTTAGCCTTACGTTAACGGAAGCGTGTATTATCCCGGCCGCGCGTCGGATGCCAGCAGGAAAGTTGGCGTTCGGGGCTGCGATCGAGGTAATGAAGCTACATATTTTTTATTTGAGTGTCGTTTTCTTACCAAGAGACGGCCGGAAACCTAGTGAACATCATGTCTATCAAAGAAATCACCGCGTCGCCTACGTACAACCCGAACCGTGTGCTGGACGCCATCATTGAGAAACTGCAACTGAAAAATGATGCGGCCCTGTCGCGCGCGCTGGAAGTCGCACCGCCCGTGATCAGCAAGATCCGCCACAACACGCTGCCGATCGGCGCGACCATCCTGATCCGCATGCACGAGATCAGCGATTTCAGCATCCGCGAACTGCGCGAGCTGATGGCCGCCTGAGCAGCCACACCCGACGGCGCGGGCGCAGCCTGACGCCGTCGTTGCCGCGTTCGCCAGGCCCGACGGGTCTGGCATGACGGCGCCGTCCGGCGTACCGTCCTTTCCGTGTTGTCCTTCCCTTGTTGCGGCGCCTTGGCGTGCCGGCTGCGCGCCCGGTGCCGGCCTTGCGGCCCGCCCGCGTTCGTCGCCTTCGCCGTCAGGCCGTGGTGCTGATGGTCGTGCCTATCTTCTGGCCCTGCGTGTTGACGGCCGGTGCGGGAGGCGGCGGCGGCGGCGCGGCGGCGACCTGTTCGGCGGCCGGCTTCTGCGCCGGCTTGGGCTGCTGCGCTGGCGGCGCCGGTGGCGCCTGGACGGCGGCGCTGCTGCTGGTGTTGACGGCGTTGACGCTCATGATGCCCTCCGCGAAATGATGAAAAAATGCCGGCGGTCCTTGCGAACCCCGGCATCCTGGTCTGGCCGCTGGCGGCCGTGCCGCCAGCAGGTGCGCGCTCAGGCGCCCAGGCGCGGCCGCACCGTGTACATGCTGTCCGCCTTGGGCGCGATCGCCGCGCCGGAATAAGCCGTTTGCTGGTCTGCCTGTAATCCAGAATAGGCTATTTTGTTGGCGTGCGCATCAGAAATCGCGGCGCCCGAATAGGCCACCGTCTGCGCGCCCGAGTACGCCGTCTCCCTGGCCTGTTTGGTGGCCGCGCCCGAGTAGGCGACCGTCTGCGCGCCCGAGTAGGCCGTTTGCTTGGCCTGCTGGGTGGCGGCGCCCGAATAGGCGACCGTCTGCGCGCCCGAGTAGGCCGTCTCGCTGGCTTGTTTGGTGGCGGCGCCCGAGTAGGCCACCGTCTGCGCGCCCGAGTAGGCCGTTTGCTTGGCCTGCTGGGTGGCCGCGCCCGAATAGGCGACCGTCTGCGCGCCGGAATAGGCCGTTTCGCCCGCTTGCCTGGTGGCCGCGCCCGAGTAGGCCGTTTCCGCGCCGCTGGCCTGCACGGCCGCGCCGGAGTAGGCGGGACGGGCGCTGCGGTCGTAGCTCTCGCCGAAGGTCGCCTCGTACAGTTCGCGCATGCGCTCGCCCACGCGGTGGTGCACTTGCTCGTCGTCCTCGCCGCGCAGCCCGATGTAGGGGAAGTGGTGCAGGAAGTAGCCGAACACGGCGTCGCAGTCGGCCGCGTATTTCATCGTGTCCAGGATGTGATAGTGCCAGAAGATGTCGACGTCCATCAGCGGCGCGGTTTGCTCGTGCGGAAAGGTTTTCATCAGGTACAGGAAACGGCGGTACTCGAACTCGACCGCATTGGCCTGCTCCAGCGACCATCCTTCGCCGGACTCTTCATGCATCAGTTTGACCTTGATCGGTTCCAGGTCCAGGTCGGCGATTGCTTGAAAGCTGTCATGTGAAATCATGGGTGAAATCCCTTTGCCTTGAGTGAGTTGAAAACGAAGTTGCTGGCGTGCCGGCGCGCCGCCGGTGGCGGTGGCCTTTGATGCGGTGTAGCCCGGACCGCGCTGCTACGGAGGTCGGGTAGCAGTAAGTTGATGCATATCAACATCCCCAGTATATTCGGCGCGCCGCCGATTTCAACATGAAATTCAAAAATTTGTCGGTAATCGGCACTATGAGAATGACTTTCAAAATGGCAGTAAGTCGGCGCCCGTGACCTCAGCGCCGCGCGGCCCCAGGATGGCGTGCCGCTCCGTGTTGGAATGGAGAATTGTTGCTTATGGAAAAGACCACCTTGTTGATATTTCTCAAAGGATGAGCGCTTTTTCAGGCGGCGAGCGCCTGGCCGCCGGCTGGCGTCGAGAGCGCATCCGCCGGCACGGCCACCGGCACCGACACGGCCACCGTCGTGCCCGCGCCATGCTCGCCGCCGCTGATGGCGCAGCGCCCGCCCAGCAGGCCGATGCGCTCCTCGATGCCGACCAGGCCGAACGAGCCCGGTTTGTTGCGCACGCCGGGCCCGATGCCGACGCCGTTGTCGCTGATCGTCATGGTCAGCACGCCGTCGCGCTGGCGCAGGGCGACCCGCACGGCGCTGGCGCGCGCATGCTGCAGCACGTTGCTGAGCGACTCTTGTAGCACGCGGAAGAAAGCGGTGGCGCACAGATCGTCCACCGTGATCTCATCCTCGACGTCCAGCTCGCACGCCACGCCGGCATGCTGGCGGAACTGGTCGATCTGCCATTCGACGGCCGCGTTCAGGCCCAGGTCCAGCACGGCGGGGCGCAGGTCGTTGATGATGTGGCGCACGCTGCGGATGGTGCGGTCGATCTGGCCCAGCGTGGTGCGCGCGCGCGCGTGCAGGCGCGGGTGGCGCTGGCGCGTGCGCGCGGCCAGCAGGTCGGCCTCGATGCGCAGCACCAGCAGGTTCTGGCCCAGGTCGTCGTGGATTTCGCGCGCGATGCGCTTGCGTTCGAGCTCCTTGATCCGGTCGGCGTGCGCGGCCAGGCGGCGCAGCTGGTGATGCGAGCGTTGCAGGCTGGCCTGGCTGTCGCGCAGTTCGCGCGTCATGCCCTTGGCCATGCGCACGGCTTGCCGGCGCGACGTGGCCAGCGTGTGGAACAGCACGTACAGCAGCAGCGTGACCAGGCCGCCCGCGCCGAACGCCAGCCAGGGCAGGTAGCGGTCCACGCGCGAATGCCAGGCCGCCTTCGCCGCGCTGAATCGCGCCTGCCACAGGCGCCCGCCGCAGTCCACCGCCAGCGTGGTGGCGAACCGATCGCGCGCCGGCTCGCCGCCGGGACCGTGCGCCGGGCTGGTGAACAACAGGTCGTCGGGCACCGTGCGCGGACGGGGCTCGTCCAGCGCGCCGGCGTCGTACAGCGCCAGGTGCAGATCGTGGCCGCCGATCTCGTCGAGCGCCGCCTGCACCAGCCGGCGCACGCTGAAGCCGATGCCGACCGAGCCGAGGTAGGCGGCGCGGCGCCGGGTGACGCTGTCGAGCGCCATGTCGCGGCGGTAGACGGGCATGCGCATGGCCAGCTTGGCGCGGCCCGGCTGGCCCGGCACGACGATCAGCTGGCCGGACGTGGTGGGCGCGCCCGTGTCGCGCGAATGGGCCAGCGCCTGGGCCACGGCCGGGCGCGCGGCGATGTCCACGCCCAGCTTGTCGCCATACTGCTCGACCGGCTCGATCAGCGTGATGATGGCGTAGTCGGGGCGCCGCGCCGGCGCGGCGGTGGGGAACGCCGGGTAGCCGTCGGACGGTTTGGCGCGCATGGTCCGTTCAAAGCGGTCGCGCTGGTCGTCGGTCACATAACGGGCGAAGTTGATGTTGTCGATGCTGGCGAATTCCTGCGGCAGGTTGAGGCCGGCGACGTAGCGGTGGAAACTGGCGCGGTCCACGCTGTCGGCCGCCTGGAAGAAGCTGGCCGCGCCGCGCAGCACGTCGGTGTAGGCCCGCACCCGCGCGGTGATGGCGTACTGGGCGTTGCGGGCCTGGTTCTGGAAGCGCTGGTGGGCGTCATGCTCGATCGACAGCGTCGTGACGACGTACAGCGCCAATCCCACGGCCAGCGACAGCAGCGCGCCCGTCCACCACACGGACGCGGCGTGGGACAGCCAGTTCTTGTGCGCTCGGTTGGTAGGCATGGGGTTTTGCGCTGGACTATTCCTGGTCAATGGAAATGGGCCCGGAGCATGGCATGGCGGCCTGGTCGGCGGGGGAAGAATGTTGCCTGATTTATAAGCCGCCGCCTATGCACAGTCAAGCAATTTTGTTAAATGACTATTTGTCCTATGCAAAGTGGGGCGACGTTTGCTGTCGCGCGCGCATAAAAAAAACCGCCCGAAGGCGGTTTCCAGGGGCGGCGCCGGCTTACTTGGCGGCCCAGCTGTCCTTCAGCGTGACGATGCGGTTGAACACCGGCTTGCCCGGCGTGGAATCGACGCGGTCGGCCACGAAATAGCCGTGGCGCTCGAACTGGAAGCGCTGGTCGGGCTGGGCCGCCGTCATGCCCGGCTCCAGGTAGGCCGTGATCACTTCCTTGGCGTTCGGGTTGAGCGCCTGCATGAAGTCCTTGCCGCCGCCGTCCGGCTGCGGGTCGGTGAACAGGCGGTCGTACAGCCGCACTTCCGCTTCCAGCGCGGTGGCGGCCGACACCCAGTGGATGTTGCCCTTGACCTTGTAGTTGTCCGAACCGGGCGTGCCCGATTTACTGTCGGGGAAGTAGTTGACGTGGACGGCCGTCACTTTGCCGTTCTCGTCCTTGTCGTAGCCCGTGCATTCGGTCACATAGCCGTGGCGCAGGCGCACGCGGCTGCCCGGCGCGTCGCCGATCGGCGGGTAGTAGCGGAAGTAACCCTTGCTCGGCGTTTCCATGAAGTCCTCCTCCTCGATCCACAGTTCGCGCGTGATGGGGAAGCTGCGCACGCCCATCTCCGGGTGGTGCGGGTGGACAGGCGAGCTGCATTGCTCGCTGGCGCCGGCGTCGAAGTTGTCGATGATCAGTTTGAGCGGGCGCAGCACGGCCGTGGCGCGCGGCGCCTTGGGGTCCAGGTCTTCACGCAGGCAGCCTTCGAGCGTGCTCATGTCGATCCAGCCGTCGGACTTGGTCACGCCGATGCGTTCGCAGAACAGCTGGATCGCCTCGGGCGTGTAGCCACGGCGGCGCAGGCCGACGATGGTGGGCATGCGCGGATCGTCCCAGCCGTCCACGATCTTCTCATCGACCAGCTGGCGCAGCTTGCGCTTGCTGGTGATCACATAGGTCAGGTTCAGGCGCGAGAACTCGTACTGGCGCGGCACCGGCTGCTGGAAGAAGCCGCCTTCGGCCAGCGTGGCCAGCAGCCAGTCGTAGAACGGGCGGTGGTCCTGGAATTCCAGCGTGCAGATCGAATGGGTGATCTGCTCCAGCGCGTCCGAGATCGGGTGCGTGTAGTCGTACATCGGGTAGATGCACCAGGCGTCGCCGGTGCGCACGTGGTGCGCGTGGCGGATGCGGTAGATGGCCGGGTCGCGCATGTTCATGTTGGGCGAGGCCATCGCGTCGTCGCTGGTCTTGGCGCGCAGGATGTGGGCGCCGTCCGGGAATTTACCGGCGCGCATGTCGCGGAACAGTTGCAGCGATTCTTCGCGCGGGCGGTCGCGGAACGGCGAGTTCTTGCCCGGCGTGCTGAAGTTGCCGCGGTTGGTGGCCATGTCCTCGGCGCTCTGGCTGTCCACGTAGGCGTGGCCCGAGGTGATCAGGTATTCGGCCATCGCGTACAGCTGCTCGAAGTAGTCGCTGGCGTAGTGCAGGTGGTGCTCGGTGCCTTGCGGGCCTTGGTGGTCCCAGGTGAAGCCGAGCCACTTGACGCTGTCGATGATGGTGTCGACGTATTCCTGTTCTTCCTTCTCGGGATTGGTGTCGTCAAAGCGCAAATGGCAGCGGCCCTGGTAGTCGCGCGCCAGGCCGAAGTTCAGGCAGATCGACTTGGCGTGGCCCACGTGCAGGTAGCCGTTCGGCTCGGGCGGGAAACGGGTGATCACGGACGGCAGGCCGTCGCGCACGTGGGTGCCGGCCGCCAGGTCCGATTCGACGATGGCGCGCAGGAAGTTGGAGGCCAGTGCCGGCGCGGTGCTGTTTTTATCGTTGCTCATCTGAAAAGTTGCTTTGCAAAGGGTCGAGTAGCGGGCATTTTACCGTATCGCTCCCCCGTGCAGCGGGATTTGCCGCGGCGCGCCATCGAAATGGATGAATTGGCAAGATTGCGACAACGGACAGGGCGCGGACGGGCCGTTTTGCGCGCCGATGGCGGCGCAATGGCGGCCGGATCCCACCCGAAGCGGGCCCGGAGCGGGCTCAAAGCGGCACGCGCGGGGCCGATCTATAGGATAATTCGTGTTTAATGTTTATGGCATTCGGCCCGGAGAATTTCCCAAATGGAAAATTTATACAATGTGCTCGGTGTCGCGCCCAACGCCACGGACGATGAAATCAAGAAGGTCTACCGCTCGCTGGCCATGCGTTTCCACCCCGACCGCAACCAGGCGCCCGGTGCGGAAGCGCGGTTCAAGAGCATCACCAAGGCGTACGAAATCCTGTCCGACCCGGTCAAGCGCGAAGAATACAACCAGAGCGTGAACCACCGCATCATCATCGACCCGGAGGCGGAGGCCTACCAGCTGTGGCGCTCGGTCTTCAACATGCACGGCACCACGCTGCCGGCGGCCTGACGCCCGCAGCGGTAGTCGCGGCCACGGCGCCGCGGCCCGCCGTTTTTCGCCAGCCATTCCAGATCAGTAGTACAGAACGAAAGTAATCCATGAGAAAAGTACACCCCGAATTTGCCTATCAGTCGCGCGAACTGGGCGGCCAGATCGAAGGCATTCTGGGCGACCCGCCCGATCACAAGAACTACAAGAACATGGTCGATGCCCTGGTGTCCGAGTACGCCAGCGGCGGCGGCATCGAGGATGTGAACATGCTGGCCTTCGCGCTGGTCGACCACATCGAGTTTTCCAACCCCAAGGGCTTGCTGGCCGAGGCGGAAGACTATGAATTCGGCGACCCGTCGCGCGTGTTCGCCATGGCCTCGTGCCCGGGCGAGCAGGCGGCCAAGATGTACGCGGCGCTGGAGGAGAGCTTCCCCGAGCTGGCGCGCCAGGCCATCATCACCGCCTTCCTGTACAAGAACCCGCGCAAGTGGGACGACGACGACCAGTCGCTGGAGCAGTTGTCGGCGAACGACGACGGCGACGACGACGAGTACGAGGAAGACCAGGCGAGCGACGACTTCGCCCAAATGTTCGATCAGGAAGGAGAGTGACCATGTCGGAAAAAAGCAATCTGCCCGCGCTGCGCAAGCAGGTGACGGAACTGGTGCTGGCCGGCTCGCTGGGCCACGCCGAGCAAGCGTTTGCCGATGCGGCCGACCAGTACGGCGATCTGGCCGTGGTGGACGTGCTGCAGGACTTGCCGCCGCAGGTGACGGCGCTGCACATGGCCGGCTTTGACGGCGGCAAGATGTCGCTGGCCACCCTGCTGGTGCCGCCCAAGGCCTGGGCCGA
Source organism: Rugamonas sp. GW822-FHT03B10 (assembly GCF_058801745.1). NCBI lineage: Bacteria > Pseudomonadati > Pseudomonadota > Betaproteobacteria > Burkholderiales > Oxalobacteraceae > Rugamonas > Rugamonas sp. GW822-FHT03B10. The sequence goes on along the minus strand of NZ_JBXANP010000003.1, from coordinate 246,137 downwards.
CAGCCTGGCCTTCTTCGCCGCCACCTGGCCGGACGACCTGATCGAGGACGATCCCGAACGCATCGCCGAGTCGCTGTTCGCGCACGTGCACGGCGTGGTGTTCGCTAACGACGACGAGGACCGCCGCAACGCGCTGCTGTCGGAGGCCTCGGCCACCGACTGGGGCTCGACCGTGTTCGCCATCCTGTTCTCGATGGCGCCCAAGGAAATCCTGGAAGTGGCCGGCGAGATCATCTCCAAGGGCCCTTATCTGACGGGCCAGACCTCGTCCGACAACGACGTGGTGCCGCTGGCCGTGGCGCTGGCGCAGGCGTCCGAGGATGGCTGGGACCGCGCGCTGTTCGAACTGTTCCCGGAATTCCGCCACAGCGCCGACCTGGCCGACGCCGAATTCAGCGACGACCCGGACGAGGACCCCAAGCACCTGCAGCGCTCCACCAAGGAATTGCTGTACCGCTTGCGCAAACAAGTGCCGTCGACCCGCAGCGCACCCAAGCCGGGCGCACGCCGCAGCCTGGGCACCGGCATTTTCTCGTGATGGAAGCCTGATCCATGCTGCCAGCCATTGTTGTAGAAAACCTGCCGCGCCTCACGCGCGCCATCAAGCAACTGGCGTCGGACAATCGTCCCGACGCCGCCGTCAACCTGGCCGACGAGCTGACGGGCATCACAGCCATGGTGGCCGAGAAGTTCACCAACGACCGCACGGCCGATGGCATCCAGAAGGCGCTGCAGCTGACCGTGGGCGGCGTCTCGCTGGGCCTGGACAGCGTGCTGCGGCACGAGGGCGACCAGGCCGCGCTGGACTTCCTGGTCGAGCACGGGGCCGAGCACGCGTTCCAGGCGGGTTTCCGCCTGATCCGCGAACTGGCCGCGCTGCCCGAGGATGCGCTGGTGGGCGAGTACGACCAGGATCCCGTGTATGCGCAGCGCCGTCTGCGTGAACTGTTCATCGACATCTGCCAGGCCGACCCGAACCAGAACTGGTCCGGTTACGAGCGTTACGCCTTGCAGCTCAAGCAGCGCAAGGAGGCGCAAGCGATCGTGCGGCTGGCGTCCTGGCTGCGCCGCCACAACAGCGAAGGGCCGGTCAACGACACCGACCTGAATGCGGAAGGTGTGATCGCGCTGGCCATCATCTTCGCCGTCGAAGGCGGGGGCAGGGTGGTGGCGCGCACGGGGCAGAAGGAGTTCGAGCGCTTCGTCAAGGCGGTGCGCAAGAACAAGCCGGACTTCGAGGAAGGCTGGGCCGCGCTGGTGGCCGCCGTGCCGGTGCAGCACCACCCGGTGCTGCTCGATCGCATCGAGAGCTACCGCAACACCTGCACGGTGCTGCAGCATATCCGTGGCCGCACGGCCATGAAGACGCTGTTCTCGGAACTGGAAAACTACGCCGGCTCCGAACTGGATGCCGATTACGCCTGATCGGCAGTCCAGCCGCTTCTGGGGCGGCTCCTGAAGTCGCCACATTAAATTCGTCGTTCCCGCCTGCGCGGGAACGACGATGCTCGCCGCTTAACTTTGCGGTCAATGTCTGTCCCTTGACTCCTCCTGCGCCGCCGCCAGCGCCAGCGCCACGAACGCTTCCACCAGCGGCGACGTCTCATCCTTGCGCTGCGCCAGCAGCAGCGTGGTGATGGCCTCCCGTTCCGCCAGCGCGCGGTAGCACACGCCTTCCATCCGTATGCTGTTGAACGAGCCGGGCAGAATCGAGATGCCGCAGCCGGCCGCCACCAGCCCGATGATGGACGACACCTCGCCCGCCTCCATCGCGATCTGCGGTTCGAATCCCGCCGCCCGGCACAGGCGCAGAATCTGGTGGTAGATGCCGGTGCCCGCAGTGGGCGGATACATCACGAACGGCAACCCTTGCAACTCGCGCGCAGCCACCACCTCGCGCTGCGCCAGTGGATGCCCGACCGGCAGCACCAGCAACAGCGGGTCCTTGCGCAAGATGGTCATCCGCACCGCCTCCAGCACCGCCACCTCGGGCGGGCGCACGAAACCCAGGTCCAGCGTGCGCGCGGGCAGCGCTTCGATCTGGGGCAGGGTGGCCATTTCATGCAGGGTCAGCGTGACGCCCGGATAGCGCTGGCGGTAGCGGTTGATGACGGTGGCGAACAGCGGCGTGAACGGGGTGGAGAAGGTGAAGCCGATGCGCAGTTCGCCCGCCTCGCCGCGCTGGGCCCGGCGCGCCGTCTGCATCGCCTGCTCGGACAGGGCCAGCACGCGGCGCGCATCGTCGAGGAACAGCTTGCCCGCTTCCGTGAGGCGCACCCAGCGCTTGCTGCGCTCGAGCAGGCGAGCGCCCACTTCCGCTTCGAGCGCCTGAATCTGCTGGCTCAGCGGTGGCTGGCCGATGTGCAGGCGCTGCGCCGCGCGCGTGAAACTGAGTTCCTCGGCGACGGCGACGAAGTAGCGCAGGTGGCGGAGTTCCATGTTCAGTAATCGTTTCTATGTATTAGTAACGTCTTAAATATATATTGGACGATATGAATGAGCAATCCTAAGATGAAGACATTGTTCCAGCTCAAGGCCATCATGTCCGCCTCCGCTTCCGCCTCTCCCCGCATCGCCGCCGGCACGCCAGCGTTCCGGCGCACCAACCGGGCGCTGTTCTTCGGCGGCTTTTCGACGTTCGCGCTGTTGTATTGCGTGCAACCTCTGATGCCGGTGCTGTCGCACCAGTTTGCGCTCACTCCGGCGCAAAGCAGTCTGGTGCTGTCGATCTCGACGGCGGCGCTGGCGTTTTCGCTGCTGCTGTCGAGCGCGCTGTCGGAACGGCTGGGCCGCAAGCCGATGATGGTGACGGCGATGGCGCTGGCGGCCGCGCTCACCGTGCTGTGCGCGCTGGCCCGCAATTATCCGCAACTGCTGGCGCTGCGCGCCGCGCTGGGACTGGTGCTGGGCGGCATGCCGGCCGTCGCCATGGCGTATCTGGGCGAGGAAATCGAACCGGCTTCGCTCGGCCTGTCCATGGGGTTGTACATCAGCGGCAGCGCGTTTGGCGGCATGAGCGGGCGCTTGCTCACGTCGTTGCTCAGCGACTATTTCTCGTGGCGGGTGGCGCTGGCCGTGATGGGCGTGGCCGGCCTGCTGGCGGCCTGGGATTTCTGGCGCAGCCTGCCCGCGTCGCGCCATTTCACGCCCGCGCGCGGCGGCTGGCGCGCCATGCGTGATGGCTGCCGCCTGCACCTGACGGACGCCGGCTTGCCGCTGCTGTTCGCGCTGGCCTTCCTGCTGATGGGCAGCTTCGTCAGCGTGTACAACTACATCGGCTACCGGCTGCTGGCCGCGCCGTATGGCCTCAGTCAGACGGCGGTCGGCTTGATTTCCTTGCTGTATTTGCTCGGCATCTACAGTTCCATCTGGGCCGGCAGGCTGGCGGACCGGCTGGGGCGGCGCGGCGTGTTGTGGCGCGTGCTGGCGCTGATGCTGGCGGGCCTGCTGCTGACGCTGTCGCATGCGCTGCCGGTGATCGTGGCCGGCGTGGCGCTGTTCTCGTTCGGCTTCTTCGCCACCCATTCCGTGGCCAGCAGCTGGGTCGGGCGGCGCGCCGCCGCGCCGCGGGCGCTGGCATCGGCGCTGTACCTGTTCTTCTACTATTTCGGCTCCAGCGTGGTCGGCTCGGCCACCGGCATGGTGTGGGCGCGGGGCGGCTGGCCGGGCGTGGTGGCCGTGCTGGGCGCGGCGCTCTGCGTGGCGATGCTGATCGCGCTGCGATTGCGCCAGTTGACGCCGGTGGCGCCGGCCACGCCGGCCCTGGCGCCGGGCTGAACGGGGCGCGACGGTGCGCTAGCGCGGGCAGTTGGTGTAGGCTTTGCGCCCATCCTCGTATTGCGTGAAGCAATACGTGCCCAGTGCCGTCATGATCTTGTAGACGCGCGTCTTGCTGTCCGGCTGGCTCAGTTCCACCATCCTCGCACCTTCATACCACTTGGGGCCGACGGCGTCGTGCGCGGCGCTGATGCCGCGCGCCAGTCGGGCCTGCATGCTGTCCGGCGGAGTCTCATTTCCCCGTGTTGGAAATTCCTTGCGCAATTGCCGGTCGATGCCGGCGATGTCGCGCCGTGCGCGGCTCATGATGTCGGCCGCACTGGGCCGGGCGGGACCGAAATCCGGCTCCGGCGGCAGTTGCTCGGGCGGCGTGATCGCCTGTGGCTGGACTGGCGTTGTTGGCGGCGTGGTCGCGGCGGGCCGTTCTGGCTGGTTGGGCGCGGGCGAGCTCGTCACCGCAGCGGCCGGGCGGGACGCGGCGCGCGGCGGCACGCGTTGCACCGCAGCTGGGCGCGGCGCGAGCGGCAACAACCATTGGATGGCAGGGCGCGTGTGGGCCAGGCGGCTGGCGGGCTGGTCGGGTAGTTGGCGCCACATGGCGACCAGCAATGCGATATGGATAAGCGCTGTCAGCAACAAGCCGGGCCAGTGGCGGGCAGCGCGCGATGCGAGGTCGTCCATGCTAAACGAGTGGATGGAAGAGGTTGGGCATGGTAACTTAATTTTTCGATATGGTTTTTGTTTTTACCAAGTTTTTACAAGGTACTGTCAGGTTGGCCCCGGCAGCCCGACCAAGAGGACATATCGTACAAATCGGAGACAGCATGAAACCGTTGATCTTGAGCCTGAGCATCATGGTTGCGCTGAGCGTCGCGCCAGTTTTGGCCGCCAATAGTTGCAGTGCCCGCAGCCCCGCCTACCGGGTCGCGCTGCTGGAGCTGTACACCTCGGAAGGTTGCAGCAGCTGTCCGCCGGCCGACCAGTACGTGAGCGGCCTGCGGGCGGCGGGCGTGACGCCGGAGCAGGCCGTGCTGCTGGCGCTGCACGTCGATTATTGGAACTACATCGGCTGGAAAGACCCGTTCTCGCACGCGGCCTACAGCGCGCGCCAGCGCTGGCTGACGGATCTGGCCGGCTCACGCACCGTCTACACGCCGGAATTGTTTGTGGCGGGGCAGGAGCTGCGCGGTGGCGTGGACCGCTGGACGGGTGGCGTGCCGGCCGCCGTCAAGCGCATTAACGGGCAGGCGGCGCAGGCCGACATCCGCATCACGCTGGGGCAGGCCGGTGCGGCGGGCTTGCCGGTTGAAGTCAGCGCCAGCGCGGCCCGCGACGGCAAGCTGTACGTGGCGCTGGTGGAAAGCGGACTGGCGAGCAAGGTGACGGCCGGTGAAAACGGCGGCCGCCTGTTGCGCCACGATCATGTGGTGCGCACCTGGCTGGCGCCGCTGCCCTTGTCGTCCGGCGACAAGGCGGGCAGCAATGTGGCGCTCGTCAAGCGCACGCTGCCGCTGCCACCGGGCGCGGCGCCGGGCAGGCTGGCGGTGAGCGCCTTCGTCCAGTCGGAGCGCGGCGAGGTGCTGCAGGCGCTGTCCTTGCCCGTGTGCGGAAACTGAGGCCATAGCGCGAACCGTTGCCGCCGTGCTTGTGCTGGCTCAAGCGGCACGAGGGAACCGGGCCGCCCGGTTGCCCATCCAACGGTGACGTGCGCACGGTGCGCGCGATCTGACTTGGAGGAAACCATCATGCTGCAAGCGAATGAGATCCAACGGCGGTTCAGCAGTGTGGAACATGCGATCGGGCAGGCGTCGCAAGCCTGTTCGGCCGAGCGCAACGTGCCGGGCGAACTGCGCGACTGCATCGAGCGCCTGGACAAGCAGGCCGACATGGCCAAGGACGTGATCCAGTCCAACGACGAGGGGCGTATCCGTCAAATGGTGGACGACCTGGAACAACTGGGCGACCGCGCCAAGCGCGTGTGCAGCAGCGGCGCCGACCTGACGCCGCAGATGAAAAGCGCGGTCAACCACATGCACCACGAATTGTCGGCGCTGAAGCACCAGTTGCATTAGCATCGCGGCGCAGAAGGGTCTGACCTTTGGGTCTGACCCTGGTTTGTCGTCCTGCGCCGTCGCACGGCCGGGCAAACCACCGCGCAGTGCAAGGACAGAGCCTAGGGTCCGCCCCTGAATTCGCCGCGCCCGCGCAAGCATGGTAAGGTTGAAACAACAGTCTTTTTCAAGGCAATTACCATGTGGCCATATCCCAAAATCGTCGCGCACCGGGGCGGCGGCACGCTCGCGCCGGAAAACACCATCGCCGCCCTGCGCTGCGGCCTAGCCTACGGCTTCCGGGCCGTGGAATTCGACGTGATGCTGTCGCGTGACGGCATCGGCGTGGTCATGCATGACGAGCAATTCGGCCGCACGGTGCCCGGCCTCGGCAGCGTGCCCGCGACGGACGCGGCCGACCTCGCAAGCATGGACGCGGGAAGCTGGTTCGGACCGGAATTCCGGGGCGAGCCGGTGCCCACGTTTGCCCAGTTCGTCGACTACTGCCGGGCGCAGCGCATCTGGATGAACATCGAGATCAAGCCGGCGGCGGGCTTCGAGGCGGCCACCGGGCGCTGGGTGGCCGAGGCCACGCGCGACAAATTCACCGATGCGCTGGCCGCCGGCGACCCGGCCGGGTTGCCGCTGCTGTCCTCGTTCAGCATGACGGCGCTGGCCGCCGCCCGCGACGCCGTGCCGGCCTTGCCGCGCGGTTGCCTGTTCGACACCGTGCCCGCCGACTGGCAAGCCCAGGCCGCCGCGCTGGGCGCGGTCGCCATCCACACCAACCACCAGCACCTGACGCCGGCGCTGGCGCAGGCCGTCAAACAGGCGGGGCTGGGGCTGTTCTGCTACACCGTCAACACCCCGGAGCGGGCGCGCGAAATCCTGGCCTGGGGCGTGGATGGCTTCTGCACCGACCGCATCGACCTGATCGGCCCGGCGTTCGCCTGAGCGTGCCGCCGGACCCGCCTAGAGGCCGGCGCCAACACCGGCGGGTATTTACCGGCCATTTCTTCACGTATAATCAACCCTTTGCACCTGCCAGCCACCTCTGCCAACCGACATGAAATCATCTGAAATCCGCGACAAATTCCTCAAGTTCTTTGAATCCAAGGGTCACTCGATCGTCCGTTCCAGTCCATTGGTGCCTGGCAACGACCCGACCATGTTGTTGACCAACAGCGGCATGGTGCAATTCAAGGACGTGTTCCTTGGTCTCGACACGCGCCCGTACTCGCGCGCGACCACCGTGCAGCGCTGCGTGCGCGCCGGCGGCAAACACAACGACCTGGAAAACGTGGGCTACACGGCCCGCCACCACACGTTCTTTGAAATGCTGGGCAATTTCAGCTTCGGCGACTATTTCAAGCGCGACGCGATCAACTACGCCTGGGAACTGCTGACCAAGGTCTACCAGCTGCCAGCCGACAAGCTGACCGTCACCGTCTACTTCGAGGACGACGAGGCCTACGACATCTGGGCCAACGAGATCGGCGTGCCGAAAGAGCGCATCATCCGCATCGGCGACAACAAGGGTTCGCGCTACGCGTCGGACAACTTCTGGCAGATGGCCGACATCGGCCCTTGCGGCCCGTGCACGGAAATCTTCTACGACCACGGTCCGGACATATGGGGCGGCCCTCCGGGTTCGCCTGAGGAAGACGGCGACCGCTTCATCGAAATCTGGAACCTGGTGTTCATGCAGTTCAACCGCGACGAAGCGGGCAACATGAACAAGCTGCCCAAGCCGTGCGTGGACACCGGCATGGGCCTGGAGCGCCTGGCCGCCGTGCTGCAGCACGTGCACAGCAACTACGAGATCGACCTGTTCCAGAACCTGATCAAGGCCGCCGCGCGCGAAACCGGCGCCACCGATCTGGAATCGAAGTCGCTGCGCGTGATCGCCGACCACATCCGCGCCGCCGCCTTCCTGATCGTCGACGGCATCATCCCGAGCTCGGAAGGCCACGGCTACGTGCTGCGCCGCATCATCCGCCGCGCGCTGCGCCACGGCCACAAGCTGGGCCAGGCCAAGCCATTCTTCTACAAGCTGGTGGCCGACCTCAACATCGAGATGGGCGCGGCCTATCCGGAACTGACGGAAGCCATGGAGCGCGTGGCCCAGACGCTGAAAGCCGAGGAAGAGCGTTTCGGCGAGACGCTGGAACACGGCATGAAGATCCTGGAGGCGGAACTGGCCAAGGATGCGAGCAAGCTCGACGGCGGCACCGCCTTCACGCTGTACGACACCTACGGCTTCCCGCTGGACCTGACGGCCGACATCTGCCGCGAACGCAATGTGACGCTGGATGAGGCAGGATTCCACGCGGCGATGGAAAACCAGAAGAAGATCGCGCGCGCGGCCGGCAAATTCAAGATGGCCGCCAACGTCGAATACAGCGGCGAGAAGAACAAGTTCGTCGGCTACGACCAGCTGCAACACAATTCGAAGGTGATCGCACTGTACGCCAACGGCGCGCCGGTGACGGAGCTGAAAGCGGGCGAGCAGGGCATCGTGGTGCTCGACACCACGCCGTTCTACGCCGAGTCGGGCGGCCAGGTCGGCGACCAGGGCTTGATCCAGGGCGCGACCGCCAAGTTCGAAGTGGAAGACACGCTGAAGATCCAGGCCGATGTGTTCGGTCACCACGGCGTGCTGGCCTCCGGCGTGCTGAAGGTGGGCGACGCCGTGGGCGCGGAAGTGGACCAGCATCTGCGCGGCCGCACCATCCGCAACCACTCGGCCACCCACCTGATGCACAAGGCCCTGCGCGAAGTGCTCGGCGGCCACGTGGCGCAGAAAGGTTCGCTGGTCGACCCGGACAAGGCCCGCTTCGACTTCAGCCACAACGCACCCGTGACGGCCGAGCAGATCGCGCAAGTGGAAGCCATCGTCAACCGCGAAATCCTGGCCAACGTGGCCACCCAGTCGCACAACATGTCGTTCGACGACGCCGTCAAGCATGGCGCCATGGCGCTGTTCGGCGAGAAGTACGGCGACGTGGTGCGCGTGATGGACATCGGCTCGTCCAAAGAGCTGTGCGGCGGCGTGCACGTGCACCGCACGGGCGACATCGGCCTGTTCAAGATCGTGGCCGAAGGCGGCGTGGCGGCCGGTATCCGCCGTATCGAGGCGGTGACGGGCGAGGGCGCGCTGGCGCTGGTGCAATCGATGAACCGTCGCCTGCTCGACGCGGCGGCGGCCCTGAAGGCCACCCCGGACGAGCTGACGGCCCGCATCGTGCAGATGCAGGACAACGCCAAGGCGCTGGAGAAGGAACTGGCGGCCCTGAAATCGAAACTGGCCGCCGGCCAGGGCGATGAACTGGCCACCCAGGCGGTGGACGTGAACGGCATCAAGGTGCTGGCCGCGACCCTGGACGGCGCCGACGTGGCCGGCCTGCGCGAAACCATGGACAAGCTCAAGGACAAGCTGAAGACGGCCGCCATCGTGCTGGCCAGCGTGGCCGACGGCAAGGTCAGCCTGATCGCCGGCGTGACGGCCGACGCCACGTCCAAGGTCAAGGCGGGCGAGCTGGTCAACTTTGTGGCCCAGCAGGTGGGCGGCAAAGGCGGCGGACGCCCCGATATGGCGCAGGCGGGCGGCACCGATGCTGCGGCGCTGCCGGGGGCGCTTGCGGGCGTTGCAGCATGGGTGGCACAACGGGCATAATGCGCGCTGATGCGGCCTGCGCCCCGGTGCAGGCCGTTACCACGCTGAATTTCTCGTTGTGCACTTACAACGGTATATGAACTATTTTGGTGCAGCGCGTCAAACGCACTATTTTGGGGTAGTATGTCTGAAACCAGCGGAACATTTGGAAGCGGGATCGCGATGACTGACACACTACTTGACAACGAAATCATGGAATTTCACAAAGAGCTCGACGCGCGGGGCCTCAATTGCCCGCTGCCGATCCTGAAAGCCAAGAAGGCACTGGCCGAGCTGCAAAGTGGTGAGGTTTTGCGTATCATGGCGACGGATCCCGGCTCGGTGCGTGATTTCCAGGCCTTCGCCAAGCAGACCGGCAACGCCTTGCTGTCGCATGTGCAGAATGGCCGCGAGTTCGTGTTCTTGATGCGTCGTAAGTAATTCGTTGTATCCTATGCAAGCGGGGCAGCCATCACGTCCCGTTGCTTACTCCCCCGGAAATGTTTCGGCAGTAAATGTCTTTTTTAGGTGTTTTGTACTAGCAAAAAATCGCACGATCGTGCTTAAATTTCGTTTAGGTGGAAAATTTCTCTTATAATCTTCCCCTACTTAGGTTCCGTTATTCTATTTTTTTCCCAAAGGCACAGCTATGAAAGTCTTGGTACCCGTCAAACGCGTGGTCGACTATAACGTCAAAGTGCGCGTCAAGTCCGACGGCAGCGGCGTCGATATCGCCAACGTCAAAATGTCGATGAACCCATTCGACGAGATCGCTATCGAAGAGGCCGTGCGCCTGAAGGAAGCGGGCAAAGTCACCGAAGTGGTGGCCGTGTCGTGCGGCGTGGCCCAGTGCCAGGAAACCCTGCGTACCGGCATGGCCATCGGCGCCGACCGTGGCATCCTGGTGGAGACGGGCGTTGAGCTGGAACCGCTGGGCGTGGCCAAGCTGCTCAAGGCGCTGGCCGACAAGGAACAGCCACAGCTGATCATCCTGGGCAAGCAAGCCATCGACGACGACTCCAACCAGACCGGCCAGATGCTGGCTGCCCTGCTGGGCTGGCCGCAAGCCACCTTCGCCTCGAAAGTGGTGCTGGAAGACGGCAAAGCCATCGTCACCCGTGAAGTGGACGGCGGCCTGGAAACCCTGTCGCTGACCCTGCCGGCCATCGTCACCACCGACCTGCGCCTGAACGAGCCGCGCTACGTCACGCTGCCGAACATCATGAAGGCCAAGAAGAAGCCACTGGACACCGTCAAGCCGGAAGACCTGGGCGTGGACGTGGCACCGCGTCTGAAGACCCTGAAAGTGGCCGAGCCAGCCAAGCGTTCGGCCGGCATCAAGGTTCCGGACGTCGCCACCCTGGTCGCAAAACTGCGCACCGAAGCCAAAGTCATCTAAGCGCGGCCTGGCCGTTCACATTTTTGAGGAAGAATCATGGTCGCATTAGTCATCGCTGAACACGACAACGCTAGCCTGAAAGGCAGCACCCACCACACCGTCACCGCAGCCGCCCAGTGCGGTGGCGACGTGCACGTCCTGGTCGCCGGCGCCAACGCCGGCGCGGCAGCCGCCGCCGCCGCGCAGATCGCCGGCGTATCGAAAGTGCTCCTGGCCGACGCGCCGCACTTCGCCGACGGCCTGGCCGAAAACGTGGCCGAGCAAGTGCTGGCCCTGGCCGGCGCCTACAGCCACATCCTGGCCCCCGCCACCGCCTACGGCAAGAACATCGCCCCACGCGTGGCCGCCAAGCTGGACGTGGCCCAGATCTCGGAAATCACCAAGGTCGATTCGCCCGACACCTTCGAGCGTCCGATCTACGCCGGTAACGCCATCGCCACCGTGCAATCGGGCGACAAGGTCAAAGTCATCACCGTGCGCACCACCGGCTTCGACGCCGCCGCCGCCACCGGCGGTTCGGCCGCCACCGAAACCGTGGCCGCCGTCGGCGACCTGGGCAAGTCGGCCTTCGTCGGCCGCGAACTGGCCAAGTCGGACCGTCCTGAGCTGACCGCCGCCAAAGTCATCGTCTCCGGTGGCCGTGGCATGGGTTCGGGCGAAGCGTTCAAGATCCTGGAACCGCTGGCCGACAAGCTGGGCGCCGCCATGGGCGCTTCGCGCGCCGCCGTCGACGCCGGCTACGTGCCGAACGACTGGCAAGTGGGCCAGACCGGCAAGATCGTCGCGCCTACCCTGTACATCGCCGTCGGTATCTCGGGCGCCATCCAGCACTTGGCTGGTATGAAGGACTCGAAGACCATCGTCGCCATCAACAAGGATCCGGAAGCCCCGATCTTCTCGGTGGCCGATTACGGCATCGTTGGCGACCTGTTCGAAGTGGTACCGCAACTGGTCGCAGAACTGGGCTGATCGATTTAGCGCCTAGATGAATTACAGGCCACGCTGGTTCCGGCACAATCGCCGAACCACCGTGGCTTTTTTCTTGGAGAATAGAGAATGCCGTATCAAGCACCCGTAAAAGACATGCTGTTCGTGATGAACGAACTGGCCGACCTGGCCGCCGTGAACGCACTGCCTGGCAATGAAGACGCCACCCCGGACACGGCCGAAGCCGTGCTGGAAGAGAACGCCAAGTTCTGCAGCAACGTGGTCGCGCCCCTGAACAACCCCGGCGACAAAGAGCCCAGCTACTGGCACGATGGCCAGGTCACGACCACCAAAGGCTTCAAGGAAGCGTTCAAGGCCTTCGCCGAAGCCGGCTGGCAGGGCGTGCAGCACCCGGTGGAATTCGGCGGCCAGGGCTTGCCCAAGCTGCTGGCGACCCCTTGCATCGAGATGCTGAACGCGTCGAACGTGTCGTTCGCCCTGTGCCCGCTGCTGACGGACGGCGCCATCGAAGCGCTGCTGACGGCCGGCAGCGACGAGCAGAAAGCCATCTACCTGGAAAACCTGGTGTCGGGCAAATGGACCGGCACCATGAACCTGACCGAGCCGCAAGCCGGTTCCGACCTGGCCGCCGTGCGCAGCCGCGCCGTGCCCCAGGGCGACGGCACCTACAAGATTTTCGGCACCAAGATCTTCATCACCTACGGTGAACACGACATGGCCGAGAACATCATCCACCTGGTGCTGGCCCGCACGCCGGACGCACCGGCTGGCGTGAAAGGCATCTCGCTGTTCATCGTGCCGAAGTTCCTGGTCAACGCCGACGGCTCGCTGGGCGCGCGCAACGATGCGCACTGCGTGTCGATCGAGCACAAGCTGGGCATCAAGGCCAGCCCCACGGCCGTGCTGCAGTTCGGCGACCATGGTGGTGCCATCGGCACGCTGGTGGGCGAGGAGAACCGTGGCCTGGAATACATGTTCATCATGATGAACGCGGCCCGCTTCGGCGTCGGCCTGCAGGGCATCGGCGTGGCCGAGCGCTCGTATCAGCGCGCCGTGGCCTTCGCCAAGGACCGCGTGCAGTCGCGCGACCTGGCCGGTTCGGCCGGTCCCGTCTCCATCATCCACCATCCGGACGTGCGCCGCATGCTGATGTCGATGCGCTCGCAGATCGAGGCGGCGCGCGCGCTGGCCTACGTGGGCGCGGGTCTGAGCGACATCGCCCACCACCATCCGGATGCGGCGGTGCGCGCGGCCAATCTGGCCACCTACGAGTTCCTGGTCCCGCTGATCAAGGGCTGGTCGACGGAAATGGCGCAGGACGTGACCCGCGACGGCGTGCAGGTGCACGGCGGCATGGGCTTCATCGAAGAGACGGGCGCCGCGCAGCACTACCGCGACGTCAAGATCCTCACCATCTACGAAGGCACCACCGCCATCCAGGCCAACGACCTGGTGGGCCGCAAGACCGTGCGTGACGGCGGCGCCGTGGCCAAGGCCATCATCGCCCAGATCCGCGCCACGGAAGCGCAACTGACGGCACAAGGCGGCGCGGAATTCCAGGCCATCGCCAAGCATCTGGCGGCTGGCAGCAAGGACCTGGAAGCCGTGGTCGACTACGTGGTGGCCAACATGAAGAGCGACATCAAAGGCGTGTTCGCGGGCAGCGTGCTGTACCTGAAGCTGGCCGGCATCGTGGTCGCAGGCTGGCAGATGGCGCGCGCCGCGCTGATCGCCAAGCAGAAGCTGGACGCCAACGAAGGCGACGCCAGCTTCTACCAGGCCAAGATCGTCACCGCGCGCTTCTTCGCCGACCACATCATGTCGCAATCGTCGGGTCTGCGCAGCGCCATCGTCGAAGGCAGCGCCGGCGTGCTGGCACTGACGGAAGACCAGTTCTAAGCAGCGCCACCCGCTTAGTCTCGTAATTGGGGACGTAACACAATTTCTAATTGTGTTACGTCCCCAATTTTTTTTGATGGCTAGGCGCGGTAGATGGTCAACAGCAGCCAGCCGGGCATGCCGAGGTAGAGCGCCACGTGGCCGGCCCGTTCCAGCCAGCGCCGCATGGCGATCGCGCGCGCGGGGCGCAGCAGCGCCACCAGCAGCGTGGCGATGCTGATCGCGGCCCGCAGCAGCGTCTGCGTCAGCACCACACCGATGGCCCACGCGGCCCACCACAGCGCGAACGCGCTCAGATACGCTTTCAGCCCGAAGCTGTAGTACTCGCCGAACGCGCTGCCGTAGGCGATGTGCTGGTACAGGTGGAAGGCCGGTAGCGCCAGCGCGAGCGGCAGCAGGATGTGCTTGAGCAGCGGATGGTCGAGCCGCGAGCGGCCAATCGCCAGGCTGGTCTGCGCATAGACCTGCGGCACGCCGCGCACGCCCGGTGCTGCTGGTTGCGCCGATCCCGCCGATCGCGCTGATTGCGCTGATTGTGCTGATTGTGCTGATTGTGCTGATTGTGCTCTTTGTGCCGACTGTGCTGACTGTGCTGACTGTGCCGACTGTGCCGACTGTGCCGACCGTGCCAACTGTGCGGCGGTCGCTGCCTGCGCGGCGGCCCGCGCGCCGGGATTGGTCAGCGCAAGACCGTAGCGCCAGCGTCGTCCCGTGGCCAGGCGCAGCGACAGGCCGGGGCCCGGCAGCGGCAGGCGCCACAACTGGACGGCGGCCACCTCGCTCAGCGCCAGTTCGCGCCGCCGTCCGCCGCGTGTCAGCGCCAGCTTGCCATCGACCACCATGGCTTCGGCTGAACACATCGCCAGCACGCACCACGCGGCAGCTTCCGGCAGCAGGAACAGCGTCGAGAACAGGCGGATCTGCGCCAGCGTGTTGGTGCGCAGCGCTTCGTTGAGCAGCAAGGCGAGGCACATCCACAACAAGCCGCCGCGCGCGCCCGCGCGCAGCAGGCCCGCCAGCAGGCGCGTGGCCGGCGACAGCACGGCCACCCGGGCCGGCAGCGCCGCCGCCAGGCTGATGGCCGGCGCGGCGGCCGCGACCCCGTCCGCATGGGTGGCGCGCCACGCCGGGAAGGCGGCGACGATGGCCAGCAACACCAGCGCCGCCGCCGCGACGCGCCCGACCCAGTCGCCCCAGCGCACGATCAGCGTGGGCGCGGGAGCGCGCACGGGCAGGGCGCCGACCACCAGCGTTTGCTCGCCCATGCGCGTGCCCGCGAGCACGGCACCGGTGGTGTCGATCACGCCGCTGTAGCCATTGCTGGTGACGCGGAATTGCGGCAGCCGCGTCTCGATGCTGCGGAAGGCCGCCGCCGCCTGATGTAGTCGCGCGCCCAGCGGGTCGGCCGTGAACCACGAATCGTTGGACATGGTGAGGATGGCTTGCGCGCCCAGTCGCACGCCGTCGATGGCCAGACTGGTGTCCATGTCGTCGAAGCAGATCAGCGGCTGCACGGGAATCTCGCGGCCATCGGCGAGCCGCAAAGGCATCACGCGTGCGCCGTTGCCCGGCTGCCAGTTGCCGGTCCACGGCAGCAGGCGCCGCAGCAGCGGGCCGTCCAGCCAGGCGGGCACGTATTCGGTGAGCGGGAACAGGCGCGTCTTGCGGTAGAAGCCGAGCAGGCCGGCGCCCGGCTGCACGAAGGCGGCGGCGTTGTATTCGCCGGCGCTGTCGCGGTCGTAGGTGCCGAACACGAACGGCACGCCGGCCGCGTTGATGACGCCGGCGATCTCGCGATCGAGTTCGGCGCCGGCCGCGCTTTTCGGATGGCCGAAGGTGGTGGGGTAGACCGTCTCCGACCACAGCACCGCGTCCGCGTGCTGGCGCACCACGGCGTCGTAGCTCATCGCGTAATGGGTGTCGAGCACTTCGCGCACGAAGGCCGCCGTGCCTTTCTCCCGGCGCTGGCGTTCGTAGTCGACGATGTTGGACTGGATCAGGCCCACGCGCAAAGGCTTGCCGTCCGGCGCGGGGCTGGACGACAGCGTGAATTGGCCGTAGCCGGCCAGCAGCAGCGGCGCCAGCGCGGCCAGCGCCAGCGGGCGGACGCAGGCGCGCAGGCCCGCCGCCCGCGTCGCCATGGCCAGCGCCGCCGCCACGCCTTCGTTGGCCAGCAATAGCAGCAGCGTCAGGCCGGCCGTGCCCACCAGGGCCGCACCCTGGCGCAGCGGCACGGACGGATAGAGGCCGTAGCCCAGCGTGTCGCCGAGGAATTTGGGCAGCAGCCATTCGGAGGCCACCCAGGCCGCCGCGCCGGCCAGCGCGCCGGGCGCGGCGCCGTAGCGCTGGAGCGTGAGATGGCGCACCACGGCGAAGCTAAGGAATTGCGGCTGGAACAGCGGGGCGGCGAGCAGCAGGATCGCTAGCCCGCTCGCGCCGCCGATCTGGGTGTAGTGGCCGAAGGCGATGCCGAACCACGCGAAGGCGCCGGCCGTGTAGCCGATCGCCATGGCCCAGCCGCGCAGCAGGGCGCGCGCCACGGTGGGGCTGGCGTCGAGCGCGCGCAGGCAGGGCACCAGCAGCACAAAGCCGAGCAGCCAGCCGGCGCCGCCGCGCGCATACAGTGCGGACATCAGCGCGCTGGCGAGGATCGCCGCCGGCACGCGCATTTTTGCAGGAAGGGTCAGGGTCATGTCTCTATTGGCCGGGTCTTGCCGGCTCTCGTGGTGCGGGGATGGTGATGCGCCGCTGCGGCAGGCCGGGCGGCGCCAGTTCGGGCGGAACGACGCGGTCCTTGGGCATGGCGACCGGCCGGTTGGCCGCGTCATACAGCTGGAAGTCGGGCGCGAACATGAGGATGGCTTCGATGGTCTGGCCATCGTCCGTCACCTGATGGTGGCGCACATACCCTTTGGGCAGGTCGAAGTCCTCGGGCACGGCCAGGCCGACCAGCGGCGGCCGGGTGCCGGGCGGGGAGAACGCACCGAGCCCGCTGAAGATGCCGCGCTCGTGCAGCCGCTCGATCACTTCGGGCATGGTGGGGTTGGCGCCGCGGGGGATGTAGCTTTTCAGGTCGCGCGTGGGATCGGCGTCGCCCTCGGGCGCGCGTTCCGGCTCCGGTTGCGGTTCGGATGACATGCCCGGCAGGGCCGCCAGCCAGGCCGGCCGCGCGCCGGTGGCCGGCGCCGGCGCGGAAGAGGGCGCCGAGGCGTCGCCGTCATCGCCGGCCGGCGACGCGGACCACCACCACAGCCCGCACGCGATGGCCACGCCCGCGAGCGCGAGCAGGAGCGCGATGCTGGAAACGCCCCGCGCACGCCGCCGGGCGCGCACGGCGCCGCTGCGATGGGCGCGGGCCGGCGCCGGGGCGGTGCGACGGGACGTGTTCAACGCCGGTCCAGGCCGCGCCTGCGCTTAGGGCGAGACCGGATTGAAGGTCGACACGGCCCAGCCCATGCGCTCATGGCCGTACTGGTTCCAGATCGGGCTCTTGCCGCCGCTGAAGGAGGTGTAACGCGGCGCGCCGCTGCCCGTGGTGGAGCCGAACAGGCCGGAGGTGATGGTGCTGCCGGTGTAGGTCGGGTGGGTGTCGTCGGACTGGATGTAGTCGTAGCTGCTGCCGGACGTGACGAAGTGGGTGTTGGCGTCGCGCAGCGTGGAGCGCAGCGTGGTGGTGATGCGGGTGACGTAGCTGGCCTGGCTCTCGCCGGACACGTAGCGCAACGCGTCGGAGTCGATCTGGCCGTCGCCGTTGCTGTCGTAGTCGCCGCCCATGTACTGCGCGAAGTTGTCGGCGCAGGTGAAGCCTTTCTGGCGCGCCGTGTCGCACATCATGTAGTTCATGCGGGCCAGCGATTGCAGGAAGCGGTCCTGCATTTTCACGGTCTGGCCGGTGGACGCGTCGGTGCACGAGCTTTGCACGTTGTCGGCCGCGTAGCCCGGATAGTGCAGGTTGGAGATCACCTTCAGTTTGACGCCGGGGTAGGCGTTGGCGTTGATGTAGTCCATGGCCGCCGCCACGTAGGTCTTGCAGCTGGCCTCGGCGTTGTCGAGCACCGTGTAGTCGCAGGTGCCGCTCTGGCCCTTGAAGCTGGTGCGCGCCTGCAGGCCGTCATTGCCGCACATCTCGAACGTGACCACGCGCGTGTTGCTGGCCTGCATGTACGAGCGCTCGGCCACGATCTTGTTGTTGTACACGTCCGAGGCGATGGCGCCGGACTTGGTGCGGCGCACGCTCTCGATGTCGGCGCCCCACAGCGCGGACACGTATTCCGCGTCCACCGTCGGCGCCGAGTATTTGGCGGCGCTGGTGATGGAGCCGTTGTAGCCGGCATAGATGGAATCGCCGTAGGCCACCACGCGGTACTTGGTGCTGGTGTTGGCGCGGTCGATGGTCCACGAGGCGTTCTGGTTCAGGGTGCTGGCCGACGCCTGCGCGCCGACGGCGAGCAGGGCGAGGGTGGGTAGCACGGTGCGTAGCGTGTGGCGAATACGAGTAGGCATGCAGTGTCTCCTTGGTGTTGGTTATTTGTCTGGACTGCGTCTCTGTGGAATTCGGACTACGCTTAAATGTAAAGTCAAAAACCGAGCACGTGCTCGCAATTCAGTGAAAATGGCTGAATGTAAATTCATTTGTTGTATTTTCACAATGCTGTCGAAGTGGTCATTTTCCGCAGACCGTTGCCCATGCGGCGGGCGGCCACTCGCGCTACACTGGGACTCCCTTCACGCGCGCGCGAGTGAGCCATGCGTTATGCCATCGTTTCCGACATCCACGGCAATCTGCCGGCCCTGCAGGCCGTGGTGCGCGACATCGCGCGGCGCGGCGTCGACCGGGTGATCAACCTGGGCGATTGCGTGTCCGGTCCCTTGCTGCCGCAGGAGACGGCCCAGTTCCTGATGGCGCAGCCGGACTGGATCCACCTGGCCGGCAACCATGAACGCCAGCTGCGCACCCCGCGCGCGCGCGAGGCGTCGGACGCGTTCGCGTTCGCCCAGCTCGGGCAGGCGGAGCTCGACTGGCTGGCCACGCTGGAACCGGCCCTGCGGCTGAACGCGCAAGTGCAGCTGTGCCACGGCACGCCGCGCAGCGATTTCGAATATTTCCTGGAGTCGGTCGAGCCCACCCACGTGCGGGCCGCCACGCTGGCCGAGATCGACGAGCGGCTGGCCGGCTGCGACGCGCAACTGGTCGTGTGCGGCCACACCCACGTGCCGCGCGCGATGCGCTCGTCGGCCGGCCAGTTGATCGTCAACCCGGGCAGCGTGGGCTTGCCGGCCTATGACGACAACCGCCCCTGTTTCCACGTGATCCAGAACGGTTCGCCCGACGCGCGTTACGCCATCGTCGAGCAGGGCGACGGCGGCTGGCAGTGCGAGCTGATCAGCGTGCCGTACGGCCATGCCGCCATGGCCGACCTGGCGCGCCGCAACGGCCGCACGGACTGGGCGCGCGCGCTGGCCAGCGGCTACGTGTGAGCGGGCAAGCCATCGGGAACGGCCACGCGATCAAGCCGCCGCCACAATTGCCGCTGAGGCGATCGACGGCGGGGCTAGAATGTATCCACCGCTCGCCGGTCCGGGCTGGGCGTCCACCAGGAGGAAAACGCATGAATCCGCCGCTTCGTTCGATACTCTTCGCCGCCCTGTGGGCGGCCGGTGCAGCCGGTGCGCAGACGGCGCCCGATCTCAAACCGCCGTCCGAGGCGAGCATGCCATCGGGGCCGCGCGGCGCCGCCATCGCGGCCGGCAAGTTGCTGCTGAGCGAAACCCACCAGCGCTTGCCCGGCAACGTGGGCAACGGTCTCACGTGCACCAATTGCCACTTGACAGGCGGCACCGTCGCGCAGGCTTCGCCATGGGTCGGTATCTGGGGCGTGTTCCCGGAATACCGCTCCCGCAGCGGCCGCCTGATCTCCCTGCAGGAGCGCGTCAACGATTGCTTCGAGCGGTCCATGAACGGCAAGCCGCTGGCCTTCAATTCCGAGGAGATGAACAACATCCTCGCCTATATGCAATGGCTGTCGGGCGGGGTGCCGACCGGCGTCAGCGTCAAGGGCCGCGGCTTCGGGCCGATCGACCAGAAGCTGGTGGCGGACCCCGTGCACGGCAAGCAGGTCTATGCGGAGAAATGCGCCAGTTGTCACGGCGCCGGTGGCGAAGGCTTGAAAAACGGCGTCGCGTATGCGTTCCCGCCGCTGTGGGGGCCGGCGTCGTTCAACGATGGCGCCGGCATGGCGCGCACCTACACGGCGGCGGCCTTCGTCAAGTACAACATGCCGTTGGGGCAGGGCGGTACGCTGTCGGATCAGGACGCGGTCGATGTGGCGGAATATTTCACCCACCAGCCACGGCCCGTCTACGCCGGCAAGGCCGGGGACTGGCCCAAGGGTGGTCGGCCGAAGGATGCCCGCAACTGAGGCCCCCGACGATGCCGTTCAGTCAGGCTGAACGGCATCCGCCGGGCGGCCCTCGCCGGGGGGCTGCGCCGCTGGTGCTTAGTTGCGGACGACGGTGCCGTTGGCGTTGCGGACCTGGTCGCCGGCCAGCAGGCCGGGATCGTGGTCGAAGTTGAAGCTCGCCTGCTGGCCGTTGTTGTACTGCACCTGCACGGTCCAGACCTTGGTGGACTTGGCTTTCTGCTCGATCTGCTTGCCGGCGTAGGCGCCGCCGGCGGCGCCGGCCACGGTGGCCAGTTCGCGGCCATGGCCGCTGCCCACCTGGTTGCCCAGCAGGGCGCCGGCCACGCCGCCGGCGATCAGTCCCAGCGCGCTGCCTTCACCGGCTTTCTCGGTGACGGTCACGTTGATGACCTTGCCGCAGTCGGCCATGCACGCGCTCGCCTTGGCGGGCGACGCCTTCATCGCCGCCTTGGCCTGGGCGATGCTCTTGTCATATTCGGATTTGGCGTCGCGCATGCACTGCATGCGGGCACTGGAGCTGCCCTCTTCCGCGCACAGTTTCTTGTCATCCGCGTAGCGGGTGGCGGCGTGCTTGCTGTCGATCGCATATTGTTCTTTTGCGCTCACGGGCGCTTGGGCCCAGGCGCTGCTCATCAGGCCAGCCAGGCTCAGGGCCAGGATCAGGGGGCGACTCGTCATGTTGTTCTCCTAAGGTTGATTGTCAGCCATACGCACCCCCAGTGTACAGCAAGTCAAACAGGCGGGAAATCGTTGCGATGAGCATGCCGGCGCCCACCATCAGCGTGACGACCAGCAACAACGCGAGCGGCCAGTTGGAGGCCGACTGGCGGCCTGAGCCGGCGTTGTAGGTGCCATCCCATTTCTCGTCCGGCATCAGGCCCAGCACCAGCGCTTCCAGGAATCCCGCCAGCGCCGAGATCACCAGCGGCAGGATCTTGTAGAACCAGTCGGCGCCCGGCGCGGCCACGGCCACCACGGCGGCGGCCGGCAGGCTGGCCAGGTGGGCCCACAGCCAGCGGTCGCGCGCGCCGCGCAGGTAGAGCCGGTGGCCGCCCAGTCCGCCCAGCACGAAGGCCAGCAGCGTGGCCACGGTCTTGTTCTTGTGTTGCGTTTGATGCAAATTGGTCATGGGTTCGCTAACAAATTGCGGGAAAGCACGCAGTATCGGTCATAATACGGCCCCGGCCCACCTTTTTTAGGTGGATGGGGCACTTGCCCACTTCGCCGGAACGGGGGATAATCATCGATTGCCCCAACCCGCCCAATTATGTGCATTAATGCTTGCTGCTACGTGGCAAGGCGCGCTATAATTTGCGGCTTTTTCCGTCTCAGCACACTTTTTGGAAATATTATGGTCGTTATTCGTTTAGCTCGTGGAGGCGCCAAGAAGCGTCCGTTCTACAACATCGTTGCAACCGATTCGCGCAATCGCCGCGATGGCCGTTTCATCGAGCGCATCGGTTTCTACAACCCGATGGCGTCGGGTGGCGAAGTGCCATTCCGCATCACCGCAGACCGTCTGGCACACTGGGAATCCGTGGGCGCGCAACTGTCGCCTACCGTGGCCCGTCTGGTCGCTGCCGCTAAAAAAGCAGCCTAAGTCTGGTTTCTGGTTTGGTCGCTAACAGTGCATCCGGGGTGAAAGTCCCCGACGATCTGGCGCAGGTGGGCTTTGTCTACGGCGCGTACGGCGTGGCTGGCTGGGTGAGGGTAAGACCTTTCTCGGAGGATGCGGATGCATTGCTGGCGGTGAAAACCTGGTGGCTCGACAAGCCGAATGTGCATGACGTGGACGTCAAGCAGGTCAAACTGCATGGCGGCGACGTCGTTGCCCAGTTGGTGGGAGTGACCGACCGCAACGTGGCCGAAGCGCTCAAGGGCGCTGCCGTCTCGGTGCCGCGCAGTCGTTTCCCGGCCTTGTCGGCCGACGAATTTTACTGGGCCGATCTGATCGGTCTGGAAGTAGTGAACTTGCAGGGTGAGCACCTGGGGCAGGTCACCGACATGATGAGCAATGGTCCGCAGTCGATCTTGCGCATCACGCCGGCCGCCGCCGCGGACAGTGTTCCCGACGACGAAGCGGCGCAGGAGCGCCTGATTCCATTTGTCGATCAGTTTGTGATCACAGTGGACAAGGCCGCCAAGCGCATCACCGTCGACTGGGGCCTGGACTATTAAGACTCACCCGCGCAACACGGTACAGTCGGAAGGGACGGGCCATGCAATTTGATGTCGTGACCCTGTTCCCCGAGATGTTCGCCGCGCTGACGCAGTCGGGGGTGACCCGGCGCGCGTTCGAACAAAAGAAATGGGGCCTGACGTTGTGGAATCCGCGCGATTTCACGACCGACAATCACCGCACCGTGGATGACCGCCCCTATGGCGGCGGCCCCGGCATGGTGATGCTGGCCAAACCCCTGGAAGCGACGCTGAACGCGGCCAAGCAGCGCCAGACCGACGCTGGTCTGCCGGCGCCGCGCGTGGTGTTCATGTCGCCCCAGGGCAAGCAGTTGACGCACGAGCGCGTCATGCGGCTCAAAGCCGAGCCGGGTCTGGTGATCCTGTGCGGCCGCTACGAGGCGGTCGACCAGCGCCTGATCGACCGTTGCGTCGATGAGGAGATCAGCCTGGGCGACTTCGTGCTGTCGGGTGGCGAGTTGCCGGCCATGGCCCTGATGGACGCCGTGGTGCGCCAGCTGCCCGGCGTGCTCAACACGGACGCGTCGGCGGTCGAGGACAGCTTCGTCAATGGCTTGCTCGATTCGCCGCATTACACGCGGCCGGAGACGTATGAAGGCGTGACGGTGCCCGCCGTGCTGTTGGGCGGCAATCACGCCGAGATCGAGAAATGGCGCCGCCAGCGCATGCTGGAGGCGACGGCGCGCAAGCGCCCCGAATTGCTGGTCCAGGCGCGCGCGGCGGGATTGCTGAGCAAGCAGGACGAACAGTTTTTGGCAGGTTTGTAAACCTGCAGTTTGCAGTAGCTAGCGGGCATGTCGCCCGCGTGTTTAACCCCATCCTCTACTGGGCGAGTGTCTGAACAGCACTCAATGCGCGCCAGCATGATGGTTTTTGGAGTCATAAAAATGAATCTGATTCAACAACTCGAGCAAGAAGAAATCGCTCGCCTGGGCAAGAACATTCCCGATTTCGCCCCTGGCGACACCGTGGTTGTCAATGTCAACGTGGTCGAAGGCACCCGCAAGCGCGCCCAGGCATACGAAGGCGTCGTGATCTCCCGTCGCAACCGTGGCCTGAACTCGAACTTCATCGTTCGCAAGATCTCGTCCGGCGAAGGCGTCGAGCGTACCTTCCAGCTGTACTCGCCGCTGATCGCTTCGATCGAAGTGAAACGCCGCGGTGACGTGCGTCGCGCTAAACTGTACTACCTGCGTGAGCGTTCCGGCAAATCGGCACGTATCAAGGAAAAACTGCCAAACCGTCGCCCAGCAGCGGCGAAAGCAAGCGCTTAATCGCGTTTGTGTTTGGATGGAAGGGGCGCCGCTGGTGCCCCTTTTTTGCATGTGGAGGTAAGATTTTTGGCCCAGCTTCCGTTCGATCCCCAGCAACTGCCCGTCGACAGCGTGGCCGGCGAGCCGGCCGTCGCGCCCGAGCGCCTGTCGCCCCTGTGGCTGCGCCAGCGCTTCGCCGCGCCGCCCATCTGGACGCCGGAAACGGCGCAGGAGTCGCTCACGCCCCGGCCCCGGCCCACGCCCGCCTCCGTGCTGGTGCCGCTGGTGCAGCGCGACGACGGCCTGACCTTGCTGCTGACCCAGCGCACGGACCACCTGACCGACCACGCGGGCCAGATCAGCTTCCCCGGCGGCCGCGCCGAGGAGTACGACGCCGACCCGGTGGCCACCGCGCTGCGCGAATCGGAGGAGGAGATCGGCCTGCACCGGCGCCATGTGGACGTGCTGGGCGCCTTGCCCGATTACCTGACCGGCACCGGCTACCGGGTCACGCCCGTGGTGGGGCTGGTGCTGCCGCCGTTCGAGCTGACCGCCGATCCATCCGAGGTGGCCGAGATTTTCGAAGTGCCGCTGCAATTTCTGATGGACGGGCGCAACCACCAGCGCCTGTCCGTGCAACTGCCGGGCGGCGCGCGCTCGTTCTACGCCATGCCCTACGAGCGCTTCTACATCTGGGGCGCGACGGCCGGCATGCTGCGCAACCTGTTCCACTTCCTGCGCGCCTGACCCGGATGCCGGACTGTGGCAATCGCAATAAGTTTGATTCCGGCACTGCACTGCGCTATCGTAGCGGGCATTACGGCATTGCTGACTAAAAGGACGTTTAATGACTTTTCTTTCCATTCTGTGCGCGCTGCTGATTGAACAGATGAAACCGCTGCGTGCGGATAACCCGATCTACGCCGAGATCAAGAGTCTGGCGATGCGGATGGAAACCTGGTTCAACGCCGGCCACCCACGCCACGGCCGCATGGGCTGGTTCCTGATGATGGCGATCCTGATGGTGCCCACGGCCCTGGTCTACGGCGTGCTGATGCACTACAACCTGACGCTGGCCGCGTTCGCCTGGAACATCCTGATCGTCTACCTGACGCTGGGCTTCCGCCACTACAGCCACTATTTCACCTCGATCCAGCTGGCCCTGAACGCCGGCGACGAGGCCACGGCGCGCGCCCTGCTGGCCGAATGGACCAAGCTCGACACGGTGGGCATGGAGACCTCCGAGATCGCCCGCATCGCCGTCGAAAAGTCCCTGATCACCACCCATCGCAACGTGTTCGGCGTGTTCTTCTGGTTCCTCATGCCGCTCGGCCCGGCCTGCGCCGTGATGTACCGCGTGGCCGAACACCTGGCGCGCGCGTGGAACGAACCCGAGCACATGCGCAACGAGGCGTTCGGCCAGTTCGCCGCCCGCGCGTTCTACTGGATCGACTGGATCCCCGTGCGCCTGACGGCGGTGGCCTTCGCCGTGGTCGGCAACTTCGAGGACGCCATCTACGCGTGGCGCAACTTCGCCGACCGCTGGCAGGACGAGGCGATCGGTATCATCCTGTCGGCCGGCGGCGGCGCCATGGGCGTGCGCCTGGGCACGCCGGCCGAGAACGCGGCCAAGGTGGTGCTGGCCGACGCGTCCACCGTCGACACCACGGACGTGGAGCCGGAGGTGCTGCCCGGCGAGGAGCCGAACGTGCGCGCGTTGCAAAGCACGGTGGGCCTCGTGTGGCGCGCGCTGCTGCTGTGGATGCTGCTGTTGCTGTTGCTTTCCGGCGCGGTCTGGCTCGGCTGACACGGCCGGCGCAAGCGTGCCGCGTACAAGGCCGGATAAGCGGTTTACAATGGAGCTTGCCTGGGGCAGGACCGCACCGCACTGGTGCGGGCTTGCACCGGACCGGCACGCGTACAGAAAAATTCGTTTTAAATCAATGATTTATGCGAATAGGTCTTCTATAAGATATAATACCTGAAGTTCTTACAGAATCGTACCGCCAGCCCGGCGCATCTGCCGGGATCTTCCACGCATCCTTGTTACCCACAAGCCGCCTATGGCCGAGTCAGCTCACAACAAGAAAGAACTGCACGACGAGTTCTTTATCCTTGGCGTCACCAGCAATGGCAGACAGTTCCGTCCCAGCGACTGGGCCGAGCGCCTGTGCGGCGTCATGTCCTGTTTCCGTCCCGAGGGCACGGCCTCACGCCATTCGCACCTGCAGTTCTCCCCCTATGTCTGCCCGACGGTGATCAACGGCGTCAAGTCGGTGGTGGTCAACAACCGCCTGCGCGACCTGGAACCGTTGGCCTACCACTTCGTCGTCTCGTTCGCCAAGGACAACGACCTGCAGATCGTGGACGCCTGCCTGGTGCCCGAACCCGAATCCAAGCCCAAGTAAGCGGCCCGCGCATCGGCCGGCATCGCGCTAGCGGACGCCCACGCGGTCCCGATCGCGCTACACTGACCTCTTTACGGAGGAGGGAGCGGCCATGCGTATCGGCGACATCTGTACCGTTCAAACTGTGCACTGCAAGCGCGACGTCACCGTGCAAGACGCGGCGCTGTTGATGCGTAACCATCACGTGGGCGACCTGGTCGTGGTCGAGCAGCCCAACGGCGAGCGGGTGCCGGTGGGCATCCTCACCGACCGCGACATCGTCGTGTCCGTCATCGCGCTCGGGCTCGACCCGGCCAGCCTGCTGGTGGGCGACGTCATGAGCGGCGAGCTGATGACGGCCAGCGAGGAAGACGACGTCTATGAAACCATCGACCGCATGCGCTTCAAGGGCATACGGCGGCTGCCCGTCGTCAATAGCCTCGGCGGCCTGTCGGGCATCGTCAGCATCGATGACCTGATCGAATTCCTGGCGCAGGAGATGGGCGAGTTGTCGCGCATCAGCGGCAGCCAGCTCGAAAAGGAAAAACAGGCGCGGCACTAGCCTGCGGCCGGCCGCCCTGGCCCCTACGCCCGCCCTGGCGCGGGCGCGAGGCGAGCTATCGTGCCCACCACAGCGCGGGCACGAGGCCAGCCATCCTGCCCGCCACGGCGCGGGCAAGGTGGCTTGCATCGTGCCGGCGACGATAGGCATATAACAATATTTTACGTTTTTGCACCGCCACGGCGACCTGCTTGCGGTTATGCTGGCGTTTTCTGAATTTCCATAGAGAATTTAAGATGACTCCAAATGCGAAGCGCGTGGCCGTCTGCGGCCTGATGGTATGCAGCCTGTCCTTCCTGGCGCCGCAAGGCGCGTGGGCGCAGACGCTGCCGGCCGGCGTCACCAAGGGCCCGTCCGTGGAAGGCATCACGGAATACCACCTGCCCAACGGCCTCAAGGTGCTGCTGTTCCCGGACGCGTCCAAGCCCACCGTGACCGTCAACGTCACCTACCTGGTCGGCTCGCGCCACGAGAACTACGGCGAGACGGGCATGGCCCACCTGCTCGAACACATGATGTTCAAGGGCTCGCCGAAGAACCGCAGCATCCCCAAGGAGTTCAACGAGCGCGGCATGGAGTTCAACGGCACCACCTCGTTCGACCGCACCAACTACTACGAGGTGTTCCAGGCCGGAAACGACAACCTGAAGTGGGCGCTGGACATGGAGGCCGACCGCATGGTCCATTCCTTCATCGCCCGCAAGGACCTCGATTCCGAGATGACGGTGGTGCGCAACGAATACGAGTCGGGCGAGAACCAGCCGTTCTCGGTGCTGCTCAAGCGCATGCAGAGCATCGCCTACGACTGGCACAGCTATGGCCGCTCCACCATCGGCAACCGCAGCGACATCGAGAACGTGCGCATCGAGAACCTGCAGGCGTTCTACCACACCTACTACCAGCCCGACAACGCGGTGCTGCTGGTGGCCGGCAAGTTCGACCCCGGCCAGACGCTGGCCTGGATCAGCAAATCGTTCGGCGTCATCCCCAAACCCAAGCGCAAGCTGCCGCCGTTCTGGACCGTGGAACCGACCCAGGATGGCGAGCGCTGCTTCACCGTGCGGCGCAAGGGCGACATGCAGATCGTCGCGCTCGGCTACAAGATCCCGTCCGCGCTGCAGGCCGACGCCGACCCGCTGTCGTTCATGTCCGAGATCCTGGGCGACACCCCGACCGGCCGCCTGCACAAGGCGCTGGTGGAGACGGGCCTGGCCGCCGAGGTGTTCAGCTTCGGCCAGACCGGCTATGCGCCGGGGCTGCAGGTGATCGGCGCCGTGGTCAAGGCCGGCCAGCCGATCGAACCCGTGCGCGACGCCCTGATCGCCAACGTGGAGAACTTCGCCAAGACGCCGCCCACGGCCGAGGAGATGGAGCGCACGCGCCGCAACTTCGCCAACGGCATCGAGAAGGCCTTGAACGATCCGCAGAAGGTGGGCGTGACCTTGTCCGAGGAAATCGCGCTCGGCGACTGGCGTCTGCTGTTCGAGGGCCGCGACAAGCTGGCCAGTATCACGCCCGAGCAGGTGAGCGCGGCCGCCGGCCGCTACCTGCGGCGCGACAACCGCACGCTGGGCGAGTTCCTGCCCGACGATGCGCCGCAGCGGGCCGAGATTCCGCCCGCGCCCACGGTGCAGGAGGTGATGAAGGACTTCAAGGGCAAGGCCGCCACGCTCAGTTCGGAGGCGTTCGATCCCAGCCAGGCCAACATCGACGCGCGCACCAAGATCGAAACCATCGGCGGCCTGAAGGTCGCGCTGCTGCCCAAGAAGAACCGCGGCGAGGCCGTCTCCGTCGACCTGCACCTGCACTGGGGCGACGAGCACAACCTGTTCGGCAAGAGCACCATCATGGCCGCCGCCAGCGACATGCTGATGCGCGGCACCAGCAAGTACAGCCGCACGGAGCTGGCCGACGCCTTCGCCAAGCTGAAGATCTCGGGCAGCCTGTACCACTTCGACACCACCGGCCCCAATCTGGACCAGGCCTTGCGCCTGGTGAGCCATGTGCTCAAGGAAGCCAGCTTCCCGGCGGCCGAGTTCGAGCAGATGCGCCAGCAGTGGATCGTCGGCATCGAATCGTCGCGCAATGAGCCGCAGTCGCTGGCGCACCAGGCCATGGCCGAGTATTACAACCACTATCCGAAGGGCGACCCGCGCGCCGTGATGACGGTGGACGAGCAACTGGCCGAGATCCGCGCGCTCAAGCTGGAGGACGTGGTCGCCTTCCACCGCCAGTATTACGGCGCCTCGCATGGCGAGCTGTCCATCGTCGGCGACTTCGACCCGGCAGCCGCCGGCAAGACCATCGCCGACAGCTTCGGCGGCTGGAACAGCCAGGTGGCCTACGCGCGCATCACCAACACCAACGCCGACAAGCCGGCGCTGCACCAGCACATCAACACGCCGGACAAGGAGAACGGCTTCTACGACGCGCGGCTGAACCTGGACCTGAACGTCAACGACGCCGACTATCCGGCGCTGGAAGTGGCCACTTACATCTTCGGCGGCGGCGCCTTGAAGTCGCGGCTGATGGACCGCATCCGCCAGAAGGACGGCCTGTCGTATGGCGGCGGGGCCGACATCGGCGCCGGCGAGATCGACCGGGCCGGCGGCTTCGGCATGGGCGCCATCGCCGCGCCGCAGAACCTGAAAAAGCTGGAAGCAGCCATCCGCGACGAGCTGGACCGCGCGCTCAAGGATGGCTTCACGGCGGCCGAACTGGCCGGCGCCAAGTCCGGCCTGCTGCAGCAGCGGTTGCAGAACCGTTCCAAGGACGAGGTGCTGGCGGCCGGCTGGTCGCGCAACCTGTTCCTGGGCCGCAGCTACGCGTGGAGCAAGGCGTTCGAGGACAAGGTGAAGGCGCTCACGGTGGAGCAGGTCAACGCCGCGTTCCGCAAGTTCATCGACCCGGCCAAGCTGAGCGTGGTGACGGCCGGCGATGACGCCAAGGCTGCGGCGGCGGCCAAGCCGCAGTAAAAAGTCGTTGCTCCGGGGGAGCAACGACGGTATTTCTGGGTTCCCTTGAGAATCACGCCGTGTTGAGCTCGGCCACGAAGTCGTACATATCGCCGCGGAAGATGGAGCGGCAGAATTCCACGGCCCGTCCATCGCGTAAAAATCCCAACCGTTCCACGGCCAGCCCGGCATCGCCCGGCTTGGCCTGCAGCAGCTCGGCCTGCTCGGCGTTCAGCAGCAGCGCGCTCAGCCGCTGCAGCGCGCGCACGGGGCGGTTGCCGGCCCGTTCCAGCGCCTCGTACATCGACACCTGCACCGCCTCCAGCGAGGGCAGGGCGGTGGCCACGATGGTCGCGTATTCGAGGCACATCGGTATCTCGTCCGCGTAACGGATGCGGTGGAAGCGGTACACGGGCGCGCCCGGACTGAGCCGCAGCCGCAGCGCCTCCTCCGGCGTCACCGTGCCTTCCGACCGCTTGAGCCACACGCTGCGCGGGGTGCGCCCGCGCGCCCGCATGTCCTCCGAGAACGAGGTCAGCTTGGCGAAGTTCTTTTCGATGCGGGTGTTGATGAAGTTGCCCGAGCCGGGCCGGCGCACCAGCAGCCCTTCCTCCACCAGCCCGTCGATCGCCTTGCGCACCGTGATGCGCGAGATCGACAGGTCGGCCGCCAGCTGGCGTTCGGCCGGCAACGCCTCGTCCGGCCCGAACAAGCGCTTGTCGATCGCCTCGCGCAGGGCGCGCTGCAGTTGCTGGTACAGGGGCAGGCTGCTGTGCTGCCCCACGTTGTGCATGAGCTGGACTAGCGTGGTCATACGGTCGGTCTCCCGTGGCCGGCCGCGTACCGGGCGCGGCCTGGCGTGTCTGTGTGTGGTCCGATCATACCAAAAAGGCTGTGCCGTTGGTATTGTCGTGGTATCAGCCCATCTCCCTGCGGTACGCGGCAGTTAATTGCATAAAAGAACACAAAGTGGTCTGTGTGACATGCACAACAGGCGAAAAAAATCGCGACACTGGTAGTGTTCTGGTATTGGATTGGGGTATATTGGCGTTCAATTGGTTTTGTAAGTGGTTGCAAAGAGGCTCTTGCGGGAGATCGCGGCGGTGATCGCGGCAGGAGCTGATCAATAAGAACGCTAACAGGCTTGCGCAGTCAGGCCGCAATCAAGGGGGAGTATATGAAGGGCAATACCGCAACGAAGCACCGGATTCTCAAGCAGGGCTCCAGCCATCTGACGCCGATCGCGTCGGCCGTGGCGCTGCTGGCCATGAGCGTGGCCATGCCGGCCTACGCGCAGGACGCCAAACCGGAAGGCGAAGTGGTGGTGGTGACGGGTATCCGCGCCTCGCTGCAGCAGTCGCTGAACCAGAAGAAGAACGCCGAATCGCTGGTGGAGGTGATCACGGCCGAAGACATCGGCAAGATGCCGGACAAGAACGTGGCCGACTCGCTGTCGCGCGTGGCCGGCGTGACCACCACCAGCGCCGGTTCGGCCGAGGGGTCGTTCGGCGAGAACGAGCACGTGCAACTGCGCGGCATGCTGTCGCAGATGACGCTGACCACCCTGAACGGCCACACCGTCTCCAGCGGCGACTGGTATGGTCCCAACATCGCCAACGGTGGCCGCAGCGTGTCGTACACGCTGCTGCCGTCGGATCTGGTGGGCCGCATCGTCGTGCACAAGTCCTCGCAGGCCGACCTGCTCGAAGGCGGCGCGGCCGGCACGGTCGACATCCAGACCCGCAAGCCATTGGAATTCCGCGACAAGCTGACCACCTCCGCCTCCGTGGAAGCGGCCTATTCGACGGCCGCCAAATCGACCGATCCCGCCGTCACGGCCCTGATCAACTGGAAGAGCGACGACAACAAGTTCGGCATCCTGGGCCAGGTGTTCTCGCAAACCCGCAAGCTGCAGCGCGCCGGCTCCGAAGGCGTGTGGTGGGACAAGACGGGCGCCAACTATCCCGATCCGGCGCTGGCCGGCAAGAACATCAGCCTGTTGAGCGGCGCCGTGCTGTTCCAGCAGGAGCGCAAGCGCCAGGGCGGCTACCTGGAAGCGCAATGGAAGCCGGCCTCCAACGTGACGCTGGACCTGTCGGGCTTCATGTCGACCGTCGACGCGAAGAACTACAACACCAACTACATGGCCGACACCATCAACGCCGTCAACGGCCCGGGCTGGAACGGCAACGCCGTCAAGCCCACGCAGCCGGCCACCGTGGTGGGCAACACCATCACCTCCGTGTTCTACGGTAAGGACGCCTTCGGCGCCAATTCGGCCGGCGCCTGGTCGGTGGTGGAGGACGTGGCGGCCCGTCCGGACGCCAAGACCGATTCCAAGTTCCTCAACTTCGACGGCAAATGGGTGGTCAACAAGGATCTGACCCTGAACGGCAAACTCGGTCACACCAGCGGCAGCGGCAAGACCACCGACGTGGGCTTTGAGGTGCTGAGCGCATGGAACCAGGGCGCCGGCTACTCGCTCACGCCGGACGGCATCTTCGTGCTCAACGTGCCGGGCGGCGACAAGTTCGTGCGCGCCGGCGGCGGCATCGGCGGCTGGGGCGGTTACAGCTCCTCGTCCGACAAGGAAAACTATGGCCAGGTGGACGGCGAATTCAAGCTCACTTCGGACGTGGTGCCGTCGATCCAGTTCGGCGTGCGCATGGCCAAGCATGAGCGCAACCTGACCAAGCTGAATATGGTGCTGGGCGCCGGCGCCACCGACGAGAGCCAGATCCCCGACAGCGCCATCGGCAACTATGGCAGCAACTGGTACGGCAACCTGCCGGTCAATCCGACGCCGGGCTTCAACCCGTTCAAGATCAGCAATGACTACGTCGCCTCGTGGGTCGCCAAGTACGCCACCTTCAACACCCACGCCACGCAGCAGGAATTCAACATCAAGGAAGATGCGAACGCCGCCTACGTGATGGCCAACCTGCAGCCGTCGGACGCCATCAGCGGCAATGTGGGCGTGCGCTTCGTGCGCACGAAGATGGATATCCGCGCCTACCTCCCAGGCGGCAAGCCTGAGTACGAGCAGAGCTTCAACGACGTGCTGCCCAGCCTGAACCTGCGTGCCGACCTGGCCCAGAACCTGGTGGGCCGCTTCGCCCTGAACCGTGGCATGTCCCGTCCCGACTTCGGCCAGCTGGCCGGCAACGACCTGCGCGACACGGAGCACAACGGCGTGGGCAGCAATCCTTACCTGAAGCCTATCCGCAGCAACAACATCGACTTCAGCGCCGAGTGGTATTTCGCGCCCAAGGCCCTGCTGTCGGCCGGTATCTTCGCCAGCAAGCTCGATGGCGTGATCGCCTACGGCCACAGCGTTCTGCCGTATGCCGACGCCTCCCATGGCGGCGCGATCGCCAACTACGACATCTCCTCGCCGGTCAACACGGACGGCAAGCTGAAAGGCATGGACCTGGCGTATGAGCAGAACATCTGGGGCGGCATCGGCGTGAACGCCAACTACACCTACGCGGATGGCGAACAGACCGGCAAGCTGGCCGAGGGCACCTGCAACGGCAAGGCCGGTGAGGATTGCACGTTGTACGGCACGTCGAAGAACTCCTACAACATCGGCGCCTTCTACGAGGACGACCGCTTCAGCGCCCGCATCGGCTACAGCCACCGTTCGACCTACAAGCTGGGTAACCGGGGCGGCGCCGATTACTTCCAGAGCGCCAACGGCTCGCTGAACGTCTCGCTCAACTACACGCTCAACAAGTCCGTCATGTTCACGCTGGAAGCGCAGAACCTGAACGATCCGCTGCTGACCGTGTACAAGACCGACACCACCCAGATCGCCGGCGTGTACAAGAACGGCAAGACCGTGTATGGCGGTGTGCGCTTCAAGTACTGATCGATGGCCTGACCGGCCAGGCCGCAACGCCTGGCCTTGGCGGCATCCGGCCCGCCGCCGCGCAAGCACAACTTGCCGGTGGCGGGTTTTTCATTTAAATGGGTTACTTCCCCAATTCATCACCATGGTACATGACAGAACCTGGGCCGCGGCCATCGCGGCGGCATTGTTGGCGGCGGCCGCGCCGTGGGCGCTCGCCGCGCCGCCTTTTATCTACAGCCCCTACAAGCACCTGGCCGTGTGGAACGATCCGGCCACCAACGTCATCACGACCGCGCCCGATGGCGTGCGCACGCCCTACATCGGCGGCACCGGCAGTCCGTTCGGCCGGCAGGCGCTGACCTGGGCCTTCGCCAGCGGCGAATGCGGCGACGAGCAGTGGGACACCCAGCGTGGCCAGGACGTGGCCGAGGCCAACGTGGCCGCGTTCGACCGCGCCGGCATCCGCTACCTGATTTCCACCGGCGGCCAGGGCGCCGTGTTCACGTGCGCCAGCGCCGAGGGCATGGAGCGTTTCATCGCCCGCTACGATACGCCGCACCTGGCCGGTATCGACTTCGATATCGAGGCAGGGCAAAGCGCGCAGCAGATCGCATCACTACTGGCGGCGGCCGCTGGTGTGCAGGCGCATCGTCCGGCGCTGCGTTTCAGCCTGACGGTGCCCACCCATGCCGCCTCGGACGGCAGCCTGCGCAGCCTGAATGCGACCGGCGTGGCGGTGCTGGCGGCGGCGCGCCGCAGCGGCCTGCGCGACTATGCGCTGAACCTGATGGTGATGGATTACGGGCCCGCGAATCCGTCCGTCTGCGTGGTGCGCGCGCGGCGCTGCCAGATGGGATTGTCGGCCATCCAGGCCGCCCGCAATGTGCACCGCAAGTATGGCGTGCCGTACCAGCAAATCGAGCTGACGGCCATGATAGGCGTGAACGACGTGCGCGAGAACGTGTTCACCGTGGCCGACGCGCGCACGGTGGCGCGGGCCGCGCGGCGCATGAAGCTGGCCGGTCTGCATTTCTGGTCGCTGGACCGCGACACGCCGTGCGTGGCGCCCGCCGTCGGCGCCGAGGCCACGTGCAGCGGCATGGCGCGCACCGTCAGCGGTGCGTATGCGCGGGCGTTTTCGGGCGCCGTCGGCGCCGGCCGCTAAGCATCCGAAAATCCAGGACGAAAAAAGCCGGACGGTGGCGCCGTCCGGCTTGCGTGCGATGGCCGGCATGGCGCCGGCGCACGCCTTATTTTTCCGCTGGCGCCGCCGGTGCGGACGGGTTCTTGGCCCACATGATCCAGTAGCGGGCCAGGTCGCCGCGGCCGTCGTTGCCGGTCACGGTTTGCAGCGTCTTGATGGCGTCGTCCTTGCGGCCGGCCATCACGTAGGCGTAGCCCAGGCGCAGCTTGGCGTCCTCCGGATTTTTCAGCACGCCCTTGGCGATACCCTTGTTCATCAGTTCCAGACCGTGGTCGAACTGGCCCATGGTCACGTAGGCGTAACCGAGGTTGACCAGGCCCACGCCATCCTTGGACTTGGCGGCCGAGGCTTCGCCGCTGCCGATGTTCTTGGCGTCGTCGGCCGCGCCCTTGGCGGCCTGATCATGCAGCTTCTTGCGCTTGGCGCCGTCCGGGCCGCTGCCCATCTGGCCGTTGGGGAAGCCCTTGTCGAGCGCGTTCTTCGCTTCCGTGTAGAAGCCGCCCAGCAGCGCCAGTTCGGCCAGGTCGGCGTAGTCGTCCGGCTCCATGCGGCCCGGCACCACGGCCGCCTTCATACGCAGCACGTCCAGGTCCAGGCGCTGGTTGTAGTCAGGCTTGCCGCGCGTGCGGTTCAGCAGGTCGAACCAGTAGGCTTCGGTCGGGTAGTACTTGACCAGGTATTCCACGGCCTGCAGGTACAGTGCGTTGTCCTTGCTCTTGATGCCCACGTTGCCCAGCAGGGCCAGCTCGTCGGCGGTGGGCGCGGTGCCTGCCTGTTCGGCGGCCGCGACGTCCTTCAGCACTTCCGTCTTGACGGTGGGGTAGTCGTTCTTGAAGAAGTAGGCGCGCAACAGTTGCGGACGCACCTTGGTGGCGTTGCCCGATTCGGTCTGGTAGCGGGTGTACCACACGATGGCCTTGTCGAAGTCCTTGGAGGTGTAGTAGATGTTGCCGATCGCCTCGATGAAATTGATCTTGTCCTTGGGCGCCAGGCGCCCCGAGTCGATCATCGACGCCAGCGCGGGCAGCAGCAGCGCGTTGTTCGACGTGGCCGAACCGACTTGCACGCGCATCTGGTTCAGGACGAACGTCTCGAACGGCGTCAGGTTGGGCATGGCCGCCGACTGGTCGACGCGGTTCATCACCTCGGTGTAGTTTTTCGCCGCCATCAGGTCTTTGATCTGGGCCGGATCGATCAGCTTGAAGATCTCGGGACGGACCGTATCCTTGGGCGCTTCGGGCGCGGCGGCGGCCTTTTCTTCGGCGTGCACGGCCGTCATGCCGAGCATGGCCGGCGCTGCGTTCAGGCCGATGGCGGCCAGGATCAGGCTAATACGAGCGAAACGAAATTGGGACATTGTAAATCCTTCAATCAAAGACTATGGAGGCATGGCGGTTGGCGCCGCGCCGTCACGAAAAGGGTGGTCAAACCGCGCATTCTGCCATGCCTTGACGGGTGGGAGAAGGGTGGTCCGGGCAAACCCGCGTATTGTTACATAATTTGACCGGCAGCCGGCAATCCAGCGGTGCGCGGCGCCTCTTGCACCGCGCCCCCACCGGCGGCCGCCGGGCGCGGCAGGGTCTGGCCGTCCGCGCCGAACAGCAGGCAGCGCGCGGGCGGCAGCACGATGCGCGCGCGTGCGCCCGCCACCGGCGGCGCCGCCTCGGCCGGCAGGCGCGCGGCGATCAGCTCCGGGGCGCCGGCCAGCGTGGCGTAGACGACGGACTGGTCGCCCAGGTATTCGATATGGCCCACGGTCACCTCGGCGGTGTTGGCCGGCGTGCCGGCTTGGCCCGCGCCGGGCGCGTGCAGCGCCAGATGCTCGGCGCGCACGCCGACGGTGACGGCGTCGCCGCGTTGCAGCGCGGCGCCATCGACGGCCACCTCGACGATGGCGCCGCCCGGCAGCAGCACGCTGGCGTGGTCCGCGCCCGTGGCGAGGACTTCGGCCGGAATGAGGTTCATCTTCGGCGTGCCCAGGAAGACGGCCACGAACAGGTTGCACGGCGCGTTGTACAGCGCATGCGGCGTGCCCACCTGCTCGATGCGCCCGCCGTTGAAGACGGCGATGCGCTGGCCCAGCGTCATCGCCTCCACCTGGTCGTGGGTGACGTAGATCATGGTGGTGCCCAGTTCCCGGTGCAGGCGGCTCAGTTTCACCCGCATCTGCACGCGCAGGCTGGCGTCCAGGTTGGACAGCGGCTCGTCGAACAGGAACAGTTCCGGCGTGCGCACGATGGCGCGGCCGATCGCGACCCGCTGGCGCTGGCCGCCCGACAATTCCCTGGGCCGGCGTTGCAGCAGCGGCGCGATGCGCAGGATGCCGGCCGCGCGCTCCACGGCGGCGCGCACGGCGGCCGCCGGCTGGCCGGCCAGCTTGAGCGCGAACGCCATGTTCTCGTACACCGTCATGTGCGGATACAGCGCGTAGGACTGGAACACCATGGCCAGCTTGCGTTCGGCCGGCGGCACATGGTTGGCCACGCGCTCGCCGATCCTCAGCTGGCCGGCGCTGATCTCCTCCAGCCCGGCGATCATCCGCAGCAGGGTGGATTTGCCGCAGCCGGACGGGCCCACGAACACCATGAATTCGCCGTCCGCCACGTCCAGGTCCACGCCGTGGATCACGGGCTGCGCGTCGTAGCGCTTGACGATGCCTTGCAGGCTGACGCTGGCCATGACCTCAGCCCGCCGTGGCCGCGTGCGCGGCCGGCTGCGCCTCGGGCTGGGGCCGCGCGCTCATGGGGATGAACTGCGACAGCACGGCCACCGGAATGGCGCTCAGCATCACCCACACGAAGAAGTGCTGGTAGCCGAGCGCGATCTGGATGTCGCCGCTGACCAGTTTGAACAGCACGAAGCCCAGTTGCATGATGCCGGTCGAGAAGGCGTAATGGGCGGTCTGGTACTTGCCCGGCGCGACCACCTGCATCATGTACAGGATCAGGCCCACGAAGCCGAAGCCGTAGCCGAACATCTCCGCGCTCAGCGCCGCGCCGATCACGGTCAGGTCGGTCGGCAGCCACGTGGCCAGGCAGTAGAACGCCACGTTGGGCAGGTTCAGCGCCAGGATCAGCCACAGGATGGCGCGCTTGAGGCTGAGCCACGACGTGAAGTAACCGCCCGCGATGCTGCCGACGATGAAGGCCACCGTGCCCACCGTGCCGTACACGGCGCCCACTTCGGCCGTGCTCAGACCGAGCCCGCCCAGGCTGCGCGCCTCGCGCAGGAACAGCGGGCCGATGGCCTGCACCTGCGCCTCGCCGGCGCGGAACAGGATGATGAACAGGATGGACACCCAGATGCCAGGCTTGCGGAAATACTCGACGATCACCTGCCACAGCGTGCGCGCGATGGCGGCCGCGTTGGTGTCCGCGTCCACCACGTTCTTCGCCTGCGGCAGCGCCCAGCTGTTGTACAGCGCCAGCGCCACCATGATGGCCGCCAGGATGGCGAAGCTGATGGTCCACGCGGGCACCACGCCCAGCGTCCTTTCGAAGTGGCCGGCCAGCAGCAGCAGGGCGCCGGTGGTGAAGAATTTGCCGGCGTTGAAGAAGGTGCCGGTCCAGCCGGCGTAGGCGGCCTGGCCTTTTTCGGACAGGCTGGCGATGTACAAGCCGTCGCACGCGATGTCGTGGGTGGCCGAGGCGATGGCCACCAGGGCCAGCATGGCCAGGCAGGCCGCGAACCAGAACGGCGCGTGCAGGGCCAGCGCCACGGCGCCCAGGCACAGGCCACCGAGCAGCTGGAAGCCCACCACCACCAGCTTCTTGCTGCGGGCCAGTTCCAGGAAGGGACTCCACAACGGCTTGAACACCCAGGCGAAGCCGATCAGCGCGGTCCAGTGATTGAGTTCGTCGTTGGGCACGCCCATGCTCTTGAACATCTGGTTGGCCACGATAGCCACGGCGAAGAACGGTAAGCCCTGCGCCAGGTACAGGCTGGGCACCCACAGCTTGGGGTTGCGGACGTGCGGTTTGGTGTGTTCCATCGTGGTCTCAGTTGTTCTGTTGTTCTGGTGTTGGTGGCGTGGTGGCGGCTCAGTCGAAGCCGGGCACCGGCACGCGGCCCGTCGCTTCCAGTTCGCCGCCCAGCCACGCGTTGACGGCCTCCAGCGCCGGCGCCGCGAAGCCATAGGTCATCAGCGCGGGGGCGGCGATGTCGAGCGCCTGGTACGGATTCCACAACGCCAGGTGCAGGTCGGGGCGCCAGCCGGCGCGCGCGCGCGGGCCGTAGCGCAGGCGCGAGGTCGAGGCGAGGATGGTGTAGCGGCCATCGTGCGGCAGGGCTGCCCAGTCGAACGCCTCCGCGTCGTCGAAGGTGACCAGCTCCACGTCGTACAGCTTGCCCAGCGAGGCGGCCACCGTGGCGGCCGGCACGCCCGCCTCGGACACGCCGTCGCTGATCACGTCCTGGCGCATCACGAGGCGCACCTTGGCGCCGGCGCGTGGACGTTGCGGATTGCCGCGCGCGCTCAGGGCGCGGCGCCAGCCTTCGGCCATCACCACGCGGTCGGCCGCGTCCTCCAGGTAGTCGCGCGGCTGGCACGGGTAGTTGAGCGCGAGCGCCGACAGGCGCGCCAGACGCGTGCGCATGTCATCCAGCGTCAACTCGCCCGAGGCCAGCGCGTCGGCGATGGCGTTCAGGGTTTCGTCCTGCGTTTCCGGGGTGCCCAGCGCCATCACCATGTCGGCGCCGGCGGCCAGCGCGCGCACGGCGGCCTTGCCCACGCCGTAGCGGCCGGCGATGGCGTGCATGTCCATGCCGTCCGTGATGATCACGCCCTGGTAGTTCCACTCCTCGCGCAGCAGCTGGTGCAGGATGCGGCGCGACATGGTGGCCGGATAGTCGGGGTCCAGCGCCGGGTAGACGATGTGCGCCGTCATCATGGCCGGTGCCTGGCTGGCGGCCTGGCGGAACGGCGCGAACTCGAACTGCTCAAGTTGTGCCAGCGGTTTGTCCACGGTGGGCAGGTCGCGGTGCGAATCGACGTGGGTGTCGCCGTGGCCGGGGAAGTGCTTGACGCAGCAGGCCACGCCTTCGCCGTGGCTACCGGCCATCCAGGCCATGCCCAGTTCGGCCGCGCGTTGCGGCGCGGCGCCGAACGAGCGCTCCGCGATGACGGGGTTGTGCGGGTTGTTGTTCAGGTCCAGCACGGGCGCGAAGTTCCAGTTGAAGCCCAGCGCCTTGACGGCGCGCGCCACGGCGGCGCCGGTGCGCTGCGCCAGGTCCGTGTCGTCGGCCGCGCCCAGGCCCATGGCGGCCGGCGGCGCCGGCACCCAGGTCGAGCGCACCACGGCGCCGCCTTCCTGGTCGATGGCGATCAGCGACTCGGGCCCCATCAGCGCGCGCAGTTCGGCCGTCAGGGTGGCCAGTTGGCGCGCATCCGTCATATTGCCCCGGAACAGACAGACGGCGCGGATGCCGTTGGCCTCGATGAAGCGGGCCGTGGCGGCATCGAGCACGGGGCCGGGGAAGCGGATCATGATCAGCTGTCCGGCGATTTTTCTCAGTTCGTTCAAGGTCATAGTCATTTCACTGCTCCGTCCATGCCGCGCATGAAGTATCGTTGGGTAAAGAGGAAGGCTGCCAGCGTGGGCAGGATGGTCAGCACGGTCCCGGCCGCGATCACGCGGGTGCTGCTGCCGAAGGTGCCGCGCAAATACAGCACGCCGACCGACAGGGGGAATTCGTCCGGCTTGCTCATCACGATCGAGGGCCAGATGTATTCGTTCCATGACTCCACCGCCGTCAACACGCCGACCGTGGCTAGCCAGGGGGCGATCAGCGGCAGCATGATCCTGCTGAAGATGGTCCATTCGGAGGCGCCGTCCACGCGCGCCGCGTCGATCAGGTCCTGCGGCACTTCCTCGAACGCCTGTTTGAGCAGCAGGATGGCCACGGCCGTCACCACGTTGGGCAGGATCACGCCGGTGTAGCTGTCGACCAGGCTCAGTTTGGTCACGGTGATGAAGTTGACCAGGAAGTTCACTTCCGACGGCAGCACCAGCGTGGCCAGGATCAGCGCGAACACCAGCCGGCGGCCACGGAAGCGCATGCGCGCCAGCGGATAGGCCGCCATCGAGCACAGGGTCAGCTTCCAGAACACGGTGCAGGCGGCGATGAAGACCGAATTGCGGAAGAAGGCCAGCATGGGGATGGCGCGGAACGCTTCGGCGAAATTGGCCAGCGATGGCGCGCGCGGCCAGAACGTGGGCGGGAAGGCGAAGATGTTGCCCTCGGTGGAAAGGGCAGTCACCAGCGTCCACCAGAACGGGAACACGCACAGCAGGGCCAGCGCGCACAGGACGGTGTAATGGAGCACGGTGCGGGGACGCAAGCGCGGCGTCCTCATGGCCGGCTCCGGGGCTTGATGTAGCGCAGGCACAGCACGGCGATGGCCACGCAGAACAGCGAGACGACGAAGCTGGCGGCCAGCGCGCGCGGCAGCTTGAGGTGCTTGAGCCCCTGGTCGTAGGCGTAATACAGGCCGGTGAAGGTGGAGTTCATGGGGCCGCCCTGGGTCAGCACGTCCACCTCCTGGTAGGCCTTGAGCGCGGCCAGCACGGACAGGATGGTGCACACCATGATGGTGGGCCGCAGCATGGGCACGGTGATCTTCCAGAAGCGCTGCCAGCGCGTGGCGCCATCGAGGATGGCCGCTTCCTGCATGTCGG
The DNA here is from genome assembly GCF_058801745.1 of Rugamonas sp. GW822-FHT03B10. NCBI lineage: Bacteria > Pseudomonadati > Pseudomonadota > Betaproteobacteria > Burkholderiales > Oxalobacteraceae > Rugamonas > Rugamonas sp. GW822-FHT03B10. Next base: position 204,897 of record NZ_JBXANP010000003.1, on the reverse strand, counting down.
CCGGGACGGCCTGCAGCGCCGCCAGGTACATCACCATGTACCAGCCCAGCCCGCGCCACAGCGTGACGAACATGATCGAGAACAGCGCCAGTGTGTCGTCCGACAGCCAGCCCACAGGCGCGCCCACCACGTGCATGGCCAGCAGCACGTAGTTGAGCGCCCCCTGTTCGTGGAACATGAAGCCCCACATGATGCCGACCACGGACACCGTCGTCACCACGGGCACGTAGAACGCGGCGCGGAACAGGCGGATGCCGGGCAGGCGGTTGTTGACCAGCACGGCCAGCCCCAGCGCGCCCACTTGCACGCACGGGACGATGAGCAGGAACGCCAGCGAGTTTTTCAGGCCGGTGACGAACATCTCGTTGTCGAAGATGGCGCGGAAGTTGTCGAGACCGACCCAGTGGGTGGGGCGGATCAGGCTGTAGTCGGTGAACGCCAGCCAGGAACCGAAGGCCACGGGCCAGAATGCGAACACGGCCAGCAGCGCCAGCGCGGGCGCGAGGAACAGCCAGGGGAGGAGGGCGCGGCGCGTCATGTCAGCGCCTCCGCTGCGCGGCCAGCTTGCGGTTCCAGATGGCCGCCGCCTGGTCCAGCGCCTGCTGGATATCCTGCTTGCCCGTCACGCCCGCTTCGACCGCCTTCACCAGGTAGCGCCGCAGTTCGTCGTAGTCCGTCACGCCGGCCACGTACAGCGTGTGCGCGTGCGGCATGGAGACGGCGCCGGCGGCGACGGCCTTTTCCGACGCGCCCGCGCCGGGTGGAACGGTGGTGAAGAAGGCGTCGTTGGCGGCGCGCGCGCTGGCCGGGTAGACGCTGGCCTGGCGCGCGAACGCCAGTTCGTTCTCGTCGCTGGTGAGGTAGCGCGCGAACTTGCCCACGGCCGGCAGCAGCGCGGCATTGACGTTGTTGGGCACGGCGAAGTGGATCAGCCAGCCGCCATCGGCGATGCCGGTCGGGCCCAACGGCGCGGGCGCCACGTCGGTGACGGCGTAGATGTCGGCGGCGTCGGCCTCGATGCGTTTGAGCGCCGTGGGCGGCGCCAGCAGCATGGCCAGCCGGCCGCCTTTGTAGGCGTCGATCGCGGCGGGGAAGTTATCCTCGGCGAACAGGCTGTCCTTGAGCAGGCCGCCGGCGCGGTAGGCGTCGGCCAGTTTGCGCACCAGCGCCACGTGGCGCGGCGAGTTGAACACGGCGCGGCCGTCGCGGATCACGTCCAGCCCCTGCTGCATCATCAGGCCGTCGATCTTGGACAGGGCGGGGCACAGTCCGGCCTTGCCGGTGCGGGACGCAACGCGGCGCGCGTAGTCCAGTTGCTCATCCAGATCGCGCGGCGGCCTGCTGATGCCGGCCGCCTGGAACAGCTGCTTGTTGTAGGCGATGACGGCCACGTTGCTGTACAGCGGGAAGCCGTAGGTCTTGCCGCCGAAGGTCAGGTCCTGCAGGGCGGCGGGCAGATAGCGCGCGCGCTCGCCGGCCAGCAGCGCGTCCACCGGCGCCAGCAGGCCGTCGCGCGCGAATTCCTCGGCCCACGGCACGTTCAGGTTGACCAGCGCCGGCGGCGTGCCGGCCACGATGCGGGTCACCAGCTTGGTCTGGATCACGTCCCACGGGAAGTCCACCCATTCGAGCTTGACGCCGGGATTGGCCGCCTCGTAGCGGCGCGCCAGCGCTTCGAAGTAGGGCGTGAACCTAGGCTTCATGCTGAAGGTCCAGAACTCGATTTTCTGCGGCGGTGACGCAGACTGCGCGGCTTGCGCCGCCCATGCCCCGTGTGCGCCCAGCGCCAGCCATGCTGTCAGCAGTAACTTGATCTTCATGGCGTGCGCGCGGGCGGTGGGACTCAGTTGGTCTTGGTGACTTTGCTCAGGTGGCGCGGGCTGTCCGGGTCCATGCCGCGCGCCGCCGACAACTTTGCCGCCATCACGTAGAACGCCTGGATCGCGACGATGGGGTCGAGGTCCGGGGTGGCGGCGGTGGGCAGGGTCAGGTCGCGTTCGGCTACGTCGGCCGGCGCGGCCAGCAGCACGCGCGCGCCACGACCGCGCATCTCGGCCGCAAGATGCAGCAGGCTGGCCTGGGTCGGACCACGGGTGGCGAAGATCAGCAGCGGATAGCCTTCCTCGATCAGCGCCATCGGGCCGTGCTTGATCTCGGCGCCGCTGAACGCTTCCGCCTGCAGGGCCGAGGTTTCCTTGAACTTCAGGCCCGCCTCCAGCGCCACGGGGAAGCTGATGCCGCGTCCCACCACCATGATGTTGCGGGCCGGGGCCAGGATCTCGATCGCCTGCGACCAGTCCTCGCGGGTGGCAGCGCGCAGCGAATCGGGCAGCGCCTCCAGGCCGGCCAGCAGTTCCGGATCGTTCTGCCACTGGGCCACCATGCGGGCGCTGGCCACCAGGCTGGTGATGAAGCTCTTGGTGGCGGCCACGCTCTGCTCTTTGCCGGCGCGCAGCGGGATGGCCCATTCGGCCGCGTGGGCCAGTGGCGAGTCGATGTCGTTCACCAGCGCCACGGTGGTGGCGCCGCCGTCGCGGAAGTAGCGGATCGGTTCCACCACGTCCGGGCTCTGGCCCGACTGCGAGATGGAGATGGCCAGCGTGTCGCGCGTGATCAGCGGCGACTTGTTGAGCGTGACGAGCGACATCGGCAGCGACGCCACCACCCGGCCCAGGCGCGCCATGATCAGGTAGGCGGCGTACGAACACGCGTGGTCCGAACTGCCGCGCGCGATGGTGAGCGCGGTCGAGAACGAGGTGCTCCTCAATTTGCGGCCCAGCTCCGCGTAACGGTCGGTGTCGCTGGCCAGTTGCAGGGCCACGCAGTCGGCGGCCGACAGCGCTTCTTTGAGCATCATTGAGGTCACAACAGTTCTCCTTCGATATAAACGGCTTTGAGATTCAGGTCGCGGTCGAGCACCACCATGTCGGCGTAGGCGCCGGGCGCCAGCCGGCCCCGTTCCTGCAGGCCCAGGTAGTCGGCCGCGTAGGTGGAGACGCGGGCCGAGGCGTCGGCCAGGTCCAGCCCCAGCCCCACCAGGTTGCGCAGCGCCTGGTCCATGGTGAGCGTGCTGCCGGCCAGCGTGCCGTCGGGCAGGCGCACGCCGCCCATGCACTTTTGCACCGTGTGCCGGCCCAGCATGTACTCGCCGTCCGGCATGCCGGTGGCGGCCGTCGAATCGGTCACGCAGTACAGGTGGGGGATGGCGCGCAGCGCCACCTTGATGGCGCCCGGATGCACGTGCAGCAGGTCGGGGATCAGTTCCGCGTATTGGGCGTGCGCCAGCGCCGCGCCCACCATGCCCGGCTCGCGGTGGTGCAGGCCGCTCATGGCGTTGAACAGGTGGGTGAAGCCGGCCGCGCCATGTTCGAGCGCGGCCACGCCGTCCTCGTAGGAGCCGAGCGTGTGGCCGATCTGCACGCGCATGCCGGCGTCGGCCAGTTCGCGCACCAGCTGCAGGTGGCCGGCGATTTCCGGCGCCACCGTGATCAGCTTGAGCGGCGCGAAGGCGGCCAGCCGCTGCACGTCGGCCAGCTTGGCGGCGCGCGCATAGTTGGGCTGTGCACCGAGCTTGCCGGAGTTGATGTACGGGCCTTCGAGATGGGCGCCCAGCACGCGCGCGCAGCCGGGACGGCGGTTGGCGCAGGCCTCGCCGATGGCTTTCAGCGCGATGTCGATGTCTTCCGGCGGCGCCGTCATGGTGGTGGCCAGCAGGCTGGTGGTGCCGTGCCTGGCGTGGATGGCGGCGATGGCGTGGACGGCGTCGCCGCCCTCCATCACGTCCTTGCCGGCGCCGCCGTGCACGTGCAGGTCGATGAAGCCGGGGAGGACGTAATCGTCGCCGTTGGTGGCCGGATCGGTGGCGGCGCCGTGGATGGCGCCGATACGGTCCGAGAACGCGATCTCGCCGCGGACCCAGCCCGCCGAGGTCAGGATATTGCCTTTGATTGCACCGCTCATCTGCGTGACTCCGCTACGAATTCATAATAGTCGCTCCGGCAGAACGAGTGGGTCAGTTCCACCGCGTTGCCGTTGTCGAGATAACTGACGCGGGTGATGTGCAGCATGGCGGCACCCGCGGGAATGTTGGCCAGGCGCGCCTGCTCGGCGTTGGCGTTGACGGCGCGGATGTGCTGCAACGCGCGCATCGGCACCGCGCCGCTGGCCTCCAGGTAGCCGTACAGCGAATCCGTCACCTGCTGCGGATGGGGCATGTAAGCGGCCGGGATGGTGGTCGTTTCGATCGCCATCACCACGTCGTCGGCCGTGCGCAGCCGCTTCAGGCGCGCCACCGGCATGTTGGGCGACAGGCCCAGCGACAGCAGCTCCTGCGGCGAGGCCATGCCGATGTCGCGCTGCAGCCAGCGCGAGCCGGCCGTGAAGCCGCGCTGGCTCAGTTCTTCGGAGAAGCTCGTCAGGCGCGACAGCGGCTGCTCCAGCTTGGGCGTGATGTAGGTGCCCGAGCCGCGCCGGCGGGTCAGCATGCCGCGCTCGCACAGCATGTCGATCGCCTTGCGCGCCGTCACGCGCGAGATGGTCAGCATCTCCGACAGCACGCGCTCGGACGGCAGCGCCTCGTTGGCGCGCCAGTCGCCGCTGGCGATGCCGTCGGACAGCTTGTTGGCCAACTGCATATAGAGCGGGGTGTCGCTGCTGGCGTCGGGCCTGAAATCGCTCAACTGTGCTAGCACTGGCTACTCCTTCCCATGTTGTTGTATCAGCCGCAGCGCGCCGGCGGCGGAATCGCCTTGCGGCGGCACCACGCGCGCCAGCAGGGCCGGCGGCAGGTAAGGGCGCAGCGGCGCGGCCAGGCCGCCGCACAGCGCGATCGGCAGGCTGGCGCCGGCGTCGAGCGCGTGCGCGATCAGCGCCACCTGGCGGCCCGCCTCAAGCAGGATGGCGCGCGCGGTGGGATCGGCGCCGGCGTCCGCGTCGGCGTATTGCAGCACCAGCCGCGCCAGTTGCGCGAACTGCGTTTGCGTGGCGTTGGCCAGCCAGACCTGGATCGCGTCGCGCGTGCCGCCGCAAGCGGCGATCACGGCGCTGGCGAACGGGCTGCCGGTGGCGCGGCCATCGACCACCTGCTGAATGTGGTTCATGGCGCGCAAACCGATCCACGCGCCGCCCGCCTCGTCACCGGACGGGAAGCCCCAGCCGCCCACTTCATGGCGGCTGCCATCGGCCAGCATCACTTCACCCACGCTGCCCGTGCCGAGCGCGATGATGGCGCCCGGTTGGCCCCGGTGGGCGCCCAGCAGCGTGGTGCCGGCGTCCGTGTCCAGCGCCACCGTGGCGTAGCCGGGATTGGCGGCCACGAATTCGGCCGCCCATTGCTTGTTGTGGACCCCCGCCAGGCCCAGGCCGATGGCGACGTGTTGGCGGTCCGGGATGGCCAGGCCGGCGGCGCGGAACGCCTGCGCGGCCGCGTCCTCCACGGCAGCCCAGGCGCGCGCGATGCCGTGCAGCAGGCCGGACGGGCCGCTGGCGCCTTCGGCCAGTTCGCGTCCATCGCAGCCGGCCAGCCGCACCCGGGTGCCGCTGCCGCCGCCATCCACACCGATGAAGTATTCGATCATGATTTTGCCCAAGCTGTTGTGCCATCCCGGCCGGGCTTGCATACCGCCTGCGTGCCGGGGAGTTGTGGGGCACTATAAGTTTGCAAAACCAGCTTGTCAACAGGTATTTAACTGGTATTGCGTAATCATGAAGTGGACTCCCCGCAATGCCCGCAATATTTTTTGTAACTTGTTGATTTATAAGGTTTAGATTCTTTTTTAAAATGGTATGGTTTTTTGCGTGGTTGGCTGCCGATTTGGTCTTGTTGTGGTAGCTTCGGCGCGGGCGGGGTACACTGCTGCATTTGGCTTCAGGGAATACACAGATGAGCAAGGCAGGACAGCAGGACTATTGGGACGAATGGCAGCGCGAGGCGCTGGCGGCCGGTGTGAAGCCGGCATTGGCCAAGCTCGGCATGGAAGTGCTGCGCGCGCACCGCAAGAACCGCTGGCCCAAGCACTTCCTGGGCCGCATGGAGGATGGCCCGGTGATGCTGGCCATGTGTCTGGAAGAACCGGATGAAAGCGAACTGCTGTTCATCGAAAACCTGCACCCGTACGACGCCAAGCTGATCGCCGCCACCAAGCGGCGGCTGTGCTTCGACTAAGCGGCTGCGGATAGCAAATAGGGGACGTGACACAATTTAACCGCGTCGGATCGTGTCACGTCCCCCATTGTGATTAGTTGGCGCGTTCGCGCGTGCCGCTGCGGTCGATCGACAGCAGCCGCGATTTGTCGGCCGTCTTGACGTTGACCACGGCGCTGCCGGGGCCGTGCACCACCACGTCGGCCTGGCCGGCCCACAGCCGGCGCGCGCGCAGGTCGCCCGATCCGCTCAGCTGGGCGTCGAGCTTGTCGGTCTTGCCGGCCAGCGTCACCTGGCCGGGGCCGTTCATGGTCAGCTTGACCTGCTTGCAGTCGGCGCTCGCGTCGAGGTCGCCCGATCCGTTCAGTTCGGCGTCCAGCGTGTCGCTGACTGTGTTCAGGATGATGTTGCCGGGGCCGCGGCTGCGCGTGACGGCCCGCATCACTCGCAGGTGCTGCGCGTCCAAGTCGCCCGAGCCCGTCACTTCGGCGCTGAGCGTGCCGCCGCTGCCCGACAATTCCATGTTGCCGGCGCTGGTGAGGATGGCGTGCATCGTGTGCGCTTGCAGGCCGCGCGCGGTGAGGTTGCCCGAGCTGTGCACTTCGGCGTCGAACTGGCTGATGGCGCCGGCCACGCAGGCGTCGCCCGAGCCGCGCAGCACGGCCGTCACGGCTTGCGCCTGCAGGTCGCACGCGTGCAGGTCGCCCGATCCGGACAGCTCGGCCCGCAGTTCCTTGCTGTCGCCCTGCACGTGCATCGTGCCCGAGCCGCGCATCATGGCGTTCACGCGCCCGCCGCGCACGCGGTCCAGATCGAGGTCGCCGGAGCCGTTCATTTCCGCGTTCACGTCCTGGTCGATGGCACCGGCAGCGACGTCGCCCGAGCCGCTCATGCGCAGGTTCAGTTTGCCCACCGTCATGGCCCGCACGTCGACGTTGCCGCTGCCGCCGGTGCGCAAGCTCAGTTCGCGCGCGTCGCCGCTGGCGCGCAAGGCGCCGGAGCCGCCCGTGGACAACGTCAATTGCTGGCCGTGAAATTGTTCCAGTCGCACGTCGGCGCTGCCGCCGGCCTTGAGGCTGGCCAGGCGCGGCGCCGTGACGCGCACCGTCAGCGGCGTCTGCTTGCCCCAGCCCAACGAGAAATGCCAGCCGCCGCGCCGCAGCGGGCGTATCGTCAGGGTGTCGCCGATCACGACCGTCTCGACGTTGGCCTGCTCCTTGCGCGGGCCGCTCAGTTCGAGCGACGGCGCGCCCTGGGCCGTGACCACCACCGGCCACGGTCCCTCGACCGCGATGGCGCTGAACGGCGCCAAGGTGCGGGTTTCCGTGCCGATGGTATTGTCGGGCTGGGCCGTGGCGGCCAGCAGCGGCGCGCTGGCCAGCGCCAGGGCTGTGGCCAGGGTGGTACGTTGGATCAGCGGGTTCATGTTCTCTCGCAACACGTGGTGGGGACGGCGAAAAGATAAGCCATCCGGCGGCGCGTCGCGACGGGAAAGGGATGGATGCACGGATCAACGGCATCAACTGCAAAAACGGGGCGCTGAACGGCGCGTCGTGGTCATTCCTTGGTGAACTTCTCGTCCTTTTCCTCTTGCACCGTGAGGAACAGCAGGATCAGGCCGATGAGCAACATGGATGCCATGGGCGGCTCGGGCAAGTCCGAATACTTGCTCTTGAGCGCGGCGAGGCGCGATTCCTTCTTGCCCGTGGACGGGGCGCGCCCGGCGCTGTCCTGCACCTTGGCCGCCGTCAGCCGGGGCCGTACCCAGTAAGCGGCCTGCTGGCGCGGCAACATCATGTCGTCGGCCAGATACGGTTGCAGCACGTGCATGGGATCGTCGATTTCGATGAAGCCGCGCGGCGCCTCGGTCATGTCGTCGTTGTTGTTGTCGAGAACAACGGCATCCCCCGCCATGGCGCTGGCGGCGCCAAGCAGGGACAGCGTCAGCACAGCCGCTGTGACGATGCGATTCATTTTTCTCTCCACATTGTTTCGTACAGCCAATCCGAAGTTTCACCTTCGATATTGATTAGAGCATACCGTCCCGGCACTGGATACTTGAATTTCCTAATGGGTGTTATTGAACTTGAATGTTTGAGCTATCAACCACGTTCCCGCACGGGTAACACTGATCCATACGCTACAGTTTATACGTCGGCGCGCCGATATCTACCCTGTACCGCCAGTGAAACAGTATGTGATTTCTAGGCCAGATGTCATAATGCCATTCAACAGGCGGCCGATGCGCGGGCCGCCGACTGGGTGAAGGGTGAAGGGAGTAAGCATGATCAAATATATGGGCACCAAGAAGACGGACGATGGCGGGGTACTGTATATTTTTCTGATCAACGGGTTGCAGAAGGAAGTGCGCGAGAGCGCGCTGAAGCAATATCCTGGCTGTTACGAGGCGCTGCCGGCCACGGCCAAGGCACGCATCATGGCCAACCGGGCATGGATGCAAAAGCTGTAGCATGCCGGCACGGCTGAACATCGCGCACCGCCGCAGGCGGCCCGGCCTCCTGGCGCTGTCGCGCGCGCTGTTTCCGGCGCTGTCGCTGGCGTTGCCCTTGGCGTTGGGAAGCGCGAGCGCCCAGGCGGCCGTTCCCACCACATTCGGCACCATCGTCGGCAACGCCTTGTTGTGCCGCGACCAGGTCGACAACAAATATTTCTACAACTACCTGCTCAACGCCTTCGGCCCCGCCTACAAGCACGACGGCGGCGCCTACTGGTTCAAGTCCGATGGCGCCAGCTTGTGGGGTGTGGAGATTTCCGAACTGATGGTCAGCGACGACACCAGCACCTTCGTGTTCGTGGGCGCCGTGGCCGAAACCACGCCCGAGAAGCTGGAACAGGCCATCACCGCGCAGGTGGGCATGCAATATGCGAAAATCGACAGTTCGGCGTTCCCGGTGCGCGAAGCGAAACCGGCCAGCCGCATTGTCTATTTCGACCGCAAGTCCAAGATATACTGCGCCAAGTTCCAGCCGCTGCCGCCCGTCCAGCCCAAGGCCGTGCGTTCGCGCTGAACGCCACCCAGGGGTTTCATGTACACGCAATTTTTCAGCCTGAAGCAAGCGCCGTTCTCGATCGCGCCCGATCCGCGCTACCTGTTCATGAGCGAACGCCACCGCGAGGCGCTGGCCCACCTGCTGTACGGCGTGGGCAGCGGCGGTGGCTTCGTGTTGCTGACGGGCGAGATCGGCGCCGGCAAGACCACCGTCTGCCGCTGCTTCATGGAGCAGATCCCCGCCAATTGCAAGCTGGCCTACATCTTCAATCCCAAGCTGTCGGTCGAGGAATTGCTGCTGTCCGTGTGCGACGAGTTCGGCATCACGCTGGCGCCGCACGGGGCCGGCGCCGTCACCGTCAAAGGCTATGTCGATGCGATCAACCGCCACCTGCTCGACAGCCATGCGCAGGGCAACAACAACGTGCTGGTCATCGACGAGGCGCAGAACTTGTCGGCCGACGTGCTTGAACAGTTGCGCCTGCTGACCAACCTGGAGACGAACGAGCGCAAGCTGTTGCAGATCATCCTGATCGGCCAGCCCGAGCTGCGCACCATGCTGGCCCGCCCCGAGCTGGAGCAGCTGGCGCAGCGTGTGATCGCGCGCTACCACCTGGGGCCGCTGACCGAGGCGGAAACGGGCAGTTACATCGAACACCGGCTGGCCGTGGCCGGCGTGGCGGCGAGTTCGCCGTTTCCGCGCCGGCTCACCGGGCTGGTACACAAGCTGGCCAAGGGCGTGCCGCGCCGCATCAACCTGTTGTGCGACCGGGCCTTGCTGGGGGCGTATGTGGAGAACCGGCCGCAGGTCACGCCCGCCATCGTGCGGCGCGCGGCGGCCGAGGTGTTCGCCGCGCCCGTCGGCGGGGCAGGGCGGGCGCGGCGCGCCTGGCCGCAATGGGGCGCGGGTCTGGCGGCCGGCGCGCTGGCTGGCGTGGCCATCAGCGCGGCGGCATGGCAATGGCTGCCGGCGCGTGATACCAAAATGGTATCAGGACCCGTGGGGCGTCCGGCGTCGTCTGTGAAGGTGGTGGCTGGCGGCGCTGGTGGCGGCGTGGTCGCGGTGCCCGCCGCCGTGACGTCCAGCACGGCCCCGTCCGCAACTGCCGGCGTCGATGCGCCCGTCGCGCTCGCCGCTGAAGGCGGCGCGCGGCCCGACGCGCTGTTGCGTCAGCTGGCGGCGTTGTGGGGACAGACCCTGCCGCCCGGTGAGCCTTGCCAGGTGGCATACAAACTCAATCTGCGTTGCCTGCAAACACGGGGCGGCGTCGATGAATTGCGCCGGCTCGACCGTCCGGCCGTGCTGACGCTGCGCGCCGATCCGGCCAGCCCGCGCTACGCCTTGTTGACGGCGCTCGATGCCGGCGGCGCCACCGTCGCGTTCGACGGCAGATCCCAGCACCTGAGCCTGGCCGCGCTGACCGAGCGCTACGATGGCAGCTACACGACGTTCTGGCGCGCCCCGCGTAGCTGGCGCGATGAAGTGACGGATGGCGACCGTGGCCCCGACGTGGACTGGCTGGCCAGGCATCTGTCCCAGCTGTATGGCTTGAAGAAGCCGGCCGAGAACCAGCCGCTCGATGCGGCCCTGATGCGCCGCCTGCGCGAGTTCCAGTCGGCCCAGCAGTTGAAGGCGGACGGCGTGGCCGGTCCGAAGACCTTCATCCGCCTGCACCAGCTGGCCGGGGTGGCGGAACCGCGCCTGGCGGCTCCGCGCTGAGCCCGGCAGGCGGGGCTGGCCGGGCAGGCCCCGCCCCGCCGACGGCAGGCACAGCCCCGTCGATGGCAGGCCGCGCCCCGCCGACGGCAGGCGCAGCCTTAACCGGCGGCTGGCGCCCGCGCCGCGGGTTACGACTGGCGCGTCTTGAAACGGGCCGGCACGGCGCTGCGGAAGGTCTGGCGCTGATGCTCGTCGCCGAACAGGGTGGCGGCAGGCTTGATCAGGTCGCTGCGGCTGACCACGCCGATCAGTTTCATCGATTGCGCGTCCTCCACCACGGGCAGGCGTTCCTGCCCATGCACGGCAAGCCGGGTCGCCACGGCGCGGCAGGTTTCCGCGCCCAGCGCCACGTTCGGCACGTTCACGCCGAACAACTGGCCCACCGTCTCCGCCGCGCCCCGTTGCAGCGCGGCCCGGTCCACCATGCCGACCAGCCGCTCACCGTGCACCACCGGATAGGCGCGGTGCAGCTGGCCGTCGCCGAAATGGCTGAGCAGCACGTCCGCCACGCGCGCCTGCGCGTCCACGCACACGGGCGCGGCGGTCATCACTTGCGCCACGTTGTGCTGCTCCATGGGATCGACGCCGTATTCGCGGTAGATGTGGTAGCCGCGCCGCGCGATCTTCTCCGTCAGGATCGAGCGGCCCATCACGAGCACCGTGAAGCCATACGCCACGGCCGACGCCGTCAGCAGCGGCAGCAGGGCGTTCACGTCATGCGTCAATTCCAGCGCGAACACCACCGACATCACGGGCGCGCGCATCATGCCGCCCAGCGTGGCGGCCATGAACACCAGCGGCCACAGGGCCGGATCGTTGCCGGGCAGGTAGGGGCCGAGCACCGCGCCCAGGCCCGCGCCCAGCATCAGCAACGGCGCCAGCACGCCGCCCGAGGTGCCCGAACCGAGCGCCAGCACCCACATGACGGCCTTGCACAGCAGCAGACCGAGCATGAATTGCAGCGCCAGGTGGCCGTGCAGCAGGTCGCCGATCACGTCGTAGCCGACGCCCAGTGCGCGCGGCTCCAGATAGCCGCCGATGCCGACCGCCACGCCGCCGAGGGCCGGCCACCACATCCAGTGCAGCGGCAGCCGGTGGAACCAGTCCTCGACCCGGTACAGCGAGGTCGACAGCAACCAGGCCAGCGCGCCGGCCACCGTGCCGGCCACCAGGCAGCCGGGCAGTTCCATCGCCGTGGGCGCCAGCGTCTGCAGCGGGAACAGCGGCCCGCTGTCGAGCACCAGCGCGCGCGCGAAGCCGGCCACCGCGCAGGCCACGGCCACCGGCAGCAGGCTGCGCGGACGCAGTTCGAACAGCAATAGTTCGACCGCCATCAGCACGGCCGCGATCGGCGTGCCGAAGATGGCCGTCATGCCGGCCACGGCGCCGGCCACCAGCAGCGTCTTGCGCTCGGCGCCGGTCAGGTGCAGGTGCTGCGCCACCAGCGAACCGATCGCGCCGCCCGTCATAATGATGGGGCCTTCCGCGCCGAACGGTCCGCCGCTGCCGATCGCGATGCCCGACGACAGCGGCTTGAGCATGGCCACCTTGGGCGACATGGTGCTCTGGCCGAACAGGATGGCCTCGATCGCTTCCGGAATGCCGTGGCCGCGGATCTTCTCCGAACCGTAGCGCGCCATCAGGCCGATGATCAGGCCGCCGACCACGGGCACCACCAGCACCCACAGGCCCAGCGTGTTGAGGGCCGGCGAACGGTCGTCCAGCGACAGGGTCTGGAAGAAGAACAGGTTGGTGAAGAAGTGGATCAGGCGCAGCAGGGCGCACGCGGCCAGCGTGCTCAGCAGGCCCACCACGGCCGCCACGGCCACGATCATCAGGCGCAGGTCGTTGGAGAAGTCGCGCTGGTTCATGGCGCCTCCCAATCGACCACCGGCACCGCGAACTTGCCTTCCAGCGATTGCAGCTCGGCCCGGTGCAGATCGGCCAGTTGCACCAGCAGCGCCTCGCCATGGGGTTGCAGGTGCACTTCCACCTGGCGCTTGTCGGCCGCGCTCACACGCCGCTGCACCAGCCCTGCCGCCTCGCAGCGCGACACCAGCGCCACCACGCCGTGCTGTTGCGATTGCAGGCGCTCGGCCAGCTCGCCGATGCTGGCCCACTCGCGGCCGGGAAAGCCTTTCACGTGCAGCATCAGCAGATATTGCAGCGGCGTGATGCCGGCCGCGCGCGCGGCCGATTCGGAAAAGTGTTCGAAGCGCCGCATCTGATAGCGGAAATTGGAGAGCGTTTCGAAGTCGCTCTTGCTAAGTTCGTGGGAACGGGGAGACATGAGACCAGTAAAAATGATATGGGGAAAGCTAATATATCACAATATGATGTAATGTTTGCGACAGGATGAAATTCGGGGCGCCAGGCCGTACAATCGCGGGATCGACCACTTTTCCCCGGACCGGCCGGCCAGCCGATCAACTATGTCCTACATCCTGGAAGCATTGAAGAAGGCGCAGGCCGAACGCCAGCTTGGCGATGTGCCCACCATCCATGCGCCCGCCATCGCCGCCGCCCAGGCTGGCGGGGCAGGGCTGCGCAACAAGCCGCTGCTGCTGGCACTGGCCGCGCTGGGGCTGGTGACGACGGGCTTGCTGGCGCTGGTGTTGCGGCCGGCGCCCCCTGCCGTGTCCAGCGCCGTGCCCACGACCCCGGCAGGGCCCAGTGCCGTGCCCGCGCCGCAACGGACCGAGGCGCCTCCGGCGGTCCAAGGCATGCCGGCGGTCGTGTCACCCGCGCCGCGGACGCCCGCGCCCGCCTCACCATCTGTGGCGCAGGCGCCAGTGGTAGCGCCAACGCCAACGCCGGTTGCCCCGCCAGCAATGCCCGCCGCCGCGCCGCAACCTGCCGCGTCGGCCCCGGTGGCGGTGGCCGCGCCGCAACCGGCCACCCCGGCCCCGGTGGCGGTGGCCGCGCCTGCATCGTCAAAGGCGGCGCCGCCGCACCATCATGCCGCCACGTCGGACGCCGTCGCCAAGGCGGTGCCGTCCGCCTCCGTGGCCGCAGCCCCCGCGCCGCCGGTGCAGGAGGAGGCGATCCAGAACCTGCGCGATTTGCCCGAACCCATACAGCGCGCCATCCCGCCGATCACGATGGGTGGCTATATGTACTCGCGCAACCCGGCCGACCGTCTGCTGTTGATCGACAAGGTGCTGCGCCACGAGGGCGAGGAAGTCGCGCCCGGCCTGGTGCTCGACAAGCTGCAGCCCAAGGCCGCCGTGTTCACCTTCAAGGGCTACCGCTACCGCGTGCCGTACTGACGCCTGCGCTGGGCGGTGTGATCGTAATGTCATCATTGCGTCATGTCTGAATGATATTTTTACCGCATAGTCAACTATGCCGGGAAATATCATGAAACACCTGAAGCTGATGCCGCTACTGATCGCCGCCGCGTTTTACGTGCCGCGCGCGCATGCGGTGGAACTGATCGCCGTGGGCAGCCTGAGCGGGCTGGCGTCGGACCTGTCGACGGCCACGGCCGGGCCGCTGGAAAACGGCGTGGCCGGCAATCTGCTGGGCGGCCTCGGCTCCGGCCTGGCCTACGCGGGCGGCGACACCTTCATCGCCACGCCGGACCGTGGCCCCAACGCCAGCGTCTACAACCCGCTGGTGGACAACACCACGTCCTACATCAACCGCTTCCAGACCATCAACATGGCGCTGACGGCCAACGCCGGCCCCGGCCTGGCCTACACGCTCACGCCCACGCTGAGCGCGACCACCTTGCTGTCGAGCGCCACCGCGCTCAGCTACGGCAGCGGCGCGCTGGGCACGGGCGGCGGCTACACGCTGGGCAGCGGCACGCCCACGCTGAACAGCGCCGGCCACTACTATTTCACGGGCCGCTCGGACAATTTCGATCCATCGCAGAGCAGCGCCAACCCCAACAACGGCCGGCTCGATCCGGAAGCGGTGCGCGTCTCGCGCGACGGCAAGAGCGTGTTCGTTTCCGACGAGTACGGCCCCTACGTCTACCAGTTCGACCGCGCCACGGGCCAGCGCATCGCCAGTTTCGCGCTGCCGGACAAGCTGGCCGTGTCGCACCTGTCGGCCAGCGGCGACGCCGAGATCGCCGGCAACGCCAGCGGCCGCATCGCCAACAAGGGCATGGAAGGACTGGCCATCACGCCCGACGGCAAGACGCTGGTGGGCGCCATGCAGGCCAACCTGGAGCAGGACGCCAAGGGCACGCTGCGCATCGTCACCATCGACATCGCCACCAAGGCCACGCATGAATACGCCTACCAGCTCAGCAGCGGCAGCGGCGTGAGCGAGATCGTGGCGCTGAACGACCATCAATTCCTCGTCGACGAGCGCGACGGCAAGGGCCTGGGCGACGGCAGCAA
This sequence comes from Rugamonas sp. GW822-FHT03B10, assembly GCF_058801745.1. NCBI lineage: Bacteria > Pseudomonadati > Pseudomonadota > Betaproteobacteria > Burkholderiales > Oxalobacteraceae > Rugamonas > Rugamonas sp. GW822-FHT03B10. The sequence continues at coordinate 189,670 of NZ_JBXANP010000003.1, read as the reverse complement.
GGCCGTCAACAAGCAGCTGTACATGGTGGACCTGGCCGGCGCCACCGACGTGAGCGGGCTGGCGGCGATCAACGCCGGCACGCCGTCGCTGCACAAGCAACTGTTCCTCGATCTGGTGCCGGTGCTGATGGCCAACGGCTACAGCGCCAGACAGATCCCGTCCAAGATCGAGGGGCTGGCGTTCGGCGCCGACCTCATGCGCGACGGCGTGCTGACCCACACCCTGTACGTGGCCAACGACAACGACTTCAGCGCCGACAGCGGCGACAACAAGTTCTTCGTGTTCGGCGTGACCGACGCCGACCTGGCCCGCATCGGCGCCAGCTACACGGCGCAGGTGCTGTCGCCGGTGCCAGAGGCGCCCGGCTACGGCATGTTGTTGGCTGGCATGGGCATGATCTGCCTGGTGGGCCGCCGCCGGAAGAACGAGGTGTTCCGCAGGGACGTGTGAGCCTCCCGCCGTCGCGGCCGCCGTGCGTATAATGGCGGCACGACAACAGGGCGGGACGGATGACGATGCAGGGCGATACGGTGGGACAGGCGCTGGCGGCCAAGGTGCTGGGCGTGGTGGGACGTTCGGGCAGCGGCAAGACCACGCTGCTCGAATGGCTGGTGTCGCAGCTGGCCGTGGCCGGGGTCAAGGTCAACGTCATCAAGCACAGCCACCACGACCTGGAGCTGGAGCCGCCCCACAAGGACAGCGCCCGGCTGCGCCGCGCCGGCGCGGCCGAAGTGATGGTGGCGTCGCCTTACCGTTACGCCATCGTGCGCGAACTGCGCGGCGCGCCCGAGCCGGCGCTGGATGCGCAGCTGGCGCGCCTGTCGCCGGCCGACCTGACCCTGGTCGAGGGCTTCAAGTCTTATCCCATCGACAAGCTCGAAGTGTACCGGCCCGCCTCCGGCAACGCGCCGCTGTACCCGGATGACGGCCACGTGGTCGCCGTGGCGTCCGACGTGCCGGCGCCGGACGGCCTGCGTGCCGGCCTCGCCTGGCTCGACCTGAATGAGCCGGCCGCTGTGCTGGCCTGGCTGCGGCGCCACACCGGCTGCTAAATATTTGTGCGGCGGGGCTAAAGTTCCGCGTGAGACGTCCGTAAAAGAAGGTGATACGCCTTAATGGAGACTCACATGGACGTCACAGGTATTGCTCAAGCATCAACCACGATCGCGGACACCGGCACCAAGCAGGCCGTCGGCGTTGCCGTGTTGAAAAAAGCCCAGGACATCCAGGCCTCCAGCGCCGCTGCCCTGATCGAGGCGATTCCCCCGGTGCCATCGACGCCGAATCTGCCTTCGCACCTGGGCAACACGATCAACACCACCGCCTGAGCGGCCCTCGCCGTCGTCGTCACCGCGCGCCTGCGGGCGCGCAGCGGGGCCGTGCGCGGCCCCTTTGTATTTCTCCCTGCCCCCACACTGCAATACCGTTCGCCCGCCGCGTTACCACGGCGGTTGACATTTTGTCGTCTTCCGTATCGGTTTGCGCTATTCTTCTCCCGCCGCCTGAGTAAAATCGCCCAGGCTGGGCCCGGTTCCCTGTCGTAATAAAATAAAAATTGTTCGAGCGTGTAAGGTGCGCACCCGCTGGGGCGACTACCGTCCAGATGCAGACGATAGCCGTCGCATCGCACACCTCATTTTTATCCCGTTATCTTTTCCACCAAGGAGACTTACTATGAACAAACGTCAAGCCCTGATCGCCGCCGCCCTCGCCACCGTATGCGCCTCCGTCAGCACGGCCAGCAGCGCCGCCGCGTCCGCACCGGCCGGCGAGAAGGAGAAGTGCTTCGGCATCGCCAAGGCTGGCCAGAACGATTGCGCCGCCCCCAACGGCGCCCACTCCTGCGCCGGCCAGTCCAAGGTCGACAACGGCGCCGCCGAGTGGAAATACGTGGCCAAGGGCACCTGCGAGAAGATGGGCGGCAAGACCACCGCGCCAGCCAAGTAACCGGCGCCGACGTTGCGGAGCGCGCCCATGTTCCCCTCCCGCGATCAGGCGACCCCGCTGGACGTGGGCGTGGGCTTGCGGGCGCCGCACTACCGCCAGTTCCTCGCGCAGCGGCCGGCCATCGGCTGGCTTGAGGTCCATACGGAGAACTATCTCGACCAGGCGGGCTGGGACTGGCACGTGCTGTCGCAATTGCGGCGCGACTATCCGCTCAGCCTGCATGGCGTGGGACTGGGCCTGGGCTCGGCGCGCGGCTTTTCCAGCGATCACCTGGAGCGCGTGGCCAGCCTCGTGCAGCGCGTGGAGCCGGTGCTGGTGTCCGAGCATTTGTGCTGGGGCGCGGTGTCCGACCGCCAGCTCAACGACCTGTTGCCGGTCACGCTGGACCGGGCCGCGCTCGATTTGCTGAGCGAGCGCGTGCAGCGCGTGCAGGACCGGCTACAGCGCCGGATCCTGCTCGAGAACGTGTCGACCTATGTGCGTTTTCAGGCCGACGCCATGGGCGAGATGGAGTTCCTGGCCGCGCTGGCCGCACGCACGGGCTGCGGCTTGCTGCTTGATATAAACAATTTATACGTTAATCAGTGCAACCACGGCGAGGATGCGTTGCAGGCCATGGACGCCATCGCGCCCGGCACGGTGGGCGAGATCCATCTGGCCGGGCACCTGGTCACGCCGCTGGCCGTGATCGACCACCATGGCGACACGGTGGCCGAGCCGGTCTGGCGGCTGTACGAGGCGGCGCTGCGCCGCTTCGGCCGCGTGCCCACGCTGATCGAATGGGACACCGACCTGCCCGCGCTCGATGTGTTGCTGGGCGAGGCGGACAAGGCGCGCGCGCTGGCCGACCGGCTGGCGCCCGATGCGCCGGCCGGGCCCGCCGTCCACGCCGCGCAGGCATCCGCACCGGACGAGGTGCGGGCCGAGATGCACGGTGACATGCACGAAGACGAAGCGGCGCCGCCGGTGTTCGCGCTCACCCAACGTGAATTCGCCTCAGCCTTGTTCGATCCGGCCGGGGAGGCCGCCGTGCAGTCGCGCTTGCGCGCCGGGCAGGACGCCCGCCGCTTCGGACTGTACCGGGGCAACCTGACGGCGACCTGGGACAAGACGCTGGCCAACGCCTACCCCGTGATCCGCATGCTGGTCGGCGAGGATTTTTTTGGCGGGCTGAGCCGGGCTTACGGTCTGGCCCACCCGTCCCACAACGCCGACCTGAACCGGTTCGGCGACCACTTCGCCGCGTTCCTGGCCGGCTTCCCCCACGCCACGCAGTTTCCGTATCTGCCCGACATGGCGCGGCTGGAATGGGCCGTGCACCGCGCCCATTACGCGCCGGACGCCGGGTCTGTCACCGCCGGGCAACTGGCGGCGCTGGCGCCGGAGCGGCTGGAGCAATGCACGATGACGCTGCATCCGGCCTGCAGCCTGCACGCGTCGCCGTGGGCGGTGGTGCCGCTGTGGCTGGCGCATCAGCCCGGCGCGGACCAGGATTTCCCGGAGCAGATGACGCAGGCCAGCCACGGCATCGTGCTGCGGCCGCAGTGGCAGACCCGGCTGCTGCCGCTCAGCCCGGCCGCGCATGCCGCGCTGGCGCAACTGGCGGCCGGCGCCACGTTCGGCGCGGCGCTGGACGCCGCTTTCGCGCTCGACGAGGCCTTCGATATCGGTGGCCAGTTGGGCTTGTGGCTCGAACATCGTCTGATTGTCGATACGGGAGGTTGATTTCCACGCCCATTCAATGTAACACTTGCAGCAAGCGCAACAGCAGTATCCGCCTCGCCACAGGCGAGGTTGTCCCTTTCTTTATCAATGAACGAGAACAACATGATGAAAATGATACTTGGGCTGCACCAGCAATTCTCCCGCTACGACGCCAACCTGACGGAATGGGGCGGTTCCCTGCTGAATCTGGCGTTGCGCTTCTATGTGGGCAGCCAGTTCTTCAAGGCCGGCATGCTCAAGGTGGCCGACTGGGCCACCACGCTGGCGCTGTTTCACGATGAATACAAGGTGCCGGTGTTGCCGCCCGAACTGGCGGCCTGGATGGGCGCCGGCGGCGAATTGCTGTTCCCCGTGCTGTTGTTCGCCGGCCTGTTCACGCGCCAGGCGGCGCTCGGCTTGCTGGCCGTGAATGTGATGGCCGTGATTTCCTACCCTGTGTTGTTCAGCTACGACTGCCCGGCCGCGCTCAATGATCACTTGTACTGGGGCTTGCTGTTGCTGGTGCTGGCCGCGTTCGGACCGGGCCGCTTCTCGGTCGACGAGGTGATCGAGGAGAAACGGGCCGGCAAGTAAGCGGGAAGGGGGGAGGCGGGGGCGGCTCAGCGCGTGCGGAAGGCGCGCAGCACCCGCGCCTCGCCCGTGTTGTCGCCCTGGGCGGCGCTGGCCGCATTGGTGGCCGCGATCATGCGCGTCAACTGGGCATCCTCGAAACGTCCCAGTTCCTCGGTGGCCGTGTGCAGGGCCTGGGCCAGCCGGGCCCGGGCGTTCTGGTACAGGGCGCTGTCGTACTGATCCGTGTTCTTCAGCAGTTCTTCCGCGTTCTCTATCACTTGCCGCAGGTCGCCGATCAGCCTTTCCTGGGTCTGCATGTTGTGCTCGGGGCCGTCCATGGCTTTCCCCTTGTGGTCGGTTGATCTGGCCGCGCGGCGACGCGGCCCACTATAGCAACCGGGCGCCACGGCGGCGTGTGCCGGATCAAACAGGCCCGGCCATGGTTTCAGCTTAGAAGGTTATTGCTCGAACGCAAGAGCAAAATCCGTGGTGACATCAAGCGGACATCAAACCGACCTCAAATGGACGTCAAAACACGGGTCAAGCCGCCGCCACGGTGATCTCGACGTCGCCCACTTTGACGCGCTGGCCGGCGCGGATCTTGGCCGTCTTGCGCGACTCGGGCTTGCCGTCGACCTTGACGGCCCCGCTGGCCACCATGACTTTGCCGGCGCCGCCGCTGTCGCACAGGCCCACCAGCTTCAACAACTGGTTCAGCTCAACAAAATCACCGTTCAATTCGAAACTAACTTTCTGCATTTTGATCCTCTGTTACGATGGTGACTAGCGGGTGTGCTGCGCCACCAGCTAGTGTAGCGTCAATTTGACGGGCCCGTAGTTTACCTTACAGTCGATGCGGGTTTAATTTGCTCATTGGAAAATTGATTGCTATGCTGAATTAACTGCATCGCGCAGTGCTCGTCAGCGAGAAGTATCATGAAACCGTTCGCGCTTGCCGTCCCGTTCACCGCCATATTGCTGGCCAGTGGGCCGGCATGGTCCGCGGAACCGGACACGGTCAATTTCCCCCCATCGGACACCGCCCGCGCCACGTTGCCGCCCGTGCTGCAATGGGGCACGTCGGCGCAGTGGTTCGCCACCATGGACCGCCAGGCGGCGTTGCGCGAGCGCGAGGGCGATGGCTTGTCGTTGCGCTACCTGAGCGACGGTAGCGCGGTGGCGGCGTCGCGGCGCGACGCGCGCGGCACGACGGTGGGCGTGGGGGCGGGCGGCATGAGCGGCCAGTTCTTCGGGCTTGAAGCATCCGGGTTGACGCCGCTGGAAATCGCCGCCACCGACCGCTTCAACCCGCCTTACTACGGCATGGTGCGCGACGCCAGCCATGCCGGCGTCAGCGTGGTCGCCGGCGACGGCGGACGGCTGCGCTTCGGCGCCTTGTCGGGCCAGGGCCCCGTGCTGGCCGACCCGTTCGGCCAGGCCATCAACGACCGCAGCAAGCGCTTCCTCAGCAGCGCCGAATTCGAGCAGAAGATGGGTCGGGCCGTGGGCATCGTCAGCGTGGGCGTGCTGCGCGAGAACGGCTCCATGCTCGGCAGTCAGCTGGTGCAGGCGCTGGCCTTCACCACCAATCCCACCACCACGTTCACGTCGCTGTCGGTCGGCTACGCGCTGTCGCCGTCCAGTTCGCTGGTGGCGATGGCCTCGTCCGGCCGCACGGCCGGGCTGGGCACGACCGACAGCCTGCTGGCGCAGGTGTCGGAAGTGCGCACCGTGGCCTACAGCTTCGGCTATTCGACCAAGCACTTGTGGCGCCGCGATGACCGTTTCGGCCTGACCTTCTCGATGCCGGCCAAGGTGCGCTCGGGCGCCATGGCGCTGGGCGGCCCGGCCCTGCAATCGCCGCTGACGGGCGCGCTCGGCGATGTGACCCAGCCGCTGAACCTGCACCCGACGGCCACCGAACGCGACCTGGAAATGACCTACAGCACGGGCGTGGGGCCGGACGCGCGCCAGGGCCGGGTGACGGGCGCCATGATGTTGCGCGTCAACCCCGGCCACGACGCCACGGCCAAACCGGACTGGATGCTGGGCCTGCGCTACGTGCGCGGGTTCTAGCGCACCGTCATCCGGCGGCGCCCGCGCGCGTCATCTCCAGCGGCACGATCCACTGGTCGAACTGCGCGGCCGTCACGTAGCCGAGGGCCAGCGCGGCTTGCCTGAGCGTGGTCCCCTCGTGCTGGGCCTGCTTGGCGATCTGCGCCGCGCGATCGTAGCCGATGTGGGGCGCCAGCGCCGTCACCAGCATCAGCGAGCGCTCCATCAGCTCGGCGATGCGCTCCCGGTGCGGTTCGATGCCGCGCGCGCAATGGTGGTCGAAGCTGGCCATGCCGTCGGCCAGCAAACGCGCGCTTTGCAGGAAATTGTGCGCGATCAGCGGCTTGTACACATTCAACTCGAAATTGCCCGACGCGCCACCGAGCGTGATCGCCACATCGTTGCCGAACACCTGGCAGCACAGCATGGTGAGCGCCTCGCACTGCGTGGGATTGACCTTGCCCGGCATGATGGAGCTGCCCGGTTCATTCTCCGGAATGGTGAGCTCGCCCAGGCCGGAGCGCGGGCCGGACGCCATCCAGCGCACGTCGTTGGCGATCTTCATCAAGGCCGTGGCCAACGTCTTGAGCGCACCATGGGCCGACACCAGCGCCTCGTGGCCGGCCAGCGCCGCGAATTTGTTGCCGGCCGTGCGGAACGGCAGGCCCAGCGTCTGCGCCAGTTCGGCCGCGATGCGCACCGCGTATTCGGGATGGGCGTTCAGCCCGGTGCCCACGGCCGTGCCGCCGGCCGCCAGTTGCAGCAGGCCGGGCAGGGCGGCGTCGATGGCGTGCGCCGCGTGGTCGAGCTGGGCCACGTAGCCGGAAAATTCCTGGCCCAGCGTCAGCGGGGTGGCGTCCTGCAAATGGGTGCGGCCGATCTTGACGATGCCGTCGAAGGCGGTGGCCTTGGCGTCCAGCGTGGCGCGCAGCTGGCGCAGGGCCGGTTGCACGGCATGCGCCAGCGCCTGCGCCGCCGCTACGTGGATGGCGGTGGGGAAGATGTCGTTCGACGACTGGCCCCGGTTCACGTCGTCGTTCGGGTGCAGCAGGCGGCGCTCGCCGCGCTCGCCGCCCATCAGTTCGGAGCCGCGGTTGGCCAGCACTTCGTTCATGTTCATATTGGTCTGGGTGCCCGAGCCCGTCTGCCACACGGCCAGCGGGAATTCGGCGCCGTGGCGGCCGGCCAGCACTTCGTCGGCGGCGGCCACGATGGCGTCGGCCTTGGCCGGTTCCAGCTGGCCCAGCGCCACGTTGACGCGGGCGGCGGCCCGCTTGACGCTGGCCAGCGCCGCGATCAGCTCGGGCGGCATGCGTTCGCTGGAGATGCGGAAATGCTCAAGCGAGCGCTGGGTCTGGGCGCCCCACAGCTGGTCGGCCGGCACGTCGATGGGGCCAAAGCTGTCTCGTTCGGTGCGGCTGTTCATGGCGTGCTCCGTGTAGAGGGGGATGGCCAAAGTGTAGCGCGGAATGGGAAAATTGATGCAGGGCTACAAATCGGCGGAATTCAGCCGTTATAGTCATTACACACCAGCATAGGCCATGACCGACTTGAACACGCAGCGCAAACCCCGACTCGTTTCCACCCTGTGCGCGCTCGCCTGTGCGGCGTCGCTGGCGCCGGCCGTCCGCGCGGCCGAACTGGGGGAGGCGAGCGTGCGCTCATACATTGGTCAGCAGCTGGCGGCCGACATCGAACTGGTGTCGCTCACGCCGGACGAGGCGGCTGGCTTGCAGGTGCGGCTGGCGCCGGCCGATGTCTACCAGGGGGCCAGCATCACCATGAACCCCGCGCTGGCGAGCGTGCACCTGTCCGTGGTGCGGCGCGACCAGCGCCAGTTCCTGCACATCACCACGCTCAAGCCTGTCGACGCCAACTACGTCCACCTGTTCCTGGAGCTGGGCGTGCCGGGTCACTATGACGTGCGGGCCGCCACGCTGTGGCTGCAAGCAGATCCCCATCCGGCGCCCCCGCCGGCGCCAGTGGTGGCCGCGCCCGTTGCGCAGCCGGCTGGCGCTTCTCTGGCGGAACTGGACGCGGCGGCCGAAGCGGCATTGCGGGCGGCCAGGGCACGCCCCCCCCGTCCGGCCGCCGCAGCTGCCGTCCCCATCCGCACGCCGCATCCGGCCACCGCGGCCGGGGTGGCCGACGTGGCCGATAACGGCGCGATGGCCGATGGCCACGCCGGCGCCGTCGCGTCGAGCATCCGGCGCCACGTGCCGGCCGTGCCGCCAGCCGTTCACGGACAGTCCGAGGCCGCCTGTGCGCCGCAGACCGCCCGCCCCAATGCCAGGGAATGCGTGGTGCTCGACCGCCGCAGCGCGGCCCTGACGGAAAAGCTGGTGGCGCTGGAAGCCAAAGTCAAAGTGCTGCAGACCGCGCTGGACGGCAAGGCCGCCTCCGACGGCAGGCCGGCGCCCGGCGCCAAAACCACGGTTGAGGGCAAACCCGCGCCCGACGCCAGACCGGCGCGCGCCCATGTGCCACCGAGGCCCGGCGCCAGCCGTCCCGCCTCGACCAAGCTCAAGTACAAAAAGGAGCCGCCGGTGGAGACGGGGCCGGACGTGACGACCATGGTCGGCGGCGGCGCCCTGTTGCTGGCGCTGGCCGGCGGCGGCTATTACTGGCTGCGCCGCCGCAAGCAGGGCGGCACCGCGCGCGCGCCGCTGAAAATCTGGCAGGGCTGGCGCCGCAAGAAGGGCGAGGAACCCGTCGTCGACGAGGCCCAGCCGGAAAAAGATGCTCTAGATCAAGCTCAATAGCGAAAGTATGGGCGGTGTATGCACGCGCTGGAGAACTGGGCTATACTAAACCCGTAGTTTCAATGCTACAAATAAACAGGCCATGATCTGGCGCAGTCACCAACGATAGTGTGGCGCGCACCCAGAATGAGCGTTGATGAAACGACTTGGCTTGGAAGCGGTCTGCGCGACGACAATGTATGCGCGGACTCCGGAGGCAACCGGAAGCGGGGCGACGCCAGGAGATACCTGGTGTTCGCTCTCCACCAATTCCTGAGAAAGCCCGGCTCGATGCCGGGCTTTCTTTTTTAGTGCCGGCTATTTCGCGGCTGGCAATAAAAAAAGCGCCCGCAGGCGCTTTATTTCAATTTACGCAAGAACGCTTACTGGCGTGGCGCGCTCATGCCGGGCATCTGGTTCATCCATGGTTCCGTCACGTCGCGGATGGCGCGGTCGTTGGCGAGGATCTGCTTGAGCAGGTCGATCTTGCGCTGGCGCGGTGCGCCGCTCAGGGCCGGCACGTCGCTGGCGGCGGGGCGGGCGGCGGTCGCGCACTGGCTTTCCAGGCGGCTCAGGCTGTCCCAGTCGCTCATGCGGGCGGCGGCCACCATCTGGTTGCTCAGTCCGGCAATATTTTCGTACATCGAGAGGACTTCGGAGGAGGTCATGGCGCGCCCTGAAAAGTGGAAAAAGACTACCGCTTGTCTTGGGTAACGTCGGCTGCGGGAAGAACTTTAGGGTTTTTCGAAAATATTTTGCGAAAAATCGAAAATATTTTCAAAAGCGGGGGCGGGGCGCCATGAAAAACGGCCGCCTGCCCAAAAAACGGGCGGCGGCCGCTGACGATCGCGCTGGCGATGTTGTTGTTTTGCTTACTTGATCAATTCTTCCAGGCCGGCGCTCAGTTCATCGGGCGACGGCATCTTGTCGATCAGATCGCCGTCGTCCAGGCCCAGGGCCTCGGCCATCTCGGTCGGGTAGCAGGCGGCGATTTCATCCTCGCTCAGCTTGTTCTGCTCGACCCGTGCGCGCCATGCGGCCAGGTTCACCACGGCGGCCAGACGGTTGGGCGGGGTGTGGTTGAGCGGGTCGGGGAAGGCGCTGATGGTTTCCGAGAACGTGTTGGGGAATTTCCAGCGGCGGGCCAGTTCCGCGCCCACGTCGGCGAAGGTGTAGCCGAGCGAGGCCAGTTCCGCGTCGAGGCGGCGCGCGTCCATCGGGCCGGCCACCTTGTCCAGCGCCAGCGCCTGCTCCGGCATGGCCGAGTGGATCACCAGTTGGCCGATGGCGTGCATCATGCCGATGGTGAAGGCGAGGTCGGTGTTCTCGCCGGTCTGCTTGGCGATCCATTTGGCCGAGACGGCCGTGTGCAGGCTGTAGCGCCAGAATTGTTTGAGCTCCAGGCCGGGCACGGTCTTGAATCCGCTCACCAGGCCGGAACTGATGACCAGCGTGCGCACGGTCACGAAGCCCAGCATCAGCACCGCGTCCTCCACCGTGCCGATGCTGCGCGACACGTGGTAGTAGGCCGAGTTGGCCAGGCGCAGCAGCTTGGCGCTCAGCACAGGATCCGTGGACAATTTTTTGGCGATCTCTTCGGTCGAGACGCTGGCCTTGTCAAAACTGCTGATCAGCTCTTCCACGACCTTGGGCGCGGTGGGCAACGCAGTCGGATTCTGGAACAGGGCATCAAGCTTCATTTTCTTCTCCTCGTTGGTTTCGCGTTGCTATCAGTGAACTATATAGCGATTCCCGCGATCAAAAAAGAAATTTTGATGCTCTAGCGTATCTTTTCTGCCGATGGACCAAGAGTTCGAGGCCGTGTTTTTTTACCATCCATGCCGGCGATCCTGCAGTTCGTCGCATCGCCCGCGTGCGCGCGGCGGGTTGGCGCTACAGTGCATGCTGGCCCATCACGCCAATCCCACATCCAGATCCACGATAAAAGGACAACCATGCAAGCTCACTCCCGACCGCTGCACCGCGCCGCCCGCAAGACCGCCCTCAGCCTGGCAGTGTTAGGCGCCACGTTTGGTGCCACGTTCTGCGCCACGTTCGCGCAGGCCCAGGCCCACGCCGCGCCGGACGACACGGCGCCCGTCGCCGCCGTCGCCAACACCGCCGCGCCCGCCACGCTGCCCGGCGACGACTTCTTCGACTACGTCAATGGTGAATGGCTGAAATCGGTCGAGATTCCCGCCGACCGCAGCAACTGGGGCGTGGGGGCGGCGCTGGTGGAGGACACCAACGCGCGCATCGTCAAGCTGATCGATGGCCTGGCCGCCGACCCGGCCGCCAGCGCCGAGGCGAAGAAGATCGTGGCCTACTACCGCAGCTTCATGGATGAGGCGGGCATCGAGGCGCGCGGCCTGGCGCCGCTGCGAGCCCAGCTCAAGGACATCGCCGCCATCAAGGACAAGGCCGCCCTCACGCGCGCGCTGGGCGCCACGCTGCGGGCCGACGTCGATCCGCTCAACGCCACCAATTTCTTCACCGAGAACCTGTTCGGGCTGTGGGTGGCCCAGGGGCTGACGGACGCCACCCATTACACGCCGTATCTGCTGCAAGGCGGCCTGGGCATGCCCGACCGCGCCTACTACCTGGACGACACGCCCTCGATGACGGCGCTGCGCGGCAAATACCTGGCCCACATCGCCGCCACGTTCCGCCTGGCCGGGGTCGATGACGCGGACGCGCGCGCGGCCCGCGTGTTCGACCTGGAGCGCAAGATCGCCCAGTCGCACGCCAACCGCGAGGACTCGTCCGACGTCCTGAAAGCCAACAACCAGTGGCAGGCGGCCGACTTCGCGCGCAAGGCGCCGGGCATGGACTGGAAGGCGTATTTCCAGAGCGCGGGCCTGGCCGGCCAGCAGAAGTTCATCGTCTGGCATCCAACTGCCATCACCGGTGCGGCCAAGCTGGTGCAGACCATGCCGCTGGAGACGTGGAAGGACTTCCTCGCCTTCCACCGCATCAACCACGCGTCCATCGCCTTGCCCAAGGCCCTGGCCGACCAGCATTTCGACTTCTATGGCCGCACCCTGAACGGCACGCCGCAGCAGGCCGTGCGCTGGAAGCGCAGCCTGGCCGCCGTCAACGAGGCCATGCCCGATGCGCTGGGCAAGATCTACGTGGCCAAGTACTTCCCCCCCGAATCGAAGCAGCGCCTGCAGCAGATGGTGGTCAAGATCGTCGACGCCTTCCACGCGCGCATCGACCAGCTGGACTGGATGGCGCCCGCCACCAAACAGGAAGCGCACGCCAAGCTCAAGAGCCTGTACGTGGGCGTCGGCTATCCGGAAAAATGGGCCAGCTACGACAGCCTGCAGGTGACGCCGGGCGATGCGCTCGGTAATCTGCAGCGCGCCGAACTGGCCGAGACGCGCCGCCAGCTGGCCAAGCTCAAGCAGCCGGTGGACCGCGCCGAGTGGTGCATGCCGGCCCAGTTGGTGAACGCCGTCAACATGCCGATGCAGAACGCGATCAACTTCCCGGCCGCCATCCTGCAGCCGCCATACTTCGACCCGAACGCCAGCGACGCCATGAACTACGGCGGCATCGGCGCCACCATCGGCCACGAGATCAGCCACAGCTTCGACGACCAGGGCGCGCAGTTCGACGCCAAGGGCTTGCTGCGCGACTGGTGGACCCCGGCCGACGGCGCCCACTTCAAGCAGGCCTCGGCGGCGCTGGCGGCCCAGTATTCGGCCTACAAACCCTTCCCCGATCTGGCCATCAACGGCCAGCAGACGCTGAGCGAAAACCTGGCCGACCTGGCCGGCCTGGCGGCGGCCCACGATGCCTACCGCGCCTCGCTGGCCGGCAAGGCGCCGGTGGCCGACGCCGACCAGCAGTTCTTCACCGGCTACGCGATGAGCTGGCGCGAGAAGGAGCGCGACGCCGTGTTGCGCCGCGCCATCCTGACCGATGGCCACGCGCCCGAGAAGTGGCGCACGGCCACCGTGCGCAATATCGACGCGTGGTACAAGGCCTTCAACGTGCAGCCGGGCCAGACGCTGTACCTGGCGCCGGAGCAGCGGGTGCGGGTGTGGTAAATCCAGGTCTGGTAAAGTGATGGGGCAGGGCGCCACGCGGTGTGGCGCCCGTGGCGACGGGGACGGCATGGAAGACGAAGCGGCGCAGCGCGCGCAACTGGAGCAGATCACGCAGCGCACGCTGGCGCATTACGAGCGCACGGCCGAGCAGTTCTTCGCCGGCACGATCGACCACGATGTCAGCCAGAACATCGATGCGTTGTTGCGCGCCATCACCGCCCCCGCGCCGTTGCGCATCCTCGACCTCGGCTGCGGGCCGGGGCGCGACCTCAAGACTTTCACCGAGCTGGGCCATGAAGCGACCGGCGTCGATGGCTGTCCCCGCTTCGCGCGGATGGCGCGCGAATGGAGCGGCTGCACCGTGTGGCAGCAAGACTTTCTCGCGCTCGATCTGCCGGCCGGCTATTTCGACGGCATCTACGCCAACGCCTCCCTGTTCCACGTGCCCGGCGCCGCGCTGCCGGCCGTGCTGCGCATCTTGCACGACGCGCTCAAACCGGGCGGCGTGCTGTTCAGTTCCAACCCGCGCGGCCACAACGAGGAAGGCTGGAACGGCCCCCGCTACGGCAGTTACTACGATTACCCGACCTGGGAACGGCGCCTGACGGCGGCTGGCTTCGTCGCCGTCGAGCACTACTACCGCCCGCCCGGTCTGCCACGCGAACAGCAGCCATGGCTGGCCAGCGTGTGGCGCAAACCCGCATCCTGAGGAATTGCCCGTTTCTGTACGCCAGCGCACGGAGTGGGCCGCATGGCGGGCATAGCATGGGGACCGCAAACACACGGGCACGTGCGTTTTGCTCCCATCCACAACCAAGGAGTGCGCGATGAACAAGGACCAGGTCAAAGGGAAAGCCAAGGAAGTCGGCGGCAAGATCCAGGAGGAAGCCGGCAAACTGGTCGGCAGTACCCAGCAGCAGGTCAAGGGCTTGAACAAACAGGCCGAGGGCAAGCTGGAGAAGGGCTTGGGTGATGCCCGCCAGGCGGCGGAAGACATGGTGAAGGACCGCGGCAACCGCCAATAAGCTTGGCCCCCGCATAAAGAAAACAGCCGCGCCCGCGGCTGTTCGCACATCAGGACGCCGCGCTCAGGCGGCGATGCGGTTGGTGGACAGATCCCAGCCGCCGGCCGTGTTGCCGCCGGCCCCGCCGGTGATCTTCTGCTGCATGTAGCGCCATTTGACCTTGGAGAACTTGAGCGCCACGCTCTCGCCCAGGATGTCGCCTTCCTCGACGCTGGGGGTGACGGCGCCGATCAGCACGTTCTCCAGTTCGATCTCGTAATACTTGACGCGCTCGCCCTGGCCGTCGGCGCGCATGAACTCGAACTTCGCTTTCGGGATGGTCTTGCCGGACGCGCAGGTTTGCAGCAGGATGGGCGAGGACAGGTCGGCCAGCTTGGACAGCACGATGTCCTGGTGCTCGCAGCGTTCGGCCGTGTGGCCGCCGCCGGTCGAGGCGGTGGCGGACTTGGGCTGGGACACGGCCCAGTTCACCGACTTGCATTCGATCCAGTCCTTGTGCCGTTCGTCCGCCGATTCGCCGCGGATGCCGTCTATGTGCAGATATACGTCGATAGCCATAATTCCTCCAGACAATGAACAAGGCGGGGCGGAATCGTCCCGCAGTCCGCATTATTGATGGGATGGCCACAACGGCATTTGTGGGCTATCAAATTGCATGTCTGATGGGCTTGCCCGGACGGGGCGGGAGGGCGGCAAGGGATTGCCGCCCGGCCAGAACGGGCCTGGCCGGGCGCGGCGGCTTATTTGCCGTTTTGCAGGTGCTTCTTGAAGAACGCTTCGATGTTGCCGTACACGTGGCGCTGCTGGGCACGGCTGGACATGCCGTGTTTGCCGCCCGGATAGGTCATCAGTTCAAAGTGCACATTGCGGTTGACCAGCGCGTCGATCATGCGCGTGGTGTTGGTGAACAGCACGTTGTCGTCGGCCATGCCGTGCATCAGCAGCAGCGGCGATTTCAGGCCATCCAGGTGCGCGTACACGCCGCTGTCGCGGTAGCCGTCGGCGTTGTCCTTGGGCGTGCTCATGAACTGTTCCGTGTAGTGGGTGTCGTACAGCGACCAGTCCGTCACCGGCGCCACCGACACGCCCAGCGCGATCTTGTCCGACGCGGCCGCCAGCAGGCGCAGCGTCATGAAGCCGCCGTAGCTCCAGCCGAACACGCCGATGCGCTTGCTATCCACATAGCTTTGCTGGCCCAGCCAGGCGATGCCGGTCAGCTGGTCCTCCACCTCGACCTTGCCCAGCTGGCGGTAGATGGCGTCCGTGAACGCGCGCTCGCGCCGGAACGAGCCGCGGTTGTCGAGCCGGAACACGATGAAGCCCTGCTGCGCCATGTACTGGTCGAACAGGTTGCCCCACTTGCGCGCCACGTGCTGCGCGTGCGGGCCGCCGTAGGTGGACAGGAACACCGGGTACTTCTTGAACTGGTTGAAGTTGGCCGGCTTGAGCAGCGAGTAGTACAGCGTCTGGCCATCCCTGGCCTTGAGCGTGCCGTACTCGGTGTGCAGGTGGGCCGATTTGTAGCGCGCGTAGGGATGTTGGGCGTTCAGCTCGTTGTGCTCGAGCCAGGCCACCATGCTGCCGTCCGCATGGCGGATGCTCACCTGCGGCGGCGTGTCCGGATCCGACCAGGTGTCGACGAACACCTCGCCGTTGCGGGCGAAGGCGGCGTCGTGCCAGCCGTCGGCCTGGGTGATGCGCTGCGGGTGGTCGGCCGTGCTGCCGTCCAGGGCCAGCGCGTAGGTCTGGCGGTCGATCACGGCGTCGCGGTTGGACGACACGTAGACCTTGCCCGCTTTCTCATCGACGGCCAGCAGGTTGTCGATGCCCCAGTTGCCGCTGGAAATGGCGTGCCGCAGCTTGCCGTCCATGTCGTACAGGTACAGGTGGTTGCGGCCGCTGCGTTCGGACGACCAGATGAAACCGGCGTCGTTGGCCAGGAAGCGCAGGTCGTCATGGATGCCGACCCAGGTGCGCGAGGTCTCCGTCACCAGCACGCGCTGGGCCAGCGTGGCCGCGTCCACCGACACCAGCTCCAGCGTCTTCTGGTCGCGGCTCTGGCGCTGGAACAGCAGGGCCTTGGCGCTCGCGCTCCAGTCGGCGCGCACCAGGTAGATGTCCGGGTTGGGGCCCAGGTCCACGTTGCGCTGCTCGCCCGTGGCCGGCGACACGATCCGCAGCTGCACCAGCACGTTGGGATCGCCGGCGGCCGGGTAGCGCTGCTCGACCACGTCGGTGCGGTCGGCGAAGATTTCGAAGCGGCGCGCCACCGGCACCGGCGATTCGTCGTAGTGCTTGTAGGCGATGGCGCTGTCGTCGGGCGCCCAGTAGTAGCCGGTGGTCTGGCCCATTTCCTCCTGCGCCACGAATTCCGCTTCGCCGTTGTGGATGGTGCCGCCGCCGTCGGTGGTCAGCTGGTTCAGCTTGCCCGTGGCCAGGTCGATCACGAACAGGTTCTGGTCGCGCACGAACGACACGTAGCGGCCGCGTGGCGAAATCTTGGGATCGAACACATTGCCGGAGGCGACCAGGCGCGGCTGGTCCGGCTGGTTCACGTCGATCAGGTACAGGTTGCCGGCGATGGGCACCAGCAATTGCTTGCCGTCGGGCGACCAGCTGTAGTTGAGGATGCCCTTCAGGCTGGCCACGCGCTCGCGCTCGCGGCGCGCCTTCTCGGCGGCCGACAGGTTCTCCTCGGGCACGAGGATCTTGGAATCGACCAGCCGGTGCGCGCTCTTGTCCTTCAGGTTGTATTCCCACAGGTCGAGCTGGAACTGGTTGTCGGCGCGGCCGCGCAGGAAGGTGACACGGGCGCCGTCGGGCGACACTTTCAGGTTGCGCACGGCGGGCCCGCTCAACGCCGGATCGGCGTGGATGCGGTCCAGCGTCAGCTGTTCGGCGGTGGCCGGCACGGCTGCGAGGGCGGCGAGGAAGCACAGGATAAAACGCATGGGAGTCTCATGGTGATTGGCTTAGCGCAAGAAGATACCAGAGTACGGCGGCGATAGCGAGCCAGCGGGCCGGGCGGCCGGCGTTGGCGCGCGCGGCCGCCGGCGACCGCGATCAGTGCAGCGCCTCGCGGCCCGTGGCGGCGCTGACGGGGACGCCGCGCGCGGCCTGGCGCACGCGCTGCAGCGACAGGCGGTTCAGCGACCAGCTCAGCAGCACCGCGGCGATGGTCAGCCCCAGCACCAGGCCGATCCAGAACCCGTCGGCCGCCATCGGCGCGGCCGGCGCCCACGACAGCTCCTGCGGCGCCATGCCCAGCACGTAGCCGAGCGGCAGCGCGAAGCCCCAGAACGACAGCAGCTGGATCAGCATCGGCGAGCGCGTCACCTTGTAGCCGCGGATGGCGGATGAGGTGGCCACCTGGGTGGCGTCGGACAGCTGGAACAGGGCCGCGTACAGCAGCAGGTGGGCGCACAGTTGCTGCACTTGCGGATCGGACGTGTAGGCTTGCGCGATCCGCTGGCGAAACACCAGGATGAACAGGGCCGACAGGATGGCGAACGACAGCGACATGGCCACCCCCACCCAAGCGGCGAAGCGGGCCCGTTCGGGATTGCCTTCGCCCACCGCGTGGCCCACGCGCGTGATCAGGCCGATGCCGAAACTGAGCGGCACCATGAACACCAGCGAGGCGAAGTTGAGCGCGATCTGGTGGGCCGACACCTGCACCACGCCGTAGCGCGCGATCAGCAGGCTGACCGAGCCGAACACGCTCACTTCCGCGAAATAGGTGATGCCGATCGGCAGGCCGAGTTTCAGCATGTAGCGGATTTCCGGCCAGTGCGGCCAGTCCCAGTGCGTGAACGGGAAGGTGGGACGGTAGGCGGGAGAGAGGCGCATCCAGACCAGCATGGTGCCCAGCATCAGCCACATGCACAGGCCGGTGGCCACGGCGCAGCCCACGCCGCCCAGCGCCGGGAAACCCAGGTTGCCGAAGATCAGCAGCCAGTTGACCACCACGTTGAAGCACAGTCCCAGGATGGCGATCACCATCACCGGCTTGGTTTGGTTGATGCTGGCGCTGTAGCCGTACAGCGCGCGGTAGGCGGCGAACGCGGGCAGGCCGATGCTGATCACGTGCACGAAGCGCGACGCCTGCGCCTGCACGTGCGGCGTCAGGTACAGGTGGTCGAACAGCAGCGTGGCCAGGTTGATCAGCGCCGCCGCCACCACGCCCACGCCCAGCGCCATCCACAGCGACTGGCGCACGGCGTGCGGAATCTTGCCCAGCTCGTTGCCGCCCACATCGTGCGCCACGATGCTGTTGATGGCCATCATGATGCCCATCACGGTGACGATCACGATCGACCAGACCGACGCGCCCAGCGACACGGCGGCCAGTTCGTCGGCGCTGGCGTGGCCGGTCATGGCCACGTCGGCCACGCCCATGCCCACCGACGCCAGTTGCCCGACCAGCACGGGCCAGGCCAGGCGCCACAGGCCGGCCGCCTCGGCACGCATGTTCGGGAGGGTGAAGGAATAAGGCATGGATGCACCAGAATGGGGAAACGTTCTATTTTACTAAGGAAACCAGCATCCTGCCGAAGCCGCGGCGACCGGCGCCACGCCTTGACGCGGCGAAGCGAAAACGCCATCAATCGGAGTATGCTAGCCTGTGCTGCTGCCAACCACCGGGAGTGTGAACCGTGGAATACAAGGATTACTATCAGACGCTGGGTGTCAAGAAGACGGCCACCGAGGACGAGATCAAGAAAGCGTACCGCAAGCTGGTGCGCAAGTACCATCCCGACGTCAGCAAGGAACCCGATGCGCAGAAGAAGACCCAGGAACTGAACGAGGCCTACGGTGTGCTGGGCGACGCCGAGAAGCGCGCCGCCTACGACGAGCTGGGCCAGGGCCATCATTACCGCGCCGGCCAGGAATTCCGGCCGCCGCCGGACTGGAGCCGCACCTACGGCGGCGGCGACTTCGCCGGCAACGGCTTCGGCAACGGCGGCCCCGGCGCCAGCGACTTCTTCGCCGACCTGTTCGCGCACCTGGGCGGGCGCCGGCGCGCCGCGCCCACGCGCGGCGAGGACAGCCACGCCAGCATCGCCATCGATCTGGCCGACAGCTTTCAAGGCGCTACCCGCCACATCACGCTGTACATACCGGAACGCGACGCGCACGACCGCATCGTCACGCGCGAGCGCACGCTGAGCGTCAACATCCCCAAGGGCGTGACGGCGGGCCAGCAGTTGCGCCTGGGCGGGCAGGGCCAGCCGGGTGCGGCGGGGCCGGGCGACCTGTACCTGGAAATCCAGTTCACGCCCGACGCGCGCTACCGCGTCGACGGGCGCGACGTGTACGAGACGGTGCCGGTGGCGCCGTGGGAGGCGGCGCTGGGGGCGGAGATCGAGCTGCCCACGCCGTCGGGCAAGGTGACGGTGACGGTGCCGCCCGGTTCGCAGGCGGGGCGCAAGCTGCGTCTGCGCGGGCGCGGCATCCCCGGCAATCCGGCCGGCGACCTGTATCTGCTGCTGGAGGTGGTGCTGCCGCCGGCCGACAGCGCCAGGGCGCGCGAGCTGTACCAGGCGATGGCGCGCGATCTGGCATTCAAACCGCGGGGAGGATAGACGATGGGGCAGAACAACAACCTCAGCGGCGTGCTGCTCGATGACGTGGCGCTGACGCTGGAAGAACTGGCGCGCGCGTGCGACGTGGAGCCGGACTGGGTGGTGCAGCGCGTGCGCACCGGCATCCTGCTCGACAGCGCGCCCGAGGAGAGCACGGCGTGGCGCTTCACCAGCGTGGACCTGGTGCGCGCGCGCCGGTTGCGCCAGGTCGAGTGCGACTTCGACGCCAACGACGACGTGGCCGCGCTGGTGGTCGACCTGTCCGACGAGATCCGGCGCCTGCGGGCCAGGATGCGCACGGCCGGCCTGCGCTAGCGCGCCATGCGCGCGTGGACGGGCGCGCCGGGTGGGCGCGGCTGATGGAGCGTCAGGCCGGCGCGGCTGCGGGAGCGCCAGGCGGGCGCCTCAGGTGGGCGCGGGACCGGGCCGCCACTCGCTGTCGGTGATGGGTTCGCCGGGCGCCTGCGCCGCCAGGAACTGTTGCATCAGCCATTTTCCGGCCGGCCCCGGTTCCCGGTCGCCACGGTGGATCACGAACAGGGGAAACTGCTGGGCGCCGCCTTCGGCCACGTCCAGCCGCACCAGATGGCCGGCTGCGATGTCGTCCTGGATCATGTGTTCCGGCATGTTGCCCCAACCGATGCCGCTGCGCAGCAGCGCGTGCTTGGCGCCCAGATCGCCCAGGCGCCAGTCGCGCAGCGCCATCACGCCGAAATCCTGACCCTTGGTGAGCTGGCTGCGGTCGGTGATCACCAGCTGCGTGTGTTCGCGCAATTCGGCGCTCGTGATCTTGCCCTTGAGCTGGCCCAGCGGATGCAGCGGCGACGCCACCGGCACCATGGTCATGTGACCCAGGTGCTGGCGCTCGATGCTGTCGGGCAGGTTGGGCATCCAGCCGCTGATGCCCACGTGGCATTCGCCGTTCAGCACCAGTTCCGCGATGGCGCCCAGCGCCTCCATGCGCAGCCGCAGGGCCACGGTGGGGAACTCGCGCTGGAACGCGTGCAGGATTTGCACCAGCGCGCAGGTGGGGAACACCACTTCCACCGCCAGCGACACCTCGGCCTCCAGCCCGGACGACAGCGCCTTGGCGCGCGAGCGCATGCTGTCGACCTTGAACGAGACGGCGCGCGCGTCGGCCAGCAGCGCCTTGCCCGCTTCCGTCAGCACCGGCTTGCGCTTGCTGCGGTCGAGCAGCACCACGTTTAACTGTTCCTCGAGGTTGGCGATGGTGTAGCTGATCACGGATTGCGTGCGGTGCAGCGCCCGCGCCGCATGGGCGAAGCCGCCGTGGTCGATCACGGCGATGAAGACGCGCAACTGTTCAAGCGAGGGCAGGCCGGGGGCGCGCATATCCCCGCCCTTACAAGTGCTTGAGGTAGACCACCGAGCCGGGGAAGTCGGCGACCTGGTCGTACAGGGCGCGCGCGGTGCTGTTCGTTTCGCGCGTGTGCCAGTAGACGCGGGTGGCGCCGGCCTGCGCCGCGCTGGCGTACACACCTTCGATCAGGCGCCGTCCCACGCCCTGGCCACGGGCCGTGTCCAGCGTGAACAGGTCCTGCATGTAGCAGATGGGCTCGATCAGGATGGTGTTGCGGTGGAACAGGTAGTGGGCCAGGCCCAGCAGTTCGTCGTCGCGCTCGGCCACCAGCGCGTGCACGGGTTCGGCGGCATCGAAAAAACGCGACCATGTCGTCTCGACGATGGCCGGCGCCAGCGCCGTGGTGCCGGAGCGGCCATAGAATGCATTGTAGCCAGCCCACAGCGCGGACCAGGCCGCGAAATCGGCTGGCCGCACGGGGCGGATGGTGACGGCGCCGCGCCAGTCCGGCCGCGTTGGGGTTTCCATGGTGCTCCGTGCGGTGGGAGAATTACTGGCCGAAACCGTTGACGACGGTTTCGAAGTGCTCGACCTTGGGCGGCAGGGCGAAATGGCCGCCGACCAGGCCGCGCCAGTCCTGGAACCCTTGGCTGCCACGGAAGTCGACCGTGTGGTTTTCCAGCGTGGCCCAGCCCACTACCAGATGGTAGGTGTCGGGCACTTCGATGTCGCGGTCGAGTCGCATCGACAGGCAGCCTTTCGACGCCTTGAAGATGGGGATGGCCTCGGCCACGGCGGCCTGGAAGGCGGCGTGCGCGTCGGGTTTGATGTACAGCTCGGCGATTTCATAGATCATGGTGGTGCGTCCTTTCGTCAGAATGCGGCCATTTTGCCTGAAACGGCCATTGTTTGCGCTGCTACCTTGCATTAAATCAATCAATTGCTTTATTATCCAAGGTCCACCATCAGGGAGTCGCCATGTACCGTTCCGTCTTCAAGCCCGGCCTGTTCAAGGATCAGCTCATCATCGTGACGGGCGGTGGCAGCGGCATCGGCCGTTGCACGGCGCATGAGCTGGCGGCGCTGGGCGCCACGGTGGCGCTGGTGGGGCGCGATCCGGACAAGCTGGCGCGCGTGCGCGCGGAGATCGCGGCGGCGGGCGGCGTGGTCGAAGCCTGGCCCTGCAACATCCGCGACGAGGCGGCCGTGCAGGCGCTGGTGGCGGCCATCGTGGCCGCCCATGGCCGCATCGACGGCCTGGTCAACAACGCCGGCGGCCAGTTCCCGGCCCCGCTCAAGGATATTTCGCTCAAGGGCTGGGAAGCCGTGCTGCAAACCAACCTGACGGGCGGCTTCCTGATGGCGCGCGAGTGCCTGAACCAGGCCATGCAGGCGCGTGGCGGGGCGGTGGTCAACATCGTGGCCGACATGTGGGGCGGCATGCCCAACATGGGCCACTCGGGCGCGGCGCGGGCCGGCATGGTCAATTTCACGGAAACGGCGGCCTTCGAATGGGCGCAGTACGGGGTGCGGGTGAACGCGGTGGCGCCCGGTTATGTGGCCTCGTCGGGCATGGATGCCTATCCGCCGTCGATGAAGCAGACCATCCAGGCATTCCCGCAGACGGTGCCGCTCAAGCGCTTCGGCACCGAGGCGGAAATCTCGGCCGCCATCGTGTTCCTGCTGTCGGAGGCGGCCGCGTTCATCACCGGCACCACCTTGCGCGTCGACGGCGGGCGGCCCAACGTGCGGCCGGGCATGCCGATGCCGGCCGTGCGCAACCCCAACGTGCCGTTCGACGGTTTCCACCTGGCGCAAACGCCGAGGGTGCTGCGCGAGGATTAACGCTCGGGCGTGCGCAGGATGAATTGCATGGCCGCGTCGGCCAGCTGGGCGATGTCGGCCGCGCCTTCGGCCTTGTACCACTGCACGGTCCAGTTCAGCGCGCCGAACATCAGCAGGCGGTCGAAGCGCGTCGGCAGGGCCCAGTCGCCGGACTGGTGCAGCCGGGCGATCACGTCGTCCCACACGGCTTCATAGCGGTCCTTGAGCGCCACGATGCGCGCGCGCGACGGTTCGTCCAGCGCCCGCGCCTCGTACAGCAGCACGGGGATGAAATGGTGGTCGGGCGCCAGCAGCGTGTGCAGGTGCACTTCCACCAGTTGCCGCAGCATGGCGCGCGGCGGCAGGCCCTGGGCCGCGATCGCCTCGATCTGGGCCAGCGACTGCGCCACGCCCTGTTCCATGATGGCGGCCAGGATCTCCTGCTTGGTCTTGAAGTGGTAGAACCAGCTGCCGGCCTGGATGCCGGTGGCGGCGGCGATGTCGCGCACGGTGGTGTTCTCGTAGCCGCGCTCGCGGAACAGCTGCGCCGATTTCTCGATCAGTTCGGCCCGCAGGTTGCCACCGGCGCCCTTGAGCGGACGGCCGCGTTTCTTGGGGCTGGCGGGATCGGAGGCGGGAACGGTCTGCATGGCGGCGGCGGCAAAAGCTAGGATGGACAGCATTTTAATGCAGGCCATGCCGCTGCCGCCATGAAGTCGTCATGGCGGAAGGCGCCGGGGGCGCCCTGGAAAGCCCGGAGGTTGGGTCCGGGCCGTGGGTACGACGGGTTGGAAGTCAGTTGGCTGGCAGCCCGCCGCGCCTGTCACGCTTTCCTCGGACGTGCCAGGAAGGCCAGGATGCCGAGGCCCATCAGGAACATGCCATAGCTTTCCGGTTCCGGAACGGCCGGGATGTTCATCGACAGCAGGCTGCCGACTTTATCCGTGCCATCGCCGTTGTAGAAAGCCAGCTTCAGGTGCGGATCGCTGAAGTCCTGGGTGCCACCGGTGAAGGTGAAGTGGAACATCATGTTGTCGGCCAGGGCGATCCGGTTGGCCGTGTCGGCGGCGTAGAAGCAGGCCCGCTGGTTGCCGCTGCTACCACCATCGCAGCCGTTGGCGGACAGCTCATTGGGCGAGAACGTCCACAACGAGGCGGCAGTGGTGTCCGGTGGTCCGGCTTCGCCCGACAGGGCTGCCGTGGTGAACGAGCCGACGTCCTTCACCTGCAGCATGCCGATGTTGGTCGCCGTGGCCCAATCGCCAGTCCGTCCGGCGGCGTCGATCTCCAGGGTCAGCACGTTGGCCGCCTCCGTGAAGGTGAAGGTCACGCCTTGATAGGTCAGCGTGCCGGCGCTGGCGAGCGGTGCTGCGATCATGCCCGCCGCGAGCAGCAGGCTGCCGGCGGTTTTTTGAATAAGCATTTTGTGCATTTTAGTTCCCTCTTTTTCTAATATGTTGCTGGTCAACAACCGAGTTAATTCGTGTCGCGGGATACTTGCTACGCAAATTCAACTCGACAATTCAATCTAGCAAAAAATAATGCAATTCAAAGTATTATTTTCGCCATTTTAGTTTCTTAAGATAAACTGGCTATCGATTATTTGTGTCAGATAGTCTGCTGGCTATATCCTCCTTTCCTTTTTATATCCTGGTTAATGCGTTTGCCGCGCGCTTCATGCGGACCGTGGCGTGCGGCATTGCTCTGCCGCCACGCTGCGCCGCAGCCATCCGGCGACATCGGGTTGTCGTTTATTTAAATAAGTCATTAATTTGCTATTTTTGCTACTTTTCCATCTGTCACGTTATTTCGATCCGGCTGTTTTTATTATTAATAATATAAACTTATGCTGTAAATACTATCATGTGGAAAGAAACGTCAAACTTGTTTTTTATAATCGTAATGCCCTTTTGCTTGAATTTTCACAATAACCGAGCTTGTTTGACGTGGCGTTGATTATTTCTAGATGGATATTTGAAATTCTCTAATTCAACTTATTAAAGATTGTTTTAATTTATTTTATTTATGCGGATATTATTCCGTAAGGAAATATTATATTTATCTGGATATAGTCGTTATCCTGTGCTGAGTGCGATGGCGGAGGTAAATTGGGCCACCATGACGGTCTGTCTGACGAGCCATATTCGTAATCGGATATAGCTTTCCGGTTGGCAAAAGCTCCGTTTTTTGTCAGACGAAATCGGTCAACACGTCCTCGTCAGCATCACCCACCCAATAGAAAGGAAGATGTGCCGCATGGCATCAAGCGATGGCTTGATATAAAGCAGAAATGCCAACATGGACATTTCGCAATGACTGCCGGCTGGCGCGTCAAAACCGCAACAATGTCACTTACTCCGCCCATTGCCATGACCGCCCTGACGGCTGAACAGGCCGACGTATTGGTCCCCATCGAACACTATTTCCTCGGCCATGCGCGTGATGACGCGGCCCATATGCGCCTGGCCTTCCTGCCCACCGCCCACATCGAGTCGATGCGCGACGGCGTGTTCACGTCCTGGCCGCTGGACGTGTACTGCGAGCGTTTCAAGGGCGTGCCGGCGGCCGATGAGGCGACACGCCGCCGTACCGTGGACTGGATCGACGTGGCCGGCCTGTCGGCCTGCGCCCGCGTCACGCTGGTGCATGGCGTCGTGACCTTCACTGATTACTTCGTGCTGCTGAAAACGGCCGATGGCTGGAAGATCGCCAACAAGGCCTTCCACGGCCGCCCGAGCTGACTGTTGTAAGTTGTGGCGGCTTGATCTAGTCCTTCAAATGGTTTGCTGCAATTCCCATTGGCCTTGATACACTAGTAATGTGCAAGTTGCCATCGGCCGCTTGCTGCGCAGGCTGGCGACAGCCGTGATGGCAAGGCGGGGTGGCATATGGCGGATCGAGCACAAGCAGAACAGCCGGTATTTCTGTCCACGATACCGGCCGGACCGCGCCAACGGCGTCTCGCCTATGGCGTGGTCATGCTGTCGGTCGTCATCTTCCTGGTGGCCGCGCCGTTCGCCAAGGTGCCGCTGGAGCGCGTGTGGGCCTTCATTCCCGCCTACGAATCGGCGCTGGTGATTTGCGACCTGATCACGGCCTCGCTGCTGTTTGGCCAGTTCCATTCCTTCCATGTCCGTTCCCTGTACGTGCTCGCCTGCGGCTATCTGTTCACGGCCTTGACGGCCTGTGTGCATCTGCTGACCTTCCCCGGGGTGTTCGACGCGGGCGGCATGCTGGGCGCCGGGCCGCAGACGACGGCGTGGCTGTACATGATGTGGCACGGCGGCTTTCCCCTGTTCGTGATCGCTTACGCCTTGCTCACGCGCAGCGCCATGGACGATGTGCTGCCCACCCGTCGCACCAGCCTGATGATCGGGCTGGGCGTGCTGCTGGTGCTGGCCGTCGTGGCCGCGCTGACGGCGCTGGTGACGACCTGCCACGCTGCCTTGCCGCCGATCATGGTCGCCGACCATTACACGCCCGTCATGTTGTCCGTGGTGGGCACGGTCTGGTGCCTGAGTCTGCTGGCGCTGGTGGTGCTGTGGTACGGCGGCGCGCGCTCGCTGCTCGATTTGTGGCTGATCGTGGTGATGTGGGTGTGGGTGGTCGATGTGGCGCTGTCGGCCATGCTCAATGGCGGGCGTTTCGACGTGGGTTTCTACGTGGGCCGGATCTACGGCTTGCTGGCGGCCAGCTTCGTGCTCATGGTGTTGCTGGCCGAGAGCGGCATGATGTACAGCAGCCTGGTGGACATGATGGAACGGCTGCGCCGCATCAACCTCACGGATGGCCTGACCGGCATCACCAACCGGCGCGCGTTCGACGCCGAGCTGCTGGTGGAGTGGCGGCGCGCGTTGCGCGGCCATGCGCCGCTGGCGCTGCTGATGATCGACGTCGATCACTTCAAGACCTACAACGACACCCACGGCCACGTGGCCGGCGACAGTTGTCTGCGCGCGGTGGCGCAGGCGCTGGCCGGCGCCTCGCACCGGGCCGGCGACATGGTGGCGCGCTATGGCGGCGAAGAATTCGTCGCGCTGCTGCCGCAGACCGGGCTGGTCGATGCGGAGCTGATCGCGCAGCGCATGCGGCTGGCCGTGGCGGACCTGGGCATGCCCCATGGCGGCGCGGCCGGCTGGCCGCTGGTGACGGTGAGCATCGGCGTGGTGTCGGCCAGCTGCCGCGCGCCCGACGCCGGCCCCGCCGTGCAGCAGCAACCGCCGGCCACGCTGCTGGTGGAGGCGGCCGACAAGGCCTTGTACGTAGCCAAGTCGTCCGGGCGCAACCGCGTCTGCGCCAACAGCCTGCAGGTGCAGGACACCCACGTGCTGCATACGGTGTGACCGCGACGGAACTTCCGGCGGGCCCGCCGGTCTGACCCACGAGCGCCGCACGGCGGCGAAGGGAGCGGACATGGCGACCGAGCACGATGACTGGGATGCGCTGGCCAGGCGGCTGCGCGAGAAGCGGGCATTGATCGCCGCGTTCAACCGCAAAGCGGGCGCACGCGGCGCCGGACTCACCAACACGGGCATCATCGCCAGCGCGCTGGCCGCCGTGCTGACGGCGGCGCCGGCCCTCGGTGGCCTGCGTCTGACGCAGGCGCTCGGGTCGGCCGGCGCGAACAGCCCCAGCTGGCGCATCCTGTGCGCGCTGGCCAGTCTGTGCTCGCTGGTGGCCGCCATCGCCACCAATTTGCTGCGCAGCCACGACATCGCGGCCCGGCTGGCCAAGGCGCAGGCCGTGGACGCGAGGCTGGAGGGATTGGAATTGCTGGTCGAACTGCGTCAGTTGCCGCTCAAGGACGCCACGGCGCGCTATGAAAGCGCGATACCGGACGTGGCTTTCATCCCCGCCGCGCCGCAGCCGCAGGCGCGCCCCCCGTGACGCGCCGCGTCAGGCGGCCGCATCCTGCTCGCGGTCCACCACCACGCAGTCGCGTCCGGCATGCTTGGCCGCGTACAGCGCGCGGTCGGCCGCGCCCAGCAGGCTTTCCGCGTCGGTCAGGCGGGTCTTGTCGAAACTGGCCACACCGATGCTCATCGTCACGTGGTTGCGCGCCGCGTTGGGCGCGTGCGTGATGCCGAGCCCCGCGATGCGGGCCCGGATCGCCTCCGCGTGTTGCTGCGCCTGCTGCGCTCCCGTGTCGGGCAGCACGGCGGCGAATTCCTCGCCTCCGTAGCGGGCCGCCAGATCGGCCGGACGTTGCAGCATGCCGGCGAACGCTTCGGCCACGAGGGTCAGGCAGGCGTCGCCTTGCTGGTGGCCGAAGTGGTCGTTGTAGGCCTTGAACGAATCGATGTCCATCAACAGCAACGACAGCTCGTTGCCGTTGCGGTGCGCTCGCCGCAGTTCGCGGTCCAGCGCCACGTCGAAGTGGCGGCGGTTGGCGATGCCGGTCAGCCCGTCCACATAGGACTGGGCGCGCAAGGCTTCGGCCTGGCCGCGCAACTGGCGCTCGCGGCCCACCGTGGTGCTCACGTCGCTCACTTCGATCAGGCAATAGCGTTCCTTGCCGTCTGTGAACGGGGTGACGGACACGCCTTGCTCCATGCGTTCGCCGCCCCAGGTGCCGGTGGGGTAGAGCGCGAACGGGGTGCGGTTCGATGCCTGCGGCAACTGGGTGGGCAGGTTGTTGACCAGCGCCTTGTGCACCGCTTGCTCCAGCCGCTGGCCGCGCAATTCCGGGATCAGGTCGAACAACTCATTGCCTTGCACGCGGCTGGCGGACCAGCCCGAGTGGCTGGCCATCCATTGGTTCCACAGCACGATCTGTTGCCGGGCGTCGAGCACCACCAGGCCCAAGTTGGCCAGGCCCAGCACGCGTTCAAACAGCTTGGGATGCATCATGGGCGGGCCTCCCCGTGTTGGCGGGGATGGCGGCGGGCGGGCAGGGGGCGGACGGATTCTTGCATGTGGTTCTTCCAGACGGAAATAGGCTGCGCGGATGGTTAGTGCAACATGGCAAGATTATATGCGTTTGGACGATGGCTGCGGGGCTAGTTGTTCAAGGCGGCCGGCACGGGGCGCGGCTTGCGGCGTCCCAGCCACAGCACCAGTCCGGTGACCATGAAGGCCAGCGGCGCCAGTCCGCACAGGGAGACCAGCACCCGGCCCGCCAGTCCGAACGCTTCGCCGGTATGCAGCGGGAACTGCCAGTTGAAGAAAGTGTCGCCCGAGGCGGCGCGCAGCGGGTCGCGCACGCGCAGGATCGCGCCGCTGCCGGCATCCACGCTGACGCGGGTGCTGCCGTCGCCGGCGCGGATTTCGCCCGGCTGGCGCAGGCGGATTTCGTAGGGCGCTTTGGCCGAACCGAGCGACAAGCGCGACAGGCGGGCGTGCGGCATCCGCTGTTGGGCGATCTCCAGCGCCGCCGCCACGCCGATCATGCCGTGGCCGTGGGCCGGTGCATTGGCCACCTTGCCCTCGTGTTCCAGCGTCGCCACCGCGCCCACCACCGGACGCACCCATTCGGGCAGATTCATCGCCATCCCCGTGAAGCCGAGCACGGCCAGCACCGGCGTCAGGAAGAAGCCCGCCGCGCGGTGCGCGCTGTGGTGGAACTGGCGCGACGTGGGCGCGCCGCGCACGCTCAAGGCCTTGCGCAGGCTCGACAGCGTGTGCTTCGGCCACCACAGCGCCAGGCCCAGCAGCGAGGTCAGCGTCAACAGCAGGCCGCTGATGCCGGTCACGGTCTTGCCGACGTCGCCTGCGAACAGGAAGCGGTGCAGGTGGAACAGGGTCGGCATCAGCAGTTCACGCGTGAGGCCGAACTCGCCGTAGTTGCGTTCGCCGAGGATGTCCAGCGTGTAGCGGTCCAGCATCACCTGGCGCGGTCGGGCGGTGGCGAAGCTGCCCTTGTCCTTGTTCGGCTGGCGGTACCAGGCCACGTAGACGTCGTCCGCCGCGTACGGCAGTTGCAGCATCGAGGGCTTGCCGAAGCCGGGCGCGCCGGCCAGGCGTTCGACGGCGGCCTGCACCTGGGCCGGCGTGGGCGCCACGTCGACCTTGCCGGCCGCGCCGCGCGAACGCAGCAGGGTGGGATTGAGCGCGCCATCGAGCTCATCGGTCCAGGCGATCGCCGCGCCGGTCAGGCCGGCCATGACGAAGATCGCCCCGAAGATCAGGGACACATACAGATGTATCGTGCGCAGCCGCGCACGCAGCAAACCAGTCAGCATATTTTCTCAGTGGGAATAAATTGTGCTTGAGATTATAAATGATAATCATTATCATTTGCGTTTCATTTTGTATCAATTGATCGAGGAGTG
Organism: Rugamonas sp. GW822-FHT03B10; assembly: GCF_058801745.1. NCBI lineage: Bacteria > Pseudomonadati > Pseudomonadota > Betaproteobacteria > Burkholderiales > Oxalobacteraceae > Rugamonas > Rugamonas sp. GW822-FHT03B10. The sequence goes on along the minus strand of NZ_JBXANP010000003.1, from coordinate 159,568 downwards.
ACTGTATGACCACGCTGAATCCCCTGGCCCGTGCCGTGGCACTGGCTTGTTTCACCTTGTCCGGCGGCGCGGCGCTGGCGCAAAGCGCCGATGAGCCGATCAAGGAGGTCGTCGTGACGGCGACCCGCAACAGCAAGAGCGTGGACAGGATTCCCGGCGCCGTCAGCGTGATTTCGCAAAAAGAGCTGGAAGCGCAATACCTGCTGGCCGACGATCCGTCGGCGGCGCTGGCGACCTACATTCCCGGCTACGCACCCAGCCGTCAAAAGATGAGCTCGACCGGCGAATCGCTGCGCGGGCGCAACGCGCTGATCCTGCTGGACGGCGTGCCGCAAACCAATCCGCTGCGCGGCGGCATGCGCGAAGGCTATATGGCCGACACCGCCATCATCGAGCGGGTGGAAGTGATCAACGGCGCCTCGGCCATGCAGGGCATGGGCGCCACCGGCGGCATCATCAACTACATCACCAAGGCGCCGAAAGCGGACGGCACCACGCAGTCGGTCAACGTGCGCATGGCGTCGCAATTGCGCGGCGACAGCCTGGACTGGAAGACCGGCTACACCCTGCAGCACAAATCGGGCGACTTCGACATGCTGGTGTTCGGCGGCATCCAGCGACGCGGCCTCGGTTACGACGGCAGCGGCCGCGCGCTCGGCATCGAAACCGTGCAGGGCGACACCATGGATTCGCAGGGCGCCGACCTGTTCTTCAAGATCGGCAGGAATTTCGGCGACCAGCGCCTGCAATTGACCATCAACCGCTTTCGCATGGAGGGTGATGGCGACTACGCGCCGGTCATGGCCGACTTCGCGGCGGGCGTCCCCACCAGTTCCACCGCAGGCACGCCGCCGGGCGCGCCGCCGCGCAACAAGGTGGGCACCAGCAGCCTCGAATACCGGCACAACGATCTGCTGGGCGGCAGCTTCAACGCCCAAATCTTCAAGCAGGACTTCGCATCGTTGTATGGCGCCACCAACACGTCGACGTTCCAGGACCCGGCGCTCGCGCCCAAAGGCACGCTGTTCGACCAGTCCGAAGTGGTGGCCGATAAGCATGGCGCCAAGCTGACCTTTGTGCGGCCCGATACGCTGATCGCGGGCCTGGAATTCACGGCCGGTCTCGACTATCTGCGCGACCGCACCAAGCAGTGGCTGGCCGGCACCGGCCGCACTTGGGTGCCGACCCTGGACTTCACGTCGCTGGCGCCGTTCACGCAGCTTGAATACGAGATCGGACCGCTGACCGTGCGCGGCGGCGTCCGTCACGAGGACGCTAAATTGCATGTCGACACCTACACCACGCTGGCCGCCTACAACAGCAGCGTGGTGCAGGGCGGCGAGCGGTCGTTCAGCAAGAACGTGAAGAACATCGGCGCCGTGTGGCGCTTCAGTCCGAACTGGTCCGCCTTTGTTTCCAGCGCGGAGGGCTTCGGCCTGCCCGACGTAGGGCTGGTGTTGCGGGCCGTGAAACTGTCTGGCCAGTCGGTCGCGACGCTGTTCGACATGGAGCCCATCGTCACGCGCAACAATGAGATCGGCGTGAACTGGCGTGGCGCCATGGGCAGCCTGAGCGCCTCGGTCTACGATTCGCGCTCCAAGCTGGGCAGCGTGTTGCGCGTGAATGCGGCCGGCATCGGCCAGCTCGACCGCGTGCCGACGACGGTGCGCGGTTGGGAAGTGTCGGGCGAGTTGCGCGCGGCTAAGCAGCTGTCGGCTTTTGGGTCCTACGCCCGCACCATGGGCAAGACCGCCATCGCTGCGGGCGCGCCGATGGATGTGGCGCTAGGCGCGCGTTCGCAAGGGCCGGACAAGCTGGTGGCCGGCGCCAACTGGCGGGTCGTGCCCAAGGCGAATCTGCGCTTGCAGGCGACCACGCTGTTCGACCGCGACATCAACATCGGCCGCACGGTCGGCACCAGCAATCTGGAGGAGCACTTCAAGGGCTACACGCTGGTGGATCTGGCGGGCAGCTACGACTTCACGTGGGGCAAGCTCGGCGTGGGGATCGAAAACCTGGCCGACCGCCAGTACATCGGCTACTACCCGCAATCGGCCAGCTACAAGGATGCGAGCTCGTATTTCGCGGGGCGGGGGCGGACGTTGTCGGTGAGTTTAACGCGCAGTTTCTAAGGGCGGCGATGTCAGGCGCAGGACTATGTCTGTTCGTCCGTGATGCCAATGTCAGCGCATCGAGCCGGATGGCAAGACCGTTTTGCCTTTGGCGCGCGGGACGGCAGACAGCAGTGCCTTCGCGACGGCCTTCGCCGCGATGGGCTTGTAGTTGGCGGGAATCAGGAAGCCGAGGGTTTTGCTGAGCGCGAAGCCCAGCTTCTCGCCGCGCCGGACCGGTTGCCCTGCCGCCTCCCGGTCGCCGACAAGCAGGGAAGGCCGCGCGATGACCAATCCTTCAAACGGCATGTGCGTCAAGGCGCTCTCGAGATCGCCTTTCACGCGGCTGTAGAACACCTTCGAACCGGCGTCGGCTCCCATTGCGCTCACCAAGCCCACCCGCTTGGCGCCCGCGCTCAGCGCCGCCTTGGCCACCGCCAGGTTGGCATCGTAGTCAACGGCGCGGAAAGCATCCTGGCTGCCGGCAACCTTGATGGTCGTTCCCAGCGCCAGATAGACCTCGTCCGCCGGCGGCAACGTCGGCAAGTCGGTGAAATTGACGACAATGGAGCGCAGTTTGGGATGCTGGATCGCCAGCGGTCTGCGGCCGAGGCTGTGCACTGCGGCCACGGTGTCGTCGGCCAGCAGGCCATCAAGTATTTCTCTCCCTACCAGGCCAGTGGCGCCAGCGATGATGACGGTGCGATTTGCCATACGGTGATACTCCCCATTGAGTGAACTTCCGGTCAGGCCATTGTTCGGCCGGCTAGGCATATATTTTACATGAAATTAAATTCGCGTAAAAAACGGAATTTCATGGATGTCCTTGTTGCGTGCTGGTGGTCTGTGACTGAGTGCGGCGAATCGACGCGCTTGAGAGGCATCTCTAAGGTAGGGTATTTTTTGGTGAGGCGCGCGCAAGCGAATTTATTTTCGGTTATGATGTGAGCCATGAAACCAAAAGACGAAAAAAAACTGGAAGCCGTGATTGTCGCGACCTGCCGCCTGGCGGCCGAGCGCGGACTATTCGGCCTGACCCTGACTGACATTGCCAAGGCGGCCGGTATCGGCACCAGCACGCTTTATGTCTATTTCGACGACAAAGTTGCGCTGTTTAACGAGGTCTATCGCCGCGCCAAGCGCGAAGCGATTGATTTTTACGGCGGCGGGATCGACCCTTCCGCGCCGCTCAAAGGACGCGTGCGCAACTTGTGGAATCGGATGCTCGAACATCGCCTGCAGCGCTACGACCAGGTTTGCTTCATGGAGCAATTTACCGGGTCATCCTTCATGAACGATGACAGCCGCGCCTATACGGCACAGCTGGGCGAAGGGCTGATGCAGATCGTCGTCGAGGGGCAGCGGGAGGAAATCCTGAAGGCCGTCCCGGTTCCGTTCCTGTATTCGCTTTTCATTGGCTCGATCCGCGAGACCGCGCGCCTGATCCGGGCTGGGGCGATCGCCGACACCGAAGAACATCGTGCGATCGCCTTCCAGCTCTGCTGGGACGGCATCCGGTGCTGAGTTTTTTCTTGTTTGGTATTTTTTTCTAAAGGAGCAATGCCATGTCCAGCGAAACTTCCCCTGTCGTCCTCATCACCGGCGCCTCGTCCGGCATCGGACACGCCGCCGCCATGTTGTTCGCCGAACGCGGCTGGCGCGTGGCCGCCACCATGCGCAACCCCGCCGATGGCGCGGCGCTAGCCCAGTGTGCCGAGGTTGCGGTGCTGCCGCTCGATGTGACCGATTCCGCCTCGGTCTCGGCGGCGGTCGCCGCGACAGTGGAACGATTCGGACGGATCGATGCGGTTGTCAACAATGCCGGCTATGGCCTGTTCGGCCCGTTCGAAACCGCGACCGACGAGCAGATCCGCCACCAGTTCGCCACCAATGTGGACGGCATATTCGCCGTGACCCGCGCGGTCCTGCCGACCATGCGACGTCAAGGCGGCGGCACGATCATCAATGTCGCCTCGCTGGGCGGCCTGATCACGCTTCCTTTCTTCTCGCTCTACAACGCGACCAAGTTCGCCGTGGTTGGCTTCACCGAATCGCTGTCGTTCGAACTTGCGCCGCTGGGCATACGCGCCAAGTACATCGCGCCGGGCGGCGTGGCCACCGATTTCACCGGCCGATCGCTCGCGCATACGTTCGCGGACGGCGAGAGTCCCTATGGCGAGACGTTCGCCAAGGTCACGGCGGCGATGGGTGCGCGTCGCGGCAACTATTCCACGGCCGCGTCGATCGCCGAGGTCATTTTCAAGGCGGTGACCGACGGCACCGGCCAGGTCATGTATCTCGCGGGCCAGGACGCCGAGCAAGCCTACACGATGCTGAAGAGCGCGTCGGAGTCGCAAAGATTGGACATGGTGCGGCAGCATTCCGGCCTGTGATGGCGTCACAGGCGGCGTGAGTCGCATCCACGAGGTCGGCGCCAATCCTGATGTGCTTGGTTTGAAGGTTGGATATCGCTGCCGACTTCGGGCAGGGGAGAAGGATTTCAGGCGCAGGCCAATTCCTGTTCGTCCGTGATTATCTCAATTGTCGATGTCCATCCAGACTTTGTTTCCGTGACGATGATCTTGGTGTTTGCCTTGCGGTCAATCGAGTTCAACAACTCAACCGTCTCCGCATTCGCTCTGGCGCCTTCATGCCGTTCGATGAAAACCAGCCTCAGCGCGGCGTCCACCACCTTTGGCACTTTTCCATATTTTTCCCATTTGGCCACGGCTTGTTCTGTGTAGCCGAACAGCTTGCCAAGCGATTTTTGGGAGTAGGGCAGTGCAGTGCGGATAAAGCGGAACTCCGCGCCGGTCAGCTTGCCCGGCTTGTTGCACAGGGCGCGGCAGATCGCCACCGCCAGACCATCGAGGTCGTGGAAGGAATCACCCTGTCCATAGGGCGTGTTGTGCTCGGTGTAGCCGTTCTTGAGCCAAACATTGCGCAGGCCGCCATCGGTATAGTGGTACACGCTTTCTCCTGTCAATTCATTGCGGTGATGACGATAACGAACGGATCATCGTCGCCTATCGCCACCACCACGCCAATCTTTTGTCCGTTGACATTGCGATTCAAACGGCATTCGAGGTACCCGGTTTTGATGTTGGGTTCAGCAGGGCGCGCCATCCTGCCGTGACGCAGCACTTCGACAACACTGGGCGCTGGTATTCGTCGTTCCTCCATCCGCTTGCGGGCGTGGTTCGTAAATATGATGTTGCGCGTGTCTTTGGCTTGCAGATGAATGAATGCTTCTTGCTGGGCCAAGGTTTGGCCTACAAGCTTCGTCGGCATTTTCATGTCGGAACCTATACAAAATATAGCTCGTTGGGCCAGGGAGTGCAACGTGAACAGGTGCAGCGATTTATGCGATAGTTTTGCGGAGGATACGACGGGATGGGATGATCCTGGTTAAGCTGGCAGAGGAACTTCTGGAGTTCGATAAGCGCCAACTGGTTACTGCGATTTGTCCCCCGCAAATGGTGTAAGTTCGCGCCGGGTTCGGCGAACTGGCTTGAGCATGCATTTCGATTTGCGGAACGGCAAGGAATTCGTCCTTGGGGCGGGACGACTATTGCAAACTGGCTACGCACCCGCCGGTTGTCAATGTTGGAGGGGCAACGAAGACTGCCTTACGTCGCTTGTTGTTGAGCGAAACGCTATTCACTTTGTCATTGCGCTTTCAAAATCTCTTGGGTCCATCACCATGGGAGTACGCGATGAATTTTGGATCCAGATTGCAACAACAGGCAGCGCGACATCAGTTGGATGAAACAGCACTTGCTAGACTCTATCAACTGGCCGCACTGAGTAAAGAGCCCCTGCAGGTTGTCGCGCACTGGCGCACTGGCTGCGCAGTTACAGGCGCCATCCTCGTCGGGATGGGGATTATTCAATGGATTGCGGCCAACTGGTCGGTATTTGGCCGGTTTGGACGGATCGGGCTGGCGGAATTGTTTGTCCTGGCGCCCATGTTAACTCTGATCTGGCGGCCGGCGTGGCGGGTGCCGATGGGCATCATAGCGATGCTGGGGAGCGGAGCTACCCTGGCATGCATCGGGCAGACGTACCCGACAGGGGCCGAACCCTGGCAACTGTTCGCCCTGTGGGCCACCCTTAACGCCCCGTTTTGCTACGCTATTCGTAGCGACGCGCTGTGGGTGCTCTGGGCGATCATCACCAATACCGCAACGACCTTGGTTATTCAGCAGAATGCCCGGAAGTGGGGCGACTCAGACGCCACCGCCCTGCACGCGCAGTTGATGGCGTTGGGCGCCATCGCCGCCACTACGGCTTTGTTCCGTCTGCCCTTGCGCGACAAGATCGGATCGGGAAAGTGGACGGCAGCCTGTTCACTATTGTTGGCGACGCTGTCGGTCTGCTCTGCCATGATCAGAGCTCTGAGCTCGCACGAGACGGTAGTGTACTGGTTCGGCTTGGCGCTGCTAGTGGTCGCCTGTCTCTGGCTCAGCGGCAAACGTTATCTCGATTCATTCGGCCTGTGCATCATTCTTTTGGCCATCAACGTTGAACTCGATGCCGGCTTCGTCTATGTCGCTTTGAACAGGGAAACCCAGGGATTGATTTCGCTCTTAGTCGGCATCAGTGTTGGGGCCAGCGGCATACTTGCCAGCAGCATTTCCTATGTCCGTTGGGTTTTAACCCAAGTGAAGGAGCTAGGCGATGAATGACGACGGATTGCGGCAACTGCTGCAGGAAGCAACCCAAGATATCTCCAAGCCCACGTCCTTCTTCGCAGGCGACAACTGGCCGGTCGCGCTGCTTTCCATTGCGGGCGGCTGGCTGGCCTCGTTGCCGGTCGTTGGGCTGATTTTGTGCCTGGTGTACATATTCTCTCAATCAGAGAATATGTTGCCAGCCATTCTACTCGGCATCGCTGGTGTGCTGACCGGCGAAGGCATAGCACGGAGCTACGATAATTCGCTGTTTGCCCAGCATTTCGGCAACTCGATTCTCATCATCGGCATCTCACTGCTGGGGTTCGCCTGCTTCATCGACAATCCCACGCTGGCACCGTCCTTGCTGTTTCTGCCGATCTGTTTCGCCGCCTTCACCGTCAGCGCGCATTGGCTGCGCTTGCCGCTTGGGGTAACCGCGGCTTGCATGTTGGCTATGGCCTGGCAGCGTTGGTTGAATTTGGAATTCACGCGGGGAATTGGCCTGCTAAATGGACTCTACGGCTGCCTGGCGGTTTGGCTGTTAGCCAACGTGGCGCAAAGACTTCTGCAGACCGATCTGGATGATGCTGACAGCAAGAAAATGCAGGCAGTAAGCGACGGCTGGCTGCTTACAATCTGGGTCGCTCTGTGTGTTTTCTCCGGAAATTCGTTAATTCTCACCGCCAGTCTTCCATTTGATCTTCCCGTGGATTACGGTGACTACTGCGCAGAAGCCGTAGCGGACATCTCCGCTGCGCTGACTTTGGCCGGAGTCAGTTGGCTACTTCGGCGCTGGCCGTCCATGCGCAACTGGCGCGGCGTTGGCGCCGGAATTGCCATTGCCGAACTGGCCTACTTTACTCCCATGGTGGGCCCGCTCATCATCGGCTTGGTCGGCTGTGCGGTCAACCGCAAGTGGCGCATGGCAGCCGCAGCTTGCGTGTTTGCCGTTTGGATCGTAGGCAGCCAGTACTATCAAAACGACTGGCCACTATTGATGAAAGGCGAGATCATGGGGAGCATAGGCGCCACGCTCCTGCTGTGTGCTTACTTTCCCTATTCGGCATCGAAATCTACCCACCTGCTTCTGCGAACAGACGAGGAGCCCATTGCACCGGCTATTGACGCGCAACGTTTGCGGCGTCTGGCCGGACTGGGATTGCTGGTCATCCTATCGGTCACCAGCATTATCATCAGCCAGCGGGAATACACCGTCGCGCACGGTACCCAGGTATTTTTCAGATTGGGCACGGTTGACCCGCGTTCGCTGATACAAGGCGACTACATGTGGCTGAATGTGGATCTGGGCAAAGACCAAGACAAGCTTTCGTACAGCGACGGGCGCGTGGTCATACAGCGCGATAAAAAGGGCATCGCCAATGTTACCCGCATTTTGGCGGACAACGACTTGCTGAAGACTGATGAGTACGTGATCGATCTTCAGTATGAATCCGGTAGGTGGCACCTTCCCAGCGACGCCTGGTATTTCACCGAGGGGGACGGCGAGCGTTGGGCCAGCGCCCGCTTCGGCGAATACCGCCTTGATCACAACGGCCGCGCGATACTGGTCGGGCTGCGCAGCGACAAGTTGGAGCCGCTCTAGGTTCGAGATTTGCCTACGGCTGATTTCCGCCATCAGTGCCGGACGCGACGGTCAGTTGTATGCATCCGGCCCCGCGCAAACAACTGGGGGCTGACCTGCTCCAAGTGGCTGAGCTTGCCTTGGGCCGCTGTCGCGGCGCGAAATCGCTGCGCGATTTCGAGTATGGACGAATCGTAGAGCCGCCCGCTTGCAAGCGGGCGTCGTTCCGCGCGCGGCTCGCATGCGAGCCGAAACCCGCGCTCCACCCCGCGTCCGTTCCGTCCGCGGATTCGATTCCCGCCGACTCTGCGCTGCCGAACAAAAAATTGGGGCCCCACCGCTTGCGCGGTGGGGCCCCAATTTTTTGTTCGGTGGTGGAGACGGCGGGAATCTGCAATCTCCACCATCGGCACACATAAGCTGTTGACTCTACGGCGGTCCCTGCCGGGGAGTGGCTTGTCGGCGCGCCCTACTTGGGGTGCGCGCATGGGGTGATTCTACCAGGTAAATTTGACGTAAATGAAAAATTTCTTGACAGATACGAACGGCTCTTCAAACTAGAGGGCGGCGGCCAACACTCAACAATTCTTCGGGAGCCAGGAAGTCTTCGGCACGTGCTCTGTTCACGTTCGAGGATTAAGGGCACCTCGAAAAACCGCCAATGCGTCGTTCCCGCGTGCGCGGGAACGACGGTTTTTCGAGGTTCTCTTAAAGTGACTGTCAAACGAAATACTAATCGAAAGAAATTATGACTGTAGAAGTTTTTACAATTGATCACGATAAAGTCATCGACAGCTTGGTTTTAACGGGCAGAACCACTTACGGTTTTGCTGTTGATGTAATTTTCCCGCTAATCAACAGATTTTCTTCACAACGGAAGATTCAGAATCCAGCATTCTACGATCGACTGCGAAAGGATCTTTTATCTGGTTGCATCATGCCGCCGATTACCCTGGCTTTCGTTGACGAGAATGAATTAGTTTTTGAGACCCCACAGAGAGCGCAGGAATATGCAAACCGTCGTGTAAGCGATGGCTACGTACTGGACGGAATGCAGCGCCTGAATACCTTAAACAGCATCAAAGAGGATGCTCAATTCGATCGTAATCAAACGCTTTTCGTTAATCTGATAATCTCGCCGAAAAAGGACATGCTTCTTTATCGCATGATTACCTTGAACAACGGCCAGCGTCCGATGACTCCGAGACACCAGATTGAGGTGTTGACCGAAGAGTTGTTTGACTTTACTGAATTAGAAATTGATGTTCAAAGTGAAAAAGAACGAGGAGAACGAATTAAGCGAGGTTCATTTAATCTGGCTGATATCTCTAAAGGATATTTAGCCTTCTTCTCGGGAAGTGTTCATATTGAAAATAATAAAATCATTAGTGAAAAGATGGATGAAATTATTGTTGGAAAAATTATGGATTCGGCGGTAATCGAAGGGGAGTTGGAATTTGAGCAAGTATTGAAACAAATTGACTTCTTTGCCGAGGATGCCACAGCAAAGGCTTGGCTCCTAGTCCAAAACAACCTAATTGGCTTTTGTGTAGGTATCCGCGATTCAATTGATGATCTTCAGAATTTGACCGCACAAGAATTTGGTGAGCAAGTGAAAAAATTTGATGAAGCATTCAAAGGTATAAATGCGGCGAAAGTTAATCTTGGTCGGTATCGCAGGGACTTGTCCAAAGTTTTCATAAGCGGCATTGCCACGTTTAAAGAGTTTACTGAAGTTGAGCTTCTCAGCCACTTTAGCGAGTTGATAGTGCAATGAGTATGAAAATCGCCGGGTTCGTGCTTTCTGAGCCGGAGGCTTCTACATTTACGGATCAATCCCATTTTTTTATCAGCAGCAAGACAACTGAATTTTCGGCCTTATTTCGCATCCTTGCGGGTTCTTGCCTGGTAACTAACCTGAATAGCGATATTACGGTTGACGCAGAACGCAACTATTTTTTCGGTGATTTTCGACAAAACACGAGCCGCGACCTTTCTTTTTTAGATGATTTCGAGGAAGGTTTAAAATGGCCGGACTATGAGTCGCACGTCAGGAATCAGGCATTTTCAAATAGGAAATTTTATAGTAATTTATTGTCCGAGATAAGCGGTGCTATTTTTAATGAGGAGCTGGAAAAGCACACCTCCGCATTTGTTCATCTTTATCGAGCATATGAGCACCTATCCTATGCTTTTCCAATGATATATTCTGCAAAAACCCAGAATTACATTGGAACTTTCGAAAATCTTCGTAAATGGATGACTAACTCCGATGGTGATGGAAACATCGGCGAGCTTCGTTTTCACAAGGCATTTATCGGAAGTCTTTTTAAGGATCACACAGAGATATCAAGTACCATCGATATTTTAATAACTTGTAAGGATGAATATAAAGAGAGAATTTTTGATGCTTTGGCAATGAAAGTGTTGGGTTGGAAGAAGCTGGAAAATTTCACAGCGACCACTGTGCGACCAGATAAATTATCAATTCAATTTTCTGAATTTCATAGCTTCATTGTTACGCTAAGAAATCGGTATTTTCACTATTCGAATGCGAGACCAGATAACATAGTGCTTGAAGAAATTGTTGAATCTGATCTTTTGTTCTCATTTGTTAATAAGGCTGCCATGAATTATATTTCCACAATATTTCAGCAGATTGTCGCTCATCAGATTGGCCGTTAAGCCAGTTCTTTAAATTGCGTCCAATTTAATAAGGAGATGGAGATAGTGCTAGGGATATTTCTTGAGCTTTGCTGTGCAAATAATGTGCCGATATATATATAGGCCTATCGCACTTCAATAATTTCATTGCCCTCTTCTATGGGCGACAAGAGCCGGGGGGCGGAGCATCTTCATCAAGCTGAGTGCGGAGTCCGGCAATTCCACCTTGGCCTGGTTCCGTGTCCACTAGTTTCGGTAAGTCGCCCATGTTTTCAGCCAGGTCTTTCAAGCGGGGGCCATGACGGATGATGTCCGACTTTTACTTGATCGTGCTTGAGTATGCCACCGCCGCCCGAATCTCGATGCGGCTAGGAACGTTTCTGTCAGATGGAGTGAGTGGGGCAGGCCGTCGACCAGCCGCGCGCCACCTCATCCAATCTTTTGTAGGTTTCAACACTCCGGCCTTGGCTGCCGCTTTGCGCGCCCTTGAGGCTGCGAAATGGAGCTGTAGCGAGCAGCCGCTGATGGCGAGGTAAGGGATGATTTCGAGGGAACGTACCCGGCCTCCGGCAGCATCACTGACGATTACCTCAATGAGTCGAAATATGTTTCGCAAAGCGGAGTCCAGTCAGCATCTCAGAACACCAGTACCGTGCCGTCCACACCACCGGGATTTCGATGTCGGAGTATAGACCAGCCTAGCCCAGCTAGAATTTTTTTCGGCCTTTCTTAAGGTCCCGCGATGACGGAGGATCGAATTCGCCATAGCCTCGGGCAAGAACCGTAGCCGGAGGCATGCGTTGAGCTGCCTTTAGCACTATAGCCTTTTCTGATTGAAGTTCCGTCGCCAATCTCGTGCGCAAAGTGGTCACAAGCTGTCGCAGACATCTCGCATCCTGAGCACTTCCTCTGAAGACCTTCCCGCTTGCGACAGTAATCTCTCCGACACCAACAGGTCCACTCGCATCGACATACACAGTTATGTAGACTTGATTGTCCTCAAGTGGAGCGACCGGGTGAGCAATAAACTTGTTCCGGAGGTCTAGGATATGCCGGTAGTTGGTCTGCATAATCTCTGGCAGGTCCGCCACCCATTCGGTAGGAATTCCAGGGCGAGCGCCGGTCGCCTGCACACGACCAAATTTGATCACGGCTGCGTCGAACAAGGTATCGCAAAGTTGCATGTTGTCTTTGAAGGTCAACGGATCTGCCGGAGCGTTAGACACCTTCAGATCCATTTTTTCCAGACGTTCGCAAATCTTCTCAACAGCCTTGAGGTCATCATCAATTCCGGATAAATCCGATAACCGCTGGGCAACTGGTAAAGAAAAATCAACTAAGACTCCCAGCGGTTTTCCGTCAGGAAGATACTTCAAATACTCAGCGTATGCGTCTGTCATTTCGCTGCAATCCTCCAATTTTTAATTACCGCCCGTGTTTCGTCGGCGCCCCCCGCCTTGGAGGTGGACGGAAGAAGTGTAACAGCAGTGCGATCGTACATCCCCCTACTGTTGTTCGCGAACGGGTGAAGGCTACACCGAGCAGGACACCGTAGGGATTTCTGTAACCTTGTGGATACCTTACGGGTAAGAACGGGAGCCGGATCGCCTGATTTGTGATTTTGGGAACGTGTGCGATTGATGGCGTGAACGCCATCAATATGGTGAAATTTGTATAAGGATTGGTCTTGCCGGTTGCCAAAGTAATTAATGAAGGGCATTAGGCATTGATGTCTTTTTTCTAAGATGGCCCACCCTCTCTGGATTGCCGCATCAGCTGGCGGTTTAATGGATTTTGTAATTGGGTGAAGGGGGCACAGTCGTGTGAAAAGTGTGCCCCCTTCCTCACGGGCGAATTGTGCCCCCTTGTTTTCATAGTAGAAATAAGGGGGCACGATTATCAGTCTATCTTTCAGATAGACAGGGCATATGTGTCAGGCACAAAAGTGCTTTCCTGGGCCGAACTTCTGCCATGCCACCTCGACGGCGGCAACCTGCTTTTGGACGGTCTTCCTGGTGATTGCTTCGCCATAGATTTGCTCATAGTAGCGGGCCGTCGCCGTCTCACTCTGATCGGAAAGGAGGTATGTCTTCCAGATGAGGTAACGGCGTCGTGCTATATCGCTTGGTCGATTTTTGCGGGACTTGTCCGGGTATGCCATCGTGTAGCTTGCGATGGCTTCGCGTACATCTTCCGCTTGCTTCAGTTTCCGCTGGCGTGCGATCTGGCCGCTAGTCTTGACGGTCATAAGCTGACGGCGGACGTTGTCGTCCAGGGCAAATCCTTTGGTGTAGTAGGCTGCGCCATAACCGCGTTGGTAGGCGAACGCAAACACTTTCGCGGCCAACTCGTGCCACCTGTCAGAACAGAGGCCGAACAGGGGGCGCCAAGTATCAAATCGCGGCTTGAGCGTAGGATTCCGGCGGGTGAACCAGTAGGTATCAGCTAGCCAAGTTACGAGTGCAAGCTGTGGTGTTTGTTGGCCCTTGGGAAAGCGCAATGCGGGGGGGATGTCTCGCCCGTCTAATGCCTGGTGAATCTCCCATAAGACCAGCGGATCGCTTTCTGTCTCGATTCGGGATATGAGCGCAGGTGTAGTTGACGTGGCGATGGCTTCAGCAGCCCCCTGAAAAGCCCGCCAGAGGGCCACGTTGGCCTCCCTGGCTTGCTTGAGGCTCGTGAGGTTGACGACGTGGCCGTCAGATGCAGAGGGATCGTGCATGGTCGTGAACGCTGCCGCCGCTCTCGCGGTCTTCGCTGCATGGATGGATGACGATCGCTCCGCCAGTAAGGCAGTCGGTAACGATCAAGATGTCTGATTCGTCGCGCACGGCTATATAGGTCTGGTTAGCGCCAGGGCCGTCCTGGATATCCAAAATTTCAGCTTCTGCGATTGTCTGCGCGAATACGTCGTTGTCGATAAAAGTGATGTTCATGCGTCGCTCCCGTAGCGTTTGGTGAGTTGTTCTAGGTCTTGCTTGAGGCTGTGTGGCCCGGGGCTTTTCAGCGCTTCGATTGCGGCCAGACGGTGCATACCTACTGGTGGCACGTTGTCGATGTATTGGTCGAAGTAGAGAAAGTCATCCATCTTGCACAGCACGGCGGTTCGGATCAAAGAACCGATCGAGACCTGGGATTTTTTGGCGATCGCATTGAGGACGTTGTACAGCTCCGGTTCGAGCTGGACGGTGATACGTGGTTTTTCGGTTGCCATATTTATTCCTTAATAAATGAACGAGATTGCATTATAGCATTGTGGTGAACAAATGATGAAATAGTGATGAATATGTGGTGAGGTTTTTCTGGGATGTGGCTATACTGTGTCATAGGTAAACGGTCATATACCTATGACACAGCAAGGGGGGAAATATGAAAAAGGCAATCATCTACCGTCGCGTCAGTACCTCCGAGCAAGGCAAGAGTGGCCTGGGCCTGGACGGCCAATTGGCGACGCTTGAGCGGTTCTGTGCCACCGAGGGGTTTGAGATCGTTGACGGCTTCGTAGACGTCGCCAGCGGCAAGCTGGCCGTGGATGATCGCGCTGGTCTTGCCAGTGCACTTGACGCTGCGCGCCGCCTTGGTTGCCCGGTCATTGTGGCAAAGCTGGACCGCCTGAGCCGTGATGTCGCCTTTATCTCGGGCCTGATGGCTCGCCGGGTGCCGTTCATCGTCGCGGAGCTTGGCGCTGATGTTGACCCGTTCGTGTTGCACCTGTATGCGTCACTGGCGGAGAAGGAGCGTCGCCTCATCTCCGAGCGCACCAAGGCGGCACTGGCGATAAAGAAGGCCTCCGGCGTCATATTGGGCAACCAAACGAATCTGACGGACGCTCAGGCAAAGGGCCGCGCGGCTCGGGAACTCGCTTCTGTCGAATTCTCCAGAAAGATGATAGGTCACTTGGGGAACCTGCGCGAAGGCATGAGCTTGAACGCTATTGCTGCCCACCTGAACCAGATGGGAGTGCCGACGATTCGAGGCGGCAAATGGACAGCGAAGGCTGTAAGCCGGATTCAAGAATGGGCAGCTTGATCCCCAGGCAGCCAGCGTCGGCACCCGCCGACGCCGACGTTACTTTGCTTCTTATCAGTGCTAGCCAACTGTCTTAACCCACCAGCACGCTGCACCTATGGTCGAGCTTGCAAAAAATTAACCTTTGAAAATTTCTTGCAGTTTTTCATCGATACTCATAATATTTCAAATGATTTCACTATTTTTTGTATTTTTTTCAGGAGGTCATTTTGCTAACACCCCAAGAAATAGCTTTGATTCAATCTCGCGTTCAGTGGCTTTGGAATGAACGTGCACGTCGCCAAGATGATCATTATGGTTCAATGCACATCGGCGACTACAATTTGCGGGACACAAACGGTGATGTGATCGGAACGTATGCGGATCGGAATTTTGAAGTCCAAGTTCCGTGGTGGTCGTGGCAAATTAAGCAAGATTTTCAAAAAGCCACTCTTCGTGACGTGTTTATGCAAGCTATCGCGGATGAATTCAACAAATACAGTGGCATTCGCGCCCAATTTATTCCGCACGAACTTGATGATCAGCGAATGGTATCAATCACGACGACGCCAGTGATGGTCGAACAACCTGCGATGTTGTCCTGGCCCAAGAATTGAAAGATGGTTTCGCTTGCATCTTGTCGTTTTACAAAAAATTCCTTATGGAATTTTTATGCCTCCTAAGGAGGCATTTTTTTCGTGTTTAACAACCTGCGCCAGCAGTCATGCTGGCGCTATGCCCCGAATTGGCCTACTTGCGTTTCGACCTGGCAGCAAGAGCATGTTCTAGCGCCGCCAATGAGGGAGTACGCTGCACCAATGCCGCATAGTCAATAACGCCATCGAAGTCCAGCGAAGCGATGGCGCTGTGCTTGTCATGCACGCTGTAGTCGTTCTGGATGTCGCCGTAGTCATCGTGTGTATCCTCCGCTGCGCTGTGGCCGACAACGACCATGCGCAACTCCTTCGCTATTTTTGCTGAGCGCATACGACCGACAGCGCCGTGCCGGAAGCTGTGGAACACCAATTCCGAATCGGTCAGCTTGATTCGGTCGCAGTAGCGGCCGAACTGCTTGGAGGCGGGTTGACCTGGGCCGTCACGACCACCCACCAGATCAGGGAAGAGGCGGCTGTGGCCCGCCGAGGTGAGCGCATCTGCGTAGGCCAGGAGGCCCAAGTCAACAAGGCGCGCATGAACCGGAACAATGCGCCTTCCTGCTTCAGTCTTGATGGTCTTCGCTCTCGCGGCCTCTTCCGGTTCCTCGTCTGGATCAGGGCTGTCCGTCACGTTGAAGCAAGAGACTCCATCGATAACCACAAGATCAGACAAGAGAAGTTGCGCAATTTCGTTGATCCGCATACCCGTGTGCGCCCCGATTAGAGGGAGCCAGAACATGTAGGGGCTGGCCTGGGTGCTTTTCCCGAGCGTCGCAGGATTAAACACCATTCGCAACTCGTCATCGGTGAACGCACGCCGCTTCTTGGTCGACTTCAGCTTCTTACCCACCCTGACGGTGTCCAACAATTGAAACGGCGGCTTGCTGCCCTCACGTCGGAAGGCCCAGGCCAAGAACATGTTGGTCCGTCGTGCGATATTCTTCGCATTTTGCAAACTGATCGGCTCCAGGCCCAGTAGCAACATGTCGTCGATCGACAGGCCGCGCGCTGCAACCACTTTTGTGCTGTTGACAGGCAATTTGACGATTACGTCCTCGAACCTGTTTTGGTCTTTGATTGCTAGGTCGTGGAGCGGCTTGTCGCCGACGATCTTGATGAAGGTATTGATGGCGGCACGGTAGGCCAGCAGCGACTTATCATTGGGTCTTTGATCCCTGGGGAAACTGTCTAAATAGGCGTCCACGTATGCCGACAGCACTTGTGTTGCACCACTTGTGGCGCGCGGCGCACGTGCTGGTGCGCCAGCAGTAGCCAGGGCTTCTACAGCTGACCGAATCGCCTCCGGTGTGTCATGCGGCTCGGTTTGGAGCCTGGCACTCTGAGGGCGCAGGAATTCATCAAAGTTGATTTCAAGGGTCAGGCCGACGTCGATCTCGGCCGGGGCGGTTTGATGCGCTTTGTTCTGATAGGGCATGATGTCCTGTCGCAGCCTCTCGAACCCGCGTTTGAAGGCCGCTGTGAGCGCCTGGGCGACATGCGCCGCATCACGGACGTTGGGTGTTCTAAGACTACGGTAAATTTCGCGAGAGGCGAAATGATGGCGGAGGTCTGGTGGGATTGCAATGCGGAAGTGCAAGATACCTGATCTGCTGCGGTGAAGGTGTGAGGGTAGTTTGATCGCCATTTTTTGCCCGACTTGGGGTGCTGACTTGGGGTTCCAAGCCAAACCGGACAGGCAAAAAAGAAAAGCCGTTGACGAATCAACGGCTTATCGGATTTGTGGTGGAGACGGCGGGAATCGAACCCGCGTCCGCAAGCACTCTACAGACAGTTCTACATACTTAGCGCTGCCAATTAATTTAACCTGTACGGCGCGGACGCGCACGCTACGGACAGGCGAGTCACCTATTATTTAGTGTTTTGCCAAGTGACCCGGCAAGACACGATTCCCTGTAAATGACTCCATGACTTTTGACGGTCCGCCCCAGGGAAGAAGCGTTTAGGAGCTAACAGCCCTTAGGCTGCCAGTGCGTACGAGTTATCGTTTGCAGTTAAGTTTTTTCTGGGTGTATTTACGAGGTAACCAGCCCTCGGTATGCCCTGCGCTGCTTTGCAACCCACGTCGAAACCAGGTCGTCCCCACAGAACTACCATTCTACTCCAATTCCCGGCGCGCCGCACGGCTGCTCATCATCAACTTTTACGCTCGGGCGGCAGCGGCGTCAGCGCGATCTCGCCATTGATCAGATGGCAACGCATGCGGTGGCCGCGCGAAACCGGTGCGTAGTCCGACGCCAGGTCGTAATAGCGGTCGCCCTCGGATTCGGGCGAGGTCAGGTCGATCATGATGTCGTTCACATTGTGCGCCGCTTGCACTTCCACCATGCGCGCGCGCCGCACGGCCAGCTCGTGGTCCTTGCGCCCGCGCATCACGTCGCCTTCGAAATACTTGATCACGGCGCATTCGGCCAGGTCCATCCTGTCCTTCAGCAGCGAGTCGGCTGCCACCGCGTTCTGGTTGGCCGGCAGCAGGGCGGGGTCGCCTTGCGCCGAGTCGATCTCGAAATTGAGCCGCTGCACCAGCAGCAGGGTGTCGCTGTGCTCGCTGTTGTTCTGCTGGATTTTCTGCAGCGCTGTCAGCCGCCCCTTGGCCAGGCGGCCCGAGGTGTCCTTGGTCTGGCCCACGTAATGCACGCGGCTGACGAATTTGAGGCCGTTGTCATGGTGTTGCAGCACGTCGTGGATGGACATGGCCTCCACCAGCCCGCCCCAGTTGAGGATGATGAATCGGTCCTGCACCGTCACCACCGGCTTTTTCATGGTGGCGGCGAACGGGACTTCCAGTTCCAGCGTGACGCTGTCGCGCTTTTGCTCGGCGCCCACCAGCAGCGGCACCGTCAGCTTGAGCGAGAAGAAGCCCCAGCTCGGAGTGCGGTTGGTGTCGAAACGCACCAGCGGGCGGCTCACCACCAGGTACAGCAGCCGCTTTTCCATCGTCGCTTCGAGGTCGAACTGCATGCGGCGCAGGTAGCGGCCCACCGGGTCGCGGATGTCGGGCACGGCCGGGAAGCCGGCCACCAGATCGTACCAGTGGAACTTGGCGTCCGACACGGTGACGTTCCAGTTCTGCACGGCCACCGTGCGCTGCGGCACGTTGGGCAGCAAGTCTTCGTACGGTTCGGGAATATCCTCGATCGGCTCGGGATCCGGATAATCGCTGGTCATGGCGCGGCGCACTCCTGGGCTTGGGAAAAACTAGACCCAGTATAGTACGCCATTTTTCACATTGCCATGAGGCAAGTGAGAATTGGTGGGAATGTGTCGAAATTGAAATTTTCCGTCGCCGCGCCGCCACAGCGGCGGCCGCTCAGGCGGGTGGCGGCAGCGGCAGTTTGGCGACGCTGACGCTGCCATCGTCGAGCTTGCAGCGGAACAGGTGGCGGCGGGCCACGGCCACGTGGTCGGACGCGAGGTAGCGGTAGCTGCCGCCTTCTTCCAGTTCCAGGCTCACTTCCAGTGTCTCCAGGTCCCATGCCTGCTGCACCTCCTGCAGGCGGTTGCGGCGGCGTTCCTTTTCCTCGCCGTAGCGGCCGGCCGGGGTGGGGCCCTCGAAGTAACAGATCAGCGCCGCCTCCACCACGTCCGCGCGGATGCGGGCCAGCGCGGCGGCCGCCTCCGGCAACTGGTTCTCGGGCAGGTCGGCCGGGTCGCCGTCGGGGCTGGTGGCGGTGACCTCGGCTTGCAGCACCAGCAGCAGCGTGTCGCTGTGCTCGCTGTGCTGCTGGCGCAGCCGCTGCACGACGGGCAGCCGGCCCTTGGCCAGCCGGCCTTCCGGGTCCAGGGTCTGGCCCACGTGGATCACCTGGCTCGCTATCTTGCGGTCGTGGACGTATTGCATCAGCAGGTCGTGCACCGACAGCACTTCGATCACGCCGCCCCAGTTCAGGCTGAGGAAGTTCTCGGTCAGGATCACGCTGGGTTTCTTCACGGTGGCGCCGAACGGCGCCTTCAAATCCACGGTCACGCTGTCGCGCGTGGCGTTGGCGCCCGACAGCAGCGGCACCGTCAGTTTCAGCGAGAAGAAGCCCCACTGGGTGGCGCGCGCGGGGTCGTAGCGCATGCGGGGACGGGTCACCACGCAGTACAGCAGCGGCCGCTCGTTGGCCGCCTCCAGGTCGAATTGCATGCGCCGCAGGTAGCGTCCTATCGGTTCGCGGAAGTCCGGCTTGTCGGGGAAGCCGGCCAGCAGGTCGTACCAGTGGAATTTGCCGTCCGTGATGCGCACTTGCCAGCGCTGGGGGCCGCCGCCGGCGATCTGGCCGGCGCTGGGCATGACAGGCTGCGGGGATGGGGCAACCAGATCGGTGTGATGCATGATGCATGCTCCTGAAAGGAAACAGGGTTCGGGTGACTGCTCCTCTTTCCGGTCGGACGCGGGTGTTTGGCGTTGCCTTGTGGAAAAAAATAATTCCGTCAGTCAACTTGAGATTATACGTAGTTCGCTCGTCTATACAAGAAACTTCGCCCACTTAGATTGTGGAGGACTTGCTCGATCGACGCTTGCGCTGGCGCAAGCGTCTTCGTTCAGGCGGCCAGGGCGGGGACGGCGGCCAGCGTCTGGCGCAGCAGGGCCAGCAGGGCGTGCGGGGTGTCGAGCAGGTAGTCGGCCTGCCAGCTTTGCGGTTCCGTGGCGCCGCAGTAACCCCAGCCGCAGGCGATGGTCAGCATGGCGGCCGCCTGGCCGGCCTGGATGTCGCGCAGGTCGTCGCCCACGTACCAGCACTGCTCGGGCGCCAGACCCAGCCGGGCGGCCGCTTCCAGCAGCGGGGCGGGGTGGGGCTTGGCGTGCGGCGTGGTGTCGCCCGAGACGACGCAGCCGGCCTGGCCCAGGCCGATCAGCGGCAGCAGCGGATCCGTGAAGCGGGCCGGTTTGTTGGTGACGATGCCCCATGCCAGTCCGGCCTCGGCGATGCCGTCCAGCAGTTCCCGCACGCCGGGAAACAGCGTGCTGTGCACGGCGATGGCGGCCTCGTAATTGTCGAAAAAGCCTTCGCGCAGCACGGCGAAGCCCTCGTCGTGCGGTTGCAGGCCGAAGGCGGCGCCTATCATGCCGCGCGCGCCGGCCGAGGCCGTGGGGCGCAGCAGTTCGTAGGCGGTCGGCGCCAGGCCCCGCGCGTGGCGCAGCTGGTTGACGGCGGCGGCCAGGTCGGGGGCGGTGTCGGCCAGCGTGCCGTCCAGGTCGAACAGGATGGCGCGCGGGGCGCTGCGGGGGAGGGCCAGGCTCATGGTGGGCGGGAACGGATGATGTGACAAAAGGCGGTTACAGGGGACGGCTGGTGGCCATCAGGTAATTGACGCTGGTGTCGTCGTTGAGCGAATAGATCTTGCTCAGCGGATTGTAGCCCATGCCCTTCAAGCCCTGCACGTCGAGCCCGGCGCTGCGCACGTATTGCGACAGCTCGGCCGGCGTGATGAACTTGGCGTAGTCGTGCGTGCCCTTGGGCAGCATGCGCAGCAGGTATTCGGCGCCGATCACGGCGAACAGGTAGGACTTGGGGTTGCGGTTCAGCGTGGAGAAGAACACGTGGCCGCCCGGTTTGACCAGGCTGGCGGCGGCGCGCACGATGGCGCCCGGATCGGGCACGTGCTCCAGCATCTCCATGCACGTCACCACGTCGTACTGGCCGCCCTCCTGGGCCGCCATGTCCTCGGCCGCGATCAGCTTGTAGCGCACCTGCACGCCCGATTCCAGGCTGTGCAGGTCGGCCACCTTGAGCGCCTTTTCCGACAGGTCGATGCCGGTCACATTGGCGCCTTTGCGGGCCATCGATTCGGCCAGGATGCCGCCGCCGCAGCCGATGTCGATCACGCGCTTGCCCGCCAGCGGGGCGCGCGCGTTGATCCATTCCAGGCGCAGCGGGTTGATTTCGTGCAGGGGACGGAACTCGGACGTTGGGTCCCACCAGCGGTGGGCCAGGTCACTGAATTTTTGCAGTTCTAAAGGATCGGCGTTCATGGGCGGCTTCGTAGGGACAATACCGGGATTTTACAGCATGGACGTAAAAAAACCCCGCCGCGGCGGGGTTCAGGTGGGCGTCCGCGGCGGGCCGCGGACGTCGGGCACGGCAATTACTTGCTGGTGCCAACCACTTCGATTTCCACGCGACGGTTCTTGGCGCGGCCGGCTGCGGTCTTGTTGTCCGCAACAGGTTGCTTCTCGCCCTTGCCTTCGGTGTAGACGCGGTTCGCTTCCACGCCCTTCGAGATGATGTAGGCCTTGACGGCTTCAGCGCGGCGGATCGACAGCTTCTGGTTGTAAGCATCGGTGCCCACGGAGTCGGTGTGGCCGACGGCGATGATCACTTCCAGGTTGATGCTGCCCAGCTTGGAGGTCAGGTCGTCCAGCTTGGCTTTGCCTTCTGGCTTCAGCACGGCCTTGTCGAAGTCGAAGAAGGCGTCAGCGGCGAAGCTCACCTTCTGCGCGGTCGGCACAGGAGCTGGAGCAGGGGCTGGTGCGGGAGCCGGAGCTGGGGCCGGAGCGGCTGGTGCTGGTGCCGGCGGTGCTACGCACTTGCCGTTTTCCAGCTTCTCTGGCTCGACGCAGATCGGCAGGTCGCAACCTGGCACGGCGTCGGCCGGGGTCCAGTAGCCGGTGCGCCAGCACAGGCCGAACGGGTCACGGGCGATCACACCGCGTGCATCCTGGACGTAGGCGCTTTTCGGGGTGGCGGCCTTGATGTCCTGGGTGACAGGCGCGAAAGGTGGGGTGGTTGGGGTCTGGGCGATCGCCGAGCCAGCAAAGACGGCCGACACAGCCAGAATCGACATAAGTTTCTTCATATTTTTCTTCCTTTCGGGGGTGATATCCGCGTAAAAACTGCGCGATGAGTTAATGCGTGGCCCGAATTCTACCACGCGGGGCGCGCGCGCCTGTTTTTCGCTTGTGATTCAAGCAATTGACTTCTCGTCCATTTTGCCACAGCCGGTTTCCGCACGCTTTTTGGCGCAATTCAAACGATTGCCGATTCCGACCAAAATGTTGTTTTGTTGCAACACTGGCAGCAATAATAATTGATGTTTGTGTCATACGCATGACATTTTGTGCTCGATCCTTGCGTTGGTGCAAGAGCGTGCGATCAAGGCGTGCCCACGCCGCGCGCGGGGCGGCGCGGCGGAATTGCGCTGACGGGGTGGCGCGCATGTTAAAATCGTACGCTTGTCCGTTCCTCCAGCGTCCTACCGGACGCGCCCGGGGCGCGGACGGCACGCGCGGTAAAATTGCTTAAAAGATAAGTCAACCATAGTCAAAGATCGAACGACCCGCCAATGGATCAATTCGCAAAAGAAACAATCCCAATTTCCCTCGAAGAAGAGATGCGCAAGAGCTACCTCGATTACGCCATGAGCGTGATCGTCGGCCGCGCCTTGCCGGACGTGCGCGACGGCCTCAAGCCGGTGCACCGCCGGGTCTTGTACGCGATGCACGAAATGAACAACGTGTGGAACCGTCCCTACGTCAAATGCGCCCGCGTGGTGGGCGACACGATGGGTAAGTACCACCCGCACGGCGACGCTTCGATCTACGACACGCTGGTGCGCATGGCGCAGGACTTCTCGATGCGCTACATGCTGGTCGACGGCCAGGGCAACTTCGGTTCGGTCGACGGCGATAGCGCGGCGGCCATGCGTTACACCGAGTGCCGCCTCGACAAGATCGCCGGCGAGATCCTGGCCGACATCGACAAGGATACGGTCGACTTCCAGCCCAACTACGACGGCAAGGAAAAGGAACCGACCGTCCTGCCGACCAAGATTCCCAACCTGCTGATCAACGGTTCGTCCGGCATCGCGGTGGGCATGGCCACCAACATCCCGCCGCACAACCTGACCGAGGTGATCGACGGCGCGCTGCACGTGCTGCGCAACCCGGACTGCACGATCGACGAGCTGATCGAGATCATCCCCGCGCCCGACTTCCCCACCGCCGGCATCATCTACGGCGTGTCGGGCGTGCGCGACGGCTACCGCACGGGCCGCGGCCGCGTCGTCATGCGCGCCAAGACCCACTACGAGGAATACGGCAAGGATGGCGGGCGCACCGCCATCATCGTCGACGAGCTGCCCTACCAGGTCAACAAGAAGTCGCTGCTCGAGCGCATCGCCGAGAACGTGCGCGACAAGAAGCTCGAAGGCATCTCCGACATCCGCGACGAGTCCGACAAGTCGGGCATGCGCGTGGTGATCGAGCTGAAACGCGGCGAAGTGCCGGAAGTGGTGCTCAACAACCTGTACAAGCAGACCCAGTTGCAGGACACCTTCGGCATGAACATGGTGGCCCTGGTGGACGGCCAGCCGCGCCTGCTGAACCTCAAGCAGATGCTGCAGTGCTTCCTGTCGCACCGGCGCGAAGTGGTCACGCGCCGCACCGTGTTCGAGCTGCGCAAGGCGCGCGAGCGCGGTCACGTGCTGGAAGGTCTGGCCGTGGCGCTGGCCAACATCGACGACTTCATCGCCATCATCAAGGCCGCGCCCACGCCGCCGATCGCCAAGAGCGAGCTGATGACGCGCGCCTGGGATTCGTCGCTGGTGCGCGAGATGCTGGCCCGCACGGGCGAGGGCGACACGGTGGGCGGCATCGACGCCTTCCGTCCCGAGCATCTGCCCAAGCATTACGGCATGCAGGCCGACGGCCTGTACAAGCTGTCGGACGAGCAGGCCCAGGAAATCCTGCAGATGCGCCTGCAACGCCTGACCGGTCTGGAGCAGGACAAGATCGTCAACGAATACCGCGACGTGATGGCCGAAATCGCCGACCTGCTCGACATCCTGGCCAAGCCGGCCCGCGTGACCACCATCATCACCGACGAGATGACGCTGGCCAAGAACGAATACGGCGAAGGCAACAAGGATGTGCGCCGCTCGACCATCGAGCACAACGCCACCGACCTCGGCACGGAAGACCTGATCACGCCGCAGGACATGGTGGTGACGTTGTCGCACACCGGCTACATGAAGGCCCAGCCGATCACCGAATACCGCGCCCAGAAGCGCGGCGGTCGCGGCAAGCAGGCCATGGCGACCAAAGAGGAAGACTGGATCGACCAGCTGTTCATCGCCAACACGCACGATTACATCCTGTGCTTCTCCAACCGTGGCCGCATGTACTGGCTCAAGGTGTGGGAAGTGCCGCAAGGCTCGCGCAACTCGCGCGGCAAGCCGATCGTCAACATGTTCCCGCTGGCCGACAACGAGAAGATCACCGTCATCCTGCCGCTGTCGGGCGATAACCGGACCTTCCCGGAAGACCATTACGTGTTCATGTCCACCAGCCTGGGCACCGTGAAGAAGACGCCGCTGAAGGACTTCAGCAACCCGCGCAAGGCCGGCATCATCGCCGTCGACCTGGACGAGGGCGACTTCCTGATCGGCGCCGCGCTGACCGACGGCGCCCACGACGTGATGCTGTTCTCGGACGCCGGCAAGGCTGTGCGCTTCGACGAGAACGACGTGCGTCCGATGGGCCGCAACGCGCGCGGCGTGCGCGGCATGAACCTGGAGGAGGGGCAGACCGTGATCGCGCTGCTGGTGGCCGAGAACGAGGAGCAGTCCGTGCTGACGGCCACCGAGAACGGCTACGGCAAGCGCACCCCGATCACCGAGTACACGCGCCATGGCCGTGGCACCAAGGGCATGATCGCGATCCAGACCTCCGAGCGCAACGGCAAGGTGGTGGCGGCGACCCTGGTCGATTCGTCCGACGAGATCATGCTGATCACCACGGGCGGTGTGCTGATCCGCACCCGCGTGTCGGAGATCCGCGAGATGGGCCGCGCCACCCAGGGCGTGACCCTGATCGCCGTGGAGGACGGCACCCGCCTGTCCGGCCTGCAGCGCGTGGTCGAGACCGACATCGACGAGGTGGAGCTGGAGCCGGGCCCGGACGCCAAGCCGGAGGATGCGCAGCCTGAATAAGGCCGGCAGATGAGTGTGTCCCGGTGCCGGTCTGGCCGGGGCGGACGGGGTCGGTGTTCGTGGCGCGGATTAATGCGACAATAACACCGACCCCGTTTTTGTTTTGTCAATGGCGCGCCGGTTCGCCGCCCGCGCTGTTCTAGTTTTTGCTCTTTTTTGACCCAAGGACCGTAACGTGACTCACATCTACAACTTCTCCGCCGGCCCCGCCGTGCTGCCGAAGGAAGTGCTGGCGCAGGCCGCCGCCGAAATGCTGGACTGGCATGGCAGCGGCATGTCCGTCATGGAGATGAGCCACCGCGGGCCGGAATTCATGTCGATCTACAAGGCGGCCGAGCGCGACCTGCGCGAGCTGCTGGCGGTGCCGGATAACTACAAGATCCTGTTCCTGCAAGGCGGCGGCCTGTCCCAGAACGCCATCGTTCCCATGAACCTGGTCGGCCACAAGCCGCAGCCAGCCACGATCGACTTCGTCCACACCGGCTCGTGGTCAGGCAAATCGATCAAGGAGGCGGCCAAGTACGCCACCGTCAACGTGGCCGCCTCGTCGCAGACCGAGCGCTTCACGCGCGTGCCGCCGCAGTCCGAGTGGAAGCTCACGCCCGGCGCGGCCTACCTGCACATCTGCACCAACGAGACCATCGACGGCGTCGAATTCGACTTCGACCATGGCTCGCCCCAGCCGTTGACGGGCGACTGCGCCGGCACGCTGCTGGTGGCCGACATGTCGTCGCACATCCTGTCGCGCCGGATCGACGTGTCCAAGTACGGCCTGATCTTCGCCGGCGCCCAGAAGAACATCGGCCCGGCCGGCGTGACCATCGTCATCGTGCGCGAAGACCTGCTGGGCAAGGCGCTGCCGATCTGCCCGTCCGCGTTCGACTTCAAGCTGGTGGCCGACAACGAGTCGATGTACAACACGCCGCCCACCTACGGCATCTACATCGCCGGCCTGGTGTTCCAGTGGCTGAAGCAGCAGGGCGGCGTGGCCGAGATGGAACGGCGCGCCAAGGCCAAGGCGGCGCTGCTGTACGGCGCGCTGGACGCCGACGATTTCTATAGCAACCGCGTGGCGCCTGAAAACCGCTCGCGCATGAACGTCCCGTTCTTCCTGAAGGACGAGAGCAAGAATGAAGCTTTCCTGGCCGGCGCAAAAGCGCGCGGCCTGCTGCAACTGAAGGGCCACAAGTCCGTCGGCGGTATGCGCGCATCGATCTACAACGCGATGCCAATCGAGGGTGTGCAAGCCCTGGTCGATTATCTGAACGAGTTCGCGGGCCGCTAAGGGCCAGTGCGCCGGGCCGGCGCACCCCGCATCTCGCACGACTGACAATTATTTGGCACTGATGCAGACCATGACAGACAAACTTAAACCGCTGCGCGAGCAGATCGACGCCATCGACGCGCAGATCCTCGACCTGCTCAACCGCCGCGCCAGGGTGGCGCAGGAAGTGGGCCACGTGAAGGCCGAAACCAAGGCGCCCGTGTTCCGCCCCGAGCGCGAGGCGCAAGTGCTGCGCGGCGTGGCCGAGCGCAATCCCGGCCCCATGGGCAACCATGAGGTGCAGACCATCTTCCGCGAAATCATGTCGGCTTGCCGCGCGCTGGAAAAGCGCGTCACGGTGGCCTTCCTGGGCCCGTCCGGCACCTTCAGCGAGCAGGCCGTGTACCAGCAGTTCGGCAGCGCCGTGGAAGGCTTGCCGTGCGCCTCGATCGACGAGGTGTTCCGCGCCACCGAGGCCGGCACGGCCGATTTCGGCGTGGTGCCGGTCGAGAATTCGTCCGAGGGCGCCATCAACCGCACGCTGGACCTGATGCTGCAAACGAGCCTGATCATCAGCGGTGAAGTGTCGATCGCCGTGCACCACAGCCTGATGACCAAGACCGGCAACATGGATGGCGTGCAGACCATCTGCGCCCATTCGCAGGCCTTGGCCCAGTGCCAGGTGTGGCTGAACCTGAACTACCCCAACATCGAGCGGCGCGCCGTGGCCTCCAACGCGGAGGCGGCGCGCATGGCCAGCGACGACGCCACCATCGCCGCCATCGCCAGCGAAATGGCGGGCGAGCAGTACAAGCTGGGCGTGGTCAAGGGCCACATCCAGGACGATCCGCACAACCGCACCCGCTTCGCGGTGGTCGGCAAGTTGCAGACCAACCCGTCGGGCAAGGACCAGACCTCGATCGTGCTGGCCGTGCCCAACAAGGCCGGCGCCGTGTACCAGTTGCTGGCGCCGCTGGCCAAGCACGGCGTGTCGATGACGCGCTTCGAGTCGCGTCCGGCGCGCGTGGGCACGTGGGAGTATTATTTCTATGTCGATATCGAAGGCCATGTCCACAACGACGCCGTCGCCAAAGCGCTGGCCGAGCTGAAGGACAACGCGGCCTTCTTCAAGGTGCTGGGTTCCTACCCGGTCAGTCTTTCCTAACCCTTACATTTGAAGAGCATTATGTCCAAGAATTACGGTCCAGAATACGTTCGCGCCATCGCTCCCTACCAGGCTGGCAAGCCGATCGCGGAAGTGGCGCGCGAGTTCGGGCTCGACGAGGCCAACATCGTCAAGCTGGCCTCCAACGAGAACCCGTTCGGCGTGCCGGAATCGGCCAAGCAGGCGATGACGGCGGCGGCGATGGAACTGGGCCGTTATCCGGACGCCAATGGCTTCGATCTGAAGGCGGCGCTGTCCAAGCGCTACGACGTGCCGGCCGACTGGATCACGCTGGGCAACGGCAGCAACGACATCCTGGAAATCGCCGCCCACGCCTTCGTCGAGCGCGGCCAGTCGGTCGTTTACTCGCAGTACTCGTTCGCCGTGTACGCGCTGGCCACCCAGGGCGTGGGCGCGCGCCACATCGTGGTGCCGGCCAAGGCCTACGGCCATGACCTGCAGGCGATGCTGGCCGCCATCGAGGACGACACCCGTCTGGTGTTCATCGCCAACCCGAACAACCCGACCGGCACCTTCATCCCGGCCGCCGAGATCGAAGCCTTCCTGGCCAAGGTGCCGGCCCACGTGGTGGTGGTGCTGGACGAGGCCTACAACGAATTCCTGGCGCCTGAAAACCAGTTCGAATCGGCCGAGTGGGTCAAGAAGTATCCCAATCTGCTGGTGTCGCGCACCTTCTCCAAGGCCTACGGCCTGGCCGGCCTGCGGGTCGGTTTCGCCATCGCCCAGCCGGCGCTGACGGACCTGATGAACCGCATCCGCCAGCCATTCAACGTGAACTCGATGGCGCAGGCGGCGGCCATCGCGGCCCTGAACGACAAGGCCTTCCTGGCCCAGAGCGCGGCCAACAACACGGCCGGCTACCAGCAGTTCGTGGAGGCGTTCGAGCAGATGGGCCTGGAGTACGTGCCGTCCTACGGCAACTTCGTGCTGGTCAAGGTGGGCGACGATGCCGGCGCCGGCGCGCGCATCAACCTGGCCTTGCTCAAGCAGGGCGTGATCGTGCGCCCGGTGGGCAACTACGGCCTGCCGCAATGGCTGCGCATCTCGATCGGCCTGCCGCAGGAGAACGCGGTGCTGATCGCGGCGCTGACCAAGGCCCTGGCCGGATGACGCCGTGCTGAACAAGATCGTCATCTTCGGCGTTGGCCTGATCGGCGGCTCGTTCGCGCGCGCGCTCAAGCACGCGGGCGCGGTGCGCACCGTGGTGGGCATGGGGCGCTCGGCCGCCTCGCTGGCGCGCGCGCGCGAGCTGGGCATCATCGACGTGGTGGGCGGCGACATGGCCGAGGCCATGCGCGACGCCGACCTGGTGCTGCTGGCCGCGCCCGTGGCGCAGACGGAAGCCATCCTGGCCGCGCTGGCGCCGCACCTGCAGCCAGGCACCGTGGTGACGGACGCCGGCAGCACCAAAAGCGATGTGGTGGCGGCCGCGCGCCGCGCGCTGGGCGCCAAGGTGGCCCAGTTCGTGCCCGGCCATCCGATCGCCGGGCGCGAGACCAACGGCCCGGACGCGGCCATCGTCGACCTCTACATCGGCAAGAAGACCGTGCTCACGCCGCTGGACGAGAACACCTCCGGCGACGTGGAGCGGGTGGCGGCGGCCTGGCTGGCCTGCGGCGCCATCATCCACCGGCTCACGCCGGAACAACACGACAAGGTGTTCGCCGCCGTCAGCCATCTGCCGCACCTGCTGGCCTATGCGCTGGTGGACGACATCGCCAACAAACCGCATGCGGACCTACTGTTCCAATATGCTGCCAGCGGCTTCCGCGATTTCACAAGGATCGCCGGTTCGTCGCCTGAAATGTGGCGCGACATCAGCCTGGCCAATCAGGCCGCGCTGCTGGTCGAGCTCGACGCCTACATGGCGCAACTGACGGCGCTGCGCGCGCGCCTGGCCGCCGCCGACGGCGCGGCCATCGAGGCGGTGTACGCCAATGCGCAGCGCGCCCGCCGCCAGTGGATAGAAGCGATAGAGACGGCGGAAACGCCGCAACCAAAAGACAGCGCAGAATAGAAGGATAGCGACCGCATGACGCAGCAAACCACATACCCGCACCACATCGACCTGCAGCCGGTGGCCCATGCCGAAGGCGTGGTGCGCCTGCCCGGCTCGAAGAGCATCTCCAACCGCATCCTGTTGCTGGCCGCGCTGTCCCGGGGCGAAACCCGGGTGGTCGACCTGCTGGCCTCGGACGACACGGCCGTGATGCTGGACTCCCTGCACAAGCTGGGCGTGCAGTGGCGCGAAGAGCCGCAGACGGACGGCCACACGGTGCATGTGGTGCCCGGCGCCGCCGGCGCCTTCCCCAACGCCTCGGCCGATCTGTTCATGGGCAACGCCGGCACCGCCATCCGCCCGCTGACGGCGGCGCTGGCCGTGATCGGCGGCGACTACACGCTGCACGGCGTGCCGCGCATGCACGAGCGTCCGATCGGCGACCTGGTGGACGCGCTCAACGCGGCCGGCACCGCCATCACCTGCACCGGCAATCCTGGCTACCCGCCGCTGCACATCGGGCGCGGCAAGATCCACGCGCGGCGCCTGTCCGTGCGCGGCAACGTGTCGAGCCAGTTCCTGACGGCGCTGCTGATGGTGGCGCCGCTGATGGCGCGCGAGCACGCGATCTCGATCGACGTGGTCGGCGAGCTGATCTCCAAGCCCTACATCGAAATCACGCTGAACCTGATGCGCCGCTTCGGCGTGACGGTGGAGCAGGACGGCTGGTCCTCGTTCACCGTGCAGCCGGGCCAGCAATACCAGAGCCCCGGCACCATCCACGTCGAAGGCGACGCCTCGTCGGCCTCCTACTTCCTGGCCGCCGGCGCCATCGCCGGCGGGCCGGTGCGGGTCGAGGGCGTGGGCCGCGACAGCATCCAGGGCGATGTGCGCTTCGTGGCCGCGCTGGAGCAGATGGGCGCCACCATCACCATGGGCGACAACTGGATCGAGGCGCGCTCGAACGGCGTGCTGAAAGCCATCGACGCCGATTTCAACCACATCCCCGACGCGGCCATGACGATCGCCATCGCGGCCCTGTACGCGGACGGCACCAGCACGCTGCGCAACATCGCCAGCTGGCGCGTGAAGGAAACCGACCGCATCGCCGCCATGGCCACGGAATTGCGCAAGCTGGGCGCGGTGGTGGAGGAGGGGGCCGACTACCTGCGCGTGACGCCGCCGGCCGCGATCACCGCCGCCACCATCGACACCTACGACGACCACCGCATGGCCATGTGCTTCTCGCTGGCGTCGCTGGACGGCGCGGCGCGCAAGGGCAACGCGATGCGCATCAACGACCCCAAGTGCGTGGCCAAGACCTTCCCCGAGTATTTCGCCGCCTTCGCCGCGATCGCTCGTTAATCCCTTAATTTATGACCACAACCAATATCCCCGTCATCGCCATCGACGGCCCCACCGCATCCGGCAAGGGCACCGTCGCGCACCGCGTGGCCGATAGGCTCGGCTTCCACTACCTCGATTCGGGCGCCCTGTACCGCCTGACGGCGCTGTCGGCCCTGCGCCGCGGCACCGATCTCACCGATGAGCACGCGCTGGCCAAGCTGGCCGAGCACCTGGCGTGCAGTTTCTCCGGCGGCGACATCATCCTGGCCCACGAGAACGTGACGGACGCCATCCGCGCCGAGGAGGTGGGCAACACGGCCTCGCGCATCGCGGCCCTGCCGGCCGTGCGCCAGGCCCTGTACGGGCTACAGCTCGGTTTCCGCAAGACGCCGGGCCTGGTGGCCGACGGGCGCGACATGGGCACGGTGATCTTCCCGCACGCCCCGCTCAAGGTGTTTTTGACGGCCAGTGTGGCGGCCCGTGCCGAGCGTCGATATAAGCAATTGATTGAGAAGGGAATTTCTGCTAATATGGAAGACCTTCTGATGGATTTGCAAGCGCGCGACGACCGGGATACGCACCGGGCCATCGCTCCGCTGGTCCCGGCGGAGGGTGCCCATGTGCTCGATACCTCGCAGATCACGGCCGACCAGGCCGTCGAGCAGGTGCTCAAGTGGTATGCGGCGGAAGTGAAATAATTGCAATGTTTGTTGTAAGGCAGCGTGTTGTGCAGCGCTGCTGTTGGTGCTGGAAGCGGGCCTGTGCCGGCCTCCGGCTTGTTACAACCTCAACCCAGTTTAAGTCGCATGGTGCGATCTCTGCTGGCTAACCTAGTGTGAACCCTATGTCTACTGCTACCACCGGTATGGAAAGTTTTGCAGCGCTCTTCGAAGAGTCGCTGTCCCGTCAAGATATGCGCTCCGGCGAAGTGATCTCCGCTGAAGTCGTGCGTCTGGACCACAACTTCGTGATCGTGAACGCTGGTCTGAAATCGGAAGCTTTCATCCCTGTTGAAGAATTCAAGAATGACCACGGCGAACTGGAAGTCAAAGTTGGCGACTTCGTTTCCGTGGCCATCGAATCGCTGGAAAACGGTTTCGGCGATACCATCCTGTCGCGCGACAAGGCCAAGCGCCTGGCGTCGTGGCTGGCCCTGGAAAAGGCCATGGAGTCGGGCGAGATCGTCGTCGGCACCGTCAATGGCAAGGTCAAGGGCGGCCTGACCGTGCTGACCAACGGCATCCGCGCTTTCCTGCCCGGTTCGCTGGTCGACACCCGTCCCGTCAAGGACACCACCCCGTTCGAAGGCAAGACCCTGGAATTCAAGGTCATCAAGCTGGACCGCAAGCGTAACAACGTCGTGCTGTCGCGCCGCGCCGTGATCGAAGCTTCGATGGGCGAAGAGCGCCAGAAGCTGATGGAAACCCTGAAAGAAGGCACGGTTGTGACCGGCGTCGTGAAGAACATCACCGACTACGGCGCGTTCGTGGACCTGGGCGGCATCGACGGCCTGCTGCACATCACCGACCTGGCATGGCGTCGTGTGCGTCACCCATCGGAAGTGCTGACCGTTGGCCAGGAAATCACCGCCAAAGTCCTGAAGTACGATCAGGAAAAGAACCGCGTGTCCCTGGGCGTGAAGCAACTGGGCGACGATCCTTGGACCGGTCTGTCCCGTCGTTACCCACAAGGCACCCGTCTGTTCGGCAAAGTCACCAACCTGACCGACTACGGCGCGTTCGTGGAAGTGGAACAGGGCATCGAAGGTCTGGTGCACGTGTCCGAAATGGACTGGACCAACAAGAACGTCGCTCCTAACAAAGTTGTCCAACTGGGCGACGAAGTGGAAGTCATGGTTCTGGAGATCGACGAAGAGCGTCGCCGTATTTCGCTGGGCATGAAGCAGTGCAAAGCGAACCCATGGGATGACTTCGGCGTGACCCACAAGAAGGGCGACAAGGTCCGTGGCGCCATCAAGTCGATCACCGACTTCGGCGTGTTCATCGGCCTGGCTGGCAACATCGACGGCCTGGTGCACCTGTCCGACCTGTCGTGGACCGAGTCCGGCGAAGAAGCCGTGCGCAAGTTCAAGAAGGGCGACGAGCTGGAAGCCATCGTGCTGGCCATCGACGTCGAGCGCGAGCGCGTTTCCCTGGGCGTGAAGCAGCTGGAAGGCGACCCGTTCAACAACTTCGCCGCCATGAACGACAAAGGTTCGCTGGTGTCGGGCACTGTGAAATCGGTTGAGCCTAAGGGCGCCGTGATCCAGCTGTCGGAAGAAGTCGAAGGCTACCTGCGCGCTTCGGAAATCTCGCGTGACCGCGTGGAAGATGCTGGCACCCACCTGAAGGTCGGCGACACCGTCGAAGCCCTGGTGATCAACATCGACCGCAAAGCCCGCAGCATCCAACTGTCGATCAAAGCGAAAGACAGCGCGGAAACCGCGGAAGCCATGCAGAAGATGGCCGCCACCGACAACAACGCAGCTTCGGGCACCACCAGCCTGGGCGCGCTGCTGAAGGCCAAGCTCGACACCAAGAACTAAGAATCGCCTAGATGACCAAGTCCGAGTTGATCAACCGCCTGGCTGAGCGCTATTCTCAGCTGGTGGCCAAAGATGCGGAATACGCCGTCAAGACCATTCTCGACGCGATGACCACCGCCCTGGCGAGTGGTCAGCGCATCGAGATCCGCGGTTTTGGCAGCTTTGCCCTCAACAGCCGGCCACCGCGCATAGGACGCAATCCGAAGTCCGGCGACAAGGTGATGGTGCCCGAAAAACGGGTGCCCCACTTCAAGCCGGGCAAGCAGTTGCGCGAGCGGGTCGACGCGATGGTCGGGCAACCGATCATCGAGGACTGAAGCGTCTGAAGGATTCGATGTAAAAAAGCGGCGTCCCTGGATGCCGCTTTTTTTATCCATTTTGTCGTAACCGGATTCTGGTGCCATACTGTCGCTCTTTGAAATCCGGAACAGGAACTGGCTAATGAAATTCATATCCACCATCATTGGATTTGTTCTTTTCGTCTTGTTTTTTGGTTTTGCCCTGAAAAATACCCAGGAAGTGGATCTGCACTTCTTCCTCAATTATGAATTGCGCGGCCCCCTGGTCCTGATGCTGCTCGGCTTCTTCGTGGCCGGCGCCGTCCTCGGCGTGCTGGCGCTCACCCCCACCGTGTTCCGCCACCGGCGCGAGACGAACAAACACAAAACCACCATCGAGACGCTGCAAACGACGGCGCAGCAGGCCACCACCCAGCCGCAGCCCGACAGCGTCAACACCCAGCAGTGATGCCATGGGCATCGCGCACCGACCAACGATCACACAACAACACGCATGGAATTTGAACTCTGGTGGTTACTGGGCATCCCCGTCTTCTTCGGACTGGGCTGGATCGCCGCGCGGGTTGACATCCGCCAACTGGTGTCGGAGTCGCGCAGCCTGCCGCGCGGCTATTTCAAGGGCCTGAACTTCCTGCTCAACGAGCAGCCCGACAAGGCCATCGACGCCTTCATCGAAATCGTCAAGCTGGACCCGGAAACGGCCGACATGCACTTCGCGCTGGGCAACCTGTTCCGCCGCCGCGGCGAGACCGAGCGCGCCATCCGCGTGCACCAGAACCTGCTGTCGCGGCCCGACCTGCCGCAGGAGCAGCAGGTGCACGCCCGCTATGAGCTGGGCATGGACTACCTGAAGGCCGGCCTGCTGGACCGCGCCGAGGAAACCTTCAACCAGCTGCTCGATTCGCAGTACGCGGTGCAGGCGCGGCGCGCGCTGCTGGAGATCTTCCAGCGCGAAAAGGAATGGCCGCGCGCCATCGAGGCCGCGCTGGGCCTGCAGGAGGCGGGCGCCGGCTCGCGCCAGAAGGAGATCGCCCAGTTCTACTGCGAGCTGGCGCAGGACGCGCTGGTGCACATGCACCCCGAGGACGCGCTGCCGCTGCTGGAAAAATCGCTGCAGGCCGACCGCACCAACGTGCGCGCCACGCTGCTGATCGGCGACGCCCAGCTGGCCCAGGGCGACGTGGAAGGCGCGCTGCTGACCTGGCGCCGCGTGGAGCAGCAAAGCGTGCCGCACGTGGCGCTGGTGGCGCAGCGTCTGATGGATGGCTACCGCAAGGTGGGCCGGCCGCAGGAAGGCGTCAACCTGCTCAAGTCCTACCTGGAACAGGCTTCGTCGATCGACCTGATCGAAGTGGTGTTCAAGGCCGTGATCGAGCTTGACGGCGTGGACGCGGCCAAGCAGCTGGTGAGCGCGGAACTGCGCCGCACGCCGACCCTGCTGGGCCTGGACAAGCTGCTCGAAGCGCGCCTGATGGATGCGCCGGCCGCGCTGTGGTCGGAACTGTCGATGGTGAAGAACCTCGTGCATGGCTACACCCAGAAGCTGGCGCGCTACCAGTGCAGCCATTGCGGTTTCAAGGCGCGCCAGTTCTATTGGCAGTGCCCCGGCTGCAGCCGGTGGGAGACCTACCCGCCGCGCCGCACCGAAGAATTGAATGTGATGAATTAACGGGACCGTTGCGGGCCCAATTTTAAGTAGGCGGAACAACATGAAAATCACCATTATCGGCACCGGCTATGTTGGCCTGGTCACGGGCGCCTGCCTGGCGGAGCTGGGCAACGACGTCTTCTGCC
This sequence comes from Rugamonas sp. GW822-FHT03B10, assembly GCF_058801745.1. Classification (NCBI taxonomy): domain Bacteria; kingdom Pseudomonadati; phylum Pseudomonadota; class Betaproteobacteria; order Burkholderiales; family Oxalobacteraceae; genus Rugamonas; species Rugamonas sp. GW822-FHT03B10. The sequence goes on along the minus strand of NZ_JBXANP010000003.1, from coordinate 123,504 downwards.
TCGACGTCGACGAGCGCAAGATCAATATGCTCAACAGCGGCGGCATCCCGATCCACGAACCGGGCCTGGAAGAAGTGGTGGCGCGCAACCGCGCCGCCGGCCGCCTGCAGTTCTCGACCGACGTGGTGGCCGCCGTGGCCCACGGCACGCTGCAGTTCATCGCCGTCGGCACCCCGCCCGACGAGGACGGCTCGGCCGACCTGCAGTACGTGCTGGCCGCCGCCCGCAACATCGGCAAGCACATGACCGACTACAAGGTGGTGATCGACAAGTCCACCGTCCCGGTGGGCACGGCCGACCGCGTCAAGGCCGCCGTGCAGGCCGAGCTGGACGCGCGCGGCGTGAGCGCGCAGTTCTCGGTCGTCTCCAACCCCGAGTTCCTGAAAGAGGGCGCGGCCGTGGAGGACTTCATGCGTCCGGACCGCATCGTGATCGGCTGCGACGACACGCCCGAAGGCGAGCGCGCCCACAGCCTGATGAAAAAGCTCTACACGCCATTCAACCGCAACCACGAGCGCACCTTCTGGATGGACGTGCGCTCGGCCGAATTCACCAAGTACGCCGCCAACGCCATGCTGGCCACCCGCATCTCGTTCATGAACGAACTGGCCAACCTGGCCGACGAGGTGGGCGCCGACATCGAGGCCGTCCGCCACGGCATCGGCTCCGACCCGCGCATCGGCCACAGCTTCCTGTACGCGGGCGCCGGCTACGGCGGCTCGTGCTTCCCGAAAGACGTGCAGGCGCTGGAGCGCACGGCGCGCCAGTACGACCAGGACTTGCTGATCCTGCGCGCGGTGGAAGCGGTCAACGACAAGCAGAAGCTGGTGCTGGGCAAAAAGGTCAACGCGCGCTTCGGCGACGACTTGAACGGCAAGCACTTCGCCGTCTGGGGCCTGGCCTTCAAGCCCAACACGGACGACATGCGCGAAGCGCCGGCCCGCGTGCTGCTGCGCCAGCTGCTCGACAGCGGCGCCACGGTGGCCGTGTACGACCCGGTGGCGATGGACGAGGCGCGCCGCGTGCTGGCGCTCGACTTTAACGCGGCCGAACTGGCGCGCATCCGCTTCGCCGCCAGCCCGATGGACACGCTGACGGGCGCCGACGCGCTGGTCATCGTCACGGAATGGAAGGCGTTCCGCAGCCCCGACTTCGACCGCATCAAGGCCAGCCTGAAGAACGCCGTCATCTTCGACGGCCGCAACCTGTTCGAACCGGAAGTGATGGCCGAAGCGGGCTTCGAATACCACGGCATCGGCCGTTCCATCCACACCCGCGTGTAAGAGGTGGCAGTGAGTACCAATGTAGCGACCTACAAGGGCCCGGCGCTGGACCAGGTGCGCATCCTGGTGGTGGGCGACGTGATGCTGGACCGTTACTGGTTCGGTGACGTCAGCCGCATTTCGCCGGAAGCGCCGGTGCCCATCGTGCGCATCGAGAAACGCGAAGCGCGCCTGGGCGGCGCCGCCAACGTGGCGCGCAACGCCGCCGCGCTGGGCGCCCACGCCGGCCTGCTGGGCGTGGTGGGCGCCGACGAGGCGGGCGCGGAGGTGGAGCAGATGCTGCAGGACGGCGGCATCCGCAGCTATCTGAAGCGCGACGAAGCCATCTCCACCATCATCAAGCTGCGCGTGATCGGCCGCCAGCAGCAGATGGTGCGCATCGACTTCGAGGAGCCGCCGACGGACGCCGTGCTGCGCGACAAACTGGTGCAATTCCAGACCCTGCTGCCCGATTACGACGTGATCGTGCTGTCGGACTACGCCAAGGGCAGCCTGGTGAACGTGGCCGACATGATCGCCGCCGCGCGCGCGGCCGGCAAGGTGGTGATGGTCGACCCCAAGGGCGACGACTTCACGCGCTACGCGGGCGCCACCGTCCTCACGCCCAACAAGTCCGAAATGCGCCGCATCGTCGGCAGCTGGAACAGCGAGGAGCAGTTGACGGCCAAGGCGCAGCAGTTGCGCAGCGAACTGAAACTGGACGCGCTGCTGCTGACCCGCTCGGAGGAGGGCATGACGCTGTACACCGAACATGAACGCTTCCACATGCCGGCCGCCGCGCGCGAGGTGTTCGACGTCTCCGGCGCCGGCGACACGGTGATCGCCACCATGGCCGCCATGCTGGGCGCCGGCGAAGGGTGGCAGAAGGCGGTGGAGACGGCCAACCGGGCCGGCGGCATCGTGGTGGGCAAGCTGGGCACGGCCACCGTCACGCGCGAGGAATTGTTCGGCTGACCCGATCCGCCCCCCCCAAAAAAACAGGACGGGACGTAACGCACTCAAATGTGTTACGTCCCGTTTTGTTTTTCGGCTTTGCGCCGGCGCATGCCGGTGTTGTCATTTTGCTGTCAACCGCCGCGCGGCTTGGCCGTTATAGGAACTCAGGGTGCGTTGCGGCCCTGCTTCCTCACACACTTTGGAGATGACGACATGTTCAAGAAACTATTGCTGGCGGTTGCTACCCTGATTGCGACGATGAGCTTTGCGTTTGCGCAGGTCGATGTCAACAAGGCCGATGCGGCCGCACTCGATTCGGTCAAGGGCATCGGCCCGGCCAAGTCCAAGGCCATCATCGAGGAGCGCACCAAGGGCGGCGACTTCAAGGACTGGGCCGACCTGGAGAAGCGCGTCAAGGGTATCGGTGAAAAGAGTGCCATGAAACTGTCCGAAGCGGGTCTGCAAGTGAACGGTAAGGCCAAGGAAGGTGCACCGGCCAAGCCGATGGCTGCCAGCACCAAGCCGGCACCGGCCGCGAAGGGCGCCAAGTCCATGCCAGCTTCTGCGTCCGCTTCGGCCATGGCGTCCGGCTCCGCTTCGGCCGAGTCCAAGGCCGAGTCCAAGACCAAGGCCAAGAAGTAAGCCGCGCACACCGCGCCTGCCACCCCGCCAGCGCGAGCTTGCGGGGTTTTTTGTATCTGGCGGCAATATAAGTTGCCTTCTGTGCGAAGATGATGCGTTCCCCTGACAGGAGAGTCCAGATGAACCACCGCATCGCCACCCGCTCCAGCTTATTCCTGCTGGCCACCATCCTGGCCGGCACCTCCTACGCCGCAGCCGCGCCTGCATCCGAGCCCTCATCCGGCTCCGCATCCGGGCCCGACTTGCAGCGCCACCAGCCCCAGATCGACCAGATCGTCGGCCAGATTTCACCCCAGCGCATCGAAGATTACATCCGCAAGCTGGTCGGTTTCAAGACGCGCCACACCATGTCCGACACCGTGTCCGACACGGAGGGCATCGGCGCCGCGCGGCGCTGGATCAAGGCGGAACTGGAGCGTTGCGGCGCGGCCGACGGCGGTCGCCTGCAGGTCGCGTTCGACAGCCACATCTCGCCCGTTTCGGCCCGCATCAGCAAACCGACGGAAGTGGTGAACGTGGTGGCCACCTTGCCCGGCACGCAGTCCGCGTCCACCGCGCGCACGTACGTGGTCAGCGGCCATTACGACTCGCGCAACAGCGACATCATGGACGCCAGCGGCGCCGCCCCCGGCGCCAACGACGACGCCTCAGGCACGGCCGCCGTGATGGAGATGGCGTGCGTGATGGCGCGCCACCATTTCGACGCCACGCTGGTCTTCATGACGGTGGCGGGCGAGGAGCAGGGCTTGCTGGGCGCGACCCATTGGGCCGAGCAGGCCGCCGCGCGCAAGCTCGACATCGCCGGCATGTTCACCAACGACATCATCGGCAGTTCGCACGACGAGCACGGCAAGCGCGATAACAGCCAGGTGCGCCTGTTCGCGGAAGGCTTGCCGGTGCAGAAGGAAAACAGCCCGGTCGTGCGCACCCTCGTGCAGACGGGCGGCGAGAACGATTCGCTGTCGCGCCAGCTGGCGCGGGCCGTGAAGGCGGCCGGCGAGCGCTATGTGCCAGGCTTCAAGGTCAACATCATCCAGCGCCGCGACCGGTATTTGCGCGGCGGCGACCACATGCCGTTCCTGGAGCGCGGCTACGCGGCATTGCGCTTCACGGAGCCGGCCGAGGATTTCTCGCACCAGCACCAGGACCTGCGCACGGAGAACGGCAAGGTCTACGGCGACCTGCCGCAGTTCGACGACTACGACTACATCGCCCGCGTGGCGCGCGTGAACGCGGCGGCGCTGGCCTCGCTGGCGCTGGCGCCGGCCGCGCCGCGCCAGGTGCAGGTGCGCACGGCGCAGCTGGAAAACGACACGGCGCTGCTGTGGCAGCCCAACGCCGAGCCTGACCTGGCCGGCTACCGCGTCGTCTGGCGCGCGACGGACGCGCCGGACTGGCAAGGCGCGCAATTCGTCGGCAAGGCCACGGAATACCGCGTGCCGCTGTCGAAGGACAATTACTACTTCGGCGTGCAGGCCATCGACCAGGACGGCAACGTCAGCCCGGCCAGCTACCCCACACCGCTACGCTGATGGCTACCGGCTGGCCTGGAACAGGCGGTTCAGGCCCGCTGGCAGGGATGATAGGCATAACGGATGACACGTCCGTCGGCGCATTGCGTCGATATAGGCCGAAGGGTGGTGGTGTGGAATTTGTCTACGATCCGGAGCGCGCGCGACTGGTCACAGGTCGGCCCCGAAATTCGGGGTTGGCCGGATCGCCACACCAGCAACTTGCGCGTGCCATAGGTGTGCCAGATACCCGGGCTGTGGGCGGCATATTGCGGCGACGTGAAGATGGCGCATTTCTGACGACGGAAGAGAGCGGCCATTATGGCGCCAACTGGAACACCAATATTCGGCTGCGCTTCATTACTTGGCTTGAGAACAGGACGGGTGAGCGGGTGTATCATATCCTGTGGAGGGTGAAATGAGCTTTCTACAATCACCACAGCAGCCCACGAGTGCAGCCTTTTGCTGGCTGTTGACGATAGCTCGTCGGCGGCTGGGCGTCCACATTCGTGATGGCTGGTGTGTCGAGCTCGATGGACAGGCAGAGCTGCTGGACGAGGAATATAAGTGCGTGCATTTGCTGCCTGTGCTGGAAATAGCCCCCGCCGCTTTCGCTAACCAATTGCAGTTGGCTGAACTAGCCTATCCAGCATACGCCGCAAGCATAAGGGCGTTCCCGAAACAAATGCTGTTGAAGCATGTATTTCATGCTTCCGTCTCGGGATATTGGCCGGCGCGGGCCTTGGATTGGCTGGCCGGCGATAGCGCATCGCAATCAGCGCTCAAGCTGGAGCTGGATGCGTTCACGCGAGACAAGAACATGCCGCAGGCATTAAGGCATAGAGCGCGCAAAATGCTGCTAAGTGTGTCCGCAGAAGAATGTCAGCCGGTCATCCCATAAGATCGACAAGCGACTAATCGTTATCGACTATCGGCGTCCACCGGCAGATTGGCCAGGAAGGCGTGGATCTGCGCCACCACGGCGGCGCCTTCGCCCACTGCCGCCGCCACCCGTTTGGTGGAGCCGGCCCGCACGTCGCCGATGGCGAACACGCCCGGCACGCTGGTCTCCAGCGCGGCGCGCGCGGGCAGCTCGGGCGGGTAGATGCCTCGCTCGAAATTGGCGCGGCACTGGGCGCGCGCCACGTCGAAGCCGGTGCGGATGAAGCCGTGTTCGTCCACTTCCACGCCGCAGTCGCCCAGCCAGCCCGTGTTGGGATCGGCGCCGATGAACAGGAACACCCGGCACACGTCGTAATCATTCTCCTCGCCGCTCAGGCGGTGGCGGATGCGCACCTGCTGCAGGCCGTCGTCGTCGCCCTCCAGCGCCACGATCTCCGTGTGCGTGTGCAGCACGATGTTGGGCGTGGCCGCGATCCGTTCGATCAGGTAGCTCGACATGGTGGCCGCCAAGCCTTCGCCGCGCACCAGCATGTGGACCCGCGACGCGTGCCCGGCCAGGAACACCGCCGCCTGGCCGGCCGAGTTGCCGCCGCCCACCAGTACGATCTCCTCCGTCTTGCACAGCTTGGCCTCGATCGGCGAGGCCCAGTAGTACACGCCGCGTCCCTCGAACTGGCGCAAATTGGCCAGCGATGGCCGGCGGTAGCGCGCGCCGCACGACAGCACGACAGTGCGCGCAAGCAGGCGCTGGCCGCTGCCGCACATCTCCACCTGCAGCGGATAGGTGTCGCAAATGAGCTTGCCGGCCGGCGCCGGGATGGCCACTTCGACCCCGAACTTCTGGGCCTGCACATAGGCGCGTCCGGCCAGCGCCCGGCCCGACACGCCGGTGGGGAAGCCCAGGTAGTTTTCGATGCGGGCGCTGGCCGCCGCCTGGCCGCCGAAGGCCCGCGTCTCCAGCGCCAGCACGGACAGGCCCTCGGACGCCGCGTACACGGCCGTGGCCAGCCCGGCCGGCCCGGCTCCGACCACGATCACATCCCACACCTTGTCGCTGCTCAGTTCAGGCAGCATGCCCAGGCAGCGGCCCAGATCGACCACGCTGGGGTTCTTCTTCACCACGCCGTCCGGGCACACGACCAGCGGCCAGTCCTCCGGCTGCGGATGGTAATGCTCGGCCAGCGCGGCCGCCTGCGCGTCCGTCTCCAGGTCCAGCACGGAGTGGGGATGGCCGTTGGCGGCCATGAAGCTTTGCAGCGCGTGCACGCGGCCGTGACCGCGCGGGCCGACGATGACGGGGCCGCCCGAGTTCACCTCGATCAATCCCACGCGGCGCAGGATCAGCGCGCGCACGATGCGCTCGCCCAGTTCCGCCTCCGCGATCACCAGCGCGCGCAGCCCTTCGGACGGAATCACCAGCACGTCCACGGCGCCGATGGCGGTGCCGTTGCCCAGCGACGGCCGGCCCGACAACTGGGCCACCTCGCCGCTGAACTGGCCGGGGCCATGCTCGGTGATGAGCGAGGTGTTGCCGAGGCCGTCGTGGCGGCTGACGGCGATGCGCCCGGCCAGCACCAGCATCAGGCCGAAGCTGGTGCGGCCCGCTTCGAACACATGGTCGCCATCGGCGAAGTGGCGGACGTGGCCGAAGCGGTGCATGCGTTTGATCTCGGATGCGCTCAGCACGGGGAAGATCTGGTGCCGGCGCGATTCGATGTCGAGCTTGCCGGCGGGGACGGGCTCGTCCTGTGCGTTGTCGGGCGTGAAATCGAGCGGGTTGGCGGCCATGGCGGTTCCGGAAAAGGGGCGGGAGGTGGAGCAAGTCTAGCGCAAGCGGCGCCGCCGCGCCAAAAACTTGCAACCCATGCAAGCTAGTTGGTGGACAGCGCGATGATACCTGCGTGACGCGCACCTTGTGCCGCCGTCGCCGCCCGGCCCGGAAATACGCGCAATGCCATCTCGGATTAAAATGCTTGTTTTAGTGAACTCAGGCTCAAGACGATGGCTTACAAGACTCTGGCAGACACAATCGGCAACACGCCGCTGGTGCAGCTCACGCGCATTCCCGGCGCGGACGCGGCCGCACGCAACAACATCATCCTCGGCAAGTTGGAAGGCAACAATCCGGCCGGCTCCGTCAAGGACCGGGCCGCCATGTCCATGCTGCTGCACGCCGAGGAGCGGGGCCAGGTCAAGCCGGGCGACACGCTGATCGAGGCGACCAGCGGCAACACCGGCATCGCGCTGGCCATGGCGGCCGCGCTGCGCGGCTACAAGATGCTGTTGCTGATGCCGGAGAACCTGAGCCTGGAGCGGCGCCAGAGCATGGCCGCCTACGGCGCCCAGATCCTGCTGACGCCCAAGACGGGCGGCATGGAATACGCGCGCGACCTGGCCGAGCAGATGCAAAAGGATGGCAAGGGCGTCATCCTCGACCAGTTCGGCAACTTCGATAATTCGCGCGCCCACTACGAAGGCACGGGGCCGGAAATCTGGCGCGACACCAACGGCCAGGTCACCCACTTCGTCAGCGCCATGGGCACCACGGGCACCATCATGGGCGTGTCGCACTACCTGAAGGAACAGAATCCCGACGTGTGCATCGTCGGCGCGCAGCCGGAGGAGGGTTCGCAGATCCCCGGCATCCGCAAATGGCCGGAAGCCTACCTGCCGAAAATCTACGACAAGTCGCGGGTGGATCAGATCGAGTATGTGACGCAAGCCGCGGCTGAGCGCATGGCGCGCCGCCTGGCGGCGGAGGAAGGCATATTCTGCGGGATTTCGGCAGCTGGTGCCTGCGAGATCGCGTTGCGGATCTCTCAAACGGTGGAGAACGCCACCATCGTGTTCATCGTGTGCGACCGCGGCGACCGCTATCTGTCGACAGGCGTGTTTCCGGCCTGACGACAACAACTCCTGCCCTCGCCCCCACGCGAGGGGAGGGTACGCCTACGGTGACGACAGCCAGGGACTGCGATCAGCCCTGGTTGTTGTTGCCGCCCGATTCGCCTTCTTTAGGCTTGAACTGCTTATCGCTGATGCGGAACTTGTTGCGGCGGTCGCCCATCAAGTAGCGCAGGTCACGGATACTCAGATCGCTCACCTCGTGCATGCGGATCAGCAGCGAAGCGCCGACCGGCAGACGGTGGTGACGGATCTTGCTGATCACGGGCGGCGCCACTTCCAGCGCGCGCGACAGGGCCGCGTCGTTCTTCAGACGCAGGTTTTCGATCAGCGTATCCAGCAGACGGTTCGGGTTGTACTGCAGCAGATCATCGCCTTCCGAATCGTTATTCATATCGATGCCGACTTGGTTTGTCATGATGATGTTTGTTCCTTCTGAAAGTAGTCCTGCAAAGTAAAAAACACTCGGAGCTCGCTCTTGCTGCGTACATGTTCATCCTTCACCAAGGAACGATTTCACACACGGACGGATTCCGCTACAACAAGTTTCATAATATATACACAATTGTACAACAGCGAGCTTTTCTATGCTCAAAAGCAACAAAAAAATCACATTGCCCTAAGTTATTGTTGTCCCGCTGCAACATTGTGTGAGAATTATACACCTTCTCCTGTGTTAAGCTGCCTGTGCCTCAATTCAATTGTATCGCCATAGTTGATTATAAGGCAATTTTTATTTGTTGCCGCACGATATATGGTCGCTGCCCCGGTCTGTGGCGCGGCACCAGACCGCAGTTTCCCAGTGTCAACTACAAGATACTGCGGGCAAGAGCATAGTTCAACTGTCTTTACGGTTCCTTACATTCCCCCGCCCCGCGACAGGCGCACGGCCCGTCCCAGTTCCACCACCGACATCGCATAGAAATAGCTGCGGTTGTACTGCGTGATGGCGTAGAAGTTATTGGTCGCGACCCAGTATTCGGTGGGATCGGCGCCGTTCTGCAAGTCCACCAGGCCAAAGACCATGCCAGGCGGCAATGCTGATGTGGTGCTGACACCGGCCGCCGTCAAGTCCTGGGCGGGAAATTTTGCCGCCAGCCCCTGGTTGATCATGTTCTCCCAGGCCCGGTTGGGCGACACCTCGGCCGCGTACACGAGCGGGCCCGGATCGTCGCGCCGCCAGCCGTGCGCCGTCAGGAAGGCGGCCACGCTGCCGATGGCGTCGCCGCTCGAGCCGAGCAGGTCGACCTTGCCGTTGCCGTCGAAATCGACCGCGTACTTGACGATGCTGCTGGGCATGAACTGCGGCATGCCGACGGCGCCCGCGTACGAGCCGCGCAGCGACAGCGGATCGATGCCGTTCTGGCGCGCGAACAGCAAGGTGGCCTCCAGCTCGCTGCGGAAGAAGGCCATGCGCTCCTCGCGCGCCGGCGCCTCCGGATACGAGAACGCCAGCGTGGTCAGCGCGTCGAGCACGCGGAAGCGGCCCGTGTTGCGGCCGTACACGGTTTCCACGCCGATGATGCCGACCAGGATCTCGGCCGGCACGCCGTACAGCGCCTCGGCCCGCGCCAGCGCGTCCTGGTTCTCGTTCCAGAACTTGACGCCGGCGTCGATGCGCACCGGGTCGATGAACAGCTTGCTGTACGCTTGCCAGTTCTTGGGCTTGCCCGGCGGCGCCGGTTTGATCAGCTGCACCGCCGCGTCCACATAGCGCACCTGGCTCATCAGCGTGTCCAGCGCGGCGCGGTCGAAGCCGTCGCGCGTGGCCAGGTCGTCGAGGAAGGCGCGCACGTCCTTCCATTCGCCGAAGTTGACGTATTCGCCCACGTAATCGACGGGCGGCGGGCCCTTCTTCTTGACCAGCTTGGCTTTCTTGTGGCGCTGGCTGGCCGGCAGTTTATAGCCGTAGGGGTCGACGGCGGCCTGGGCCAGCGGCGCGGCCGCCAGTAGCAGGGCCAGCATCCAGCGGGCGGGGGAACGGGACAGGGACGGCATGATGTTCATCGGCATTGTGGTAACAGGGTGTGCAGCGTCCTCAGCGACGCCGCGTGTGTCGCGGGGTTGGCGCGGCCATATCGCAGCGCGCCGACCACCGTCAAAAATTCGTCCATGGCAGCATGTTTCTCCTTGCTGGCCGGCATGTCGCGCAGCCGCGCCGCGTAGGCCGCCGGGCCTTCATCCGGGCGGCGCGCGTAACCATGTCGGGCTTGCTGCCGGCAAAACGCGCCGTACAGCCGCTCCAGCGGATCCACCCGGCGCCGCAGGCCGCGCTGGCGCAGCAGCAGGGCCAGCGCCGCCGCCAGCGCCAGGCCGGCCATGCTGCGCCAATGGAACAGCGCCGCGCTTAATTCTTCAAGGAAATTTCGCTGCCTGTCTGGATTGTAATCCAGGACCCATTGATTCCAAGCATTATTCATCGCCGCCACCGTAAATCGCAAACGGGCCAGCCATGATGTGGGGTCGTTCTGCAATGCCAGCAGGGGGCCGAAGCCGAACAGGGCGGGCGCGGGCAGGGCGCGCGCCAGGTTGTGCGCGATGCGCTCGGGCGCCACGGCGGCCGTCGGGTCCACCCGGCGCCAGCCCTGGCCGGCCAGCCACACCTCGGCCCAGGCGTGGGCATCGGACTGTCGCACCGTCAGGTAGCCATCGACCGGGTTGTATTCGCCGCCCTGGTAGCCGGTCACCACGCGCGCCGGCACCTGCATGGCGCGCATCAGCACCACGAACGCGCCCGCGTAATGTTCGCAAAAGCCGGACCGGGTGTCGAACAAGAACTGGTCGACGGCGTCGCGGCCCAGCAGCGGCGGCTGCAGCGTGTAGAAGAACTTCTCGTCGCGGAACAGCGCGAGCACGGCGCGCACGCTGTCGGCTGGCTGCGGCTGGCGCAGGCTGGCGGCCAGCGCCAGCGTGCGCGGGTTGAAGCCGGCCGGCAGCGCCAGCCAGCGGGCCAGGTCGGGCGGCGCGGCGTCGGCCTCGATGCGGTAATCGAGGTGGGCGACGGCGTCGTAGCGCAGCCGCTCGTTGATGGGCGCGGTGGCGAAGTATTCGACCTGCTCGGAACGGGCGGCCAGGTAGCCGGGCAGGTCCAGGTCGGGGTCCGTCAGTTCCAGCGCGAACAGCCAGCGCTTGCCGGTCGGCTCCAGCGTGACCTGGTGGCGCACGGCCGGGCCGCGCGCCTGCAGTTGCACGTCGCGCCGCAGGCCGCGCCGGCGCGGCACGCGGGTCCAGGTGCGGCCGTCGTAGTCGCCCAGCACGATGCCGCGCCAGTACAGCCGCGATTGCTCCGGCTGCGGGTCGAGGAAGCGCACGCGGAACGCCACCTCGTCCGACATGGCCAGGCTCGACACGTTACCGGGCGCCATGCTGTCGGACATGCCGCTGCGCCCCGCGCGCGCGTCGCCGGGCAGGCCCCACAGCGGCCCCTGGATGCGGGGGAAGGCGACAAACAGCAGCAGCGCCAGCGGCGCGGCCAGCAGCATGATGTGGCCGGCCGTGCGCAAGCGGCGCCGCAGCGGCGGCACCTGGCCGCTGTACTGGAACGTGAGCTGGGCCGTCAGCAGCACGGCCAGCGTGGCCAGCATGGACAGCGCCGTGAGCATGGTCTGGCTGTAGAAGAAGGTGGTCAGCAGCAGGAACAGGCAGAGGAAGACCACCACGAACAAGTCGCGCCGCGCGTGCATCTCCAGCAGCTTGAAGGCCAGCAGCAGCGCCAGCATGGCCACTCCGGCGTCGCGCCCCAGCAGCGTGTGGAACGAGTGGTAGACGCCGGCCATGGCCAGCATCGACAGCGGCAGCAGCAGCCACAGTGGCGGCATGCGCTTGCCCAGCCAGGTGATGGCGGCGCGCCACAGCAGCGTGGCGCAGACGGCGGCGCTGGTCCACAGCGGCAGGTGGCCGAAGTGCGGCGCCAGCACCATCACGGCCGCGCCCAGCAGCAGCAGGGTGTCGGCCTTGTCGCGCGGCAGGCGCCGGGCCAGACGCTGCCAGTGTCCGGTGGCGGCCGTCATGGCCGCCGCTCCGCGCCGTACAGGGCCAGCGCCTGCAGGCAGGCGGCGCGGTGGGCTTCGCCCAGCGCCGGATCGAACTGCTGCGGGCCGAGGCGCAGGGCGTAGGGCAGGGCGCGCCGCTCCGCCTCCAGCACCCAGCTGGTCAGGCGCGACAGCTTGTGCTCCAGTTCCATCCACGGCGGCAGCAGCGCGAAATCGAGGCACAGCTCGGCCACGGCGCCGCCCTCGAAATGCTTGGTGACCAGCTGGCCGCCCAGGGCCGGGTCGTGGCGCGCGATCTGGCGCCAGGCCAGGTGGCGCATCGGGTCGCCCGGCTGATAGCTGCGGATGCCGGCGAAATTGTCCAACCCCACCTGGCCATGGCCTTCCTCGCTGGCCGCGCCCTGCATGGGCAGCGGCGGTGCGTCCGGCTCCGGTTCCGGATAGACGAGTGCCCGCAGGTCCGGTTTCCAGTAAGCCCAGGCGCGGAACAGGCCGAGCGGATAGCGCGTGAGCAGGCGGATGCGGGGCGCGTCCAGCCAGCCTCGTTGCGCGGTGGCGCACGACAGCACGGCCAGCGCGCTGCCGCCGGCCGGCACGTCGGTCACGTGGCGCGGTTCGCCGTCCTGCTGGAAGCCGAGCCAGACGGCGTAACGGTCGGGGCCATCGGGATTGTGCAGCCCCAGCTCGAAGCGCGCTTCCTGTCCCGCGAACACGGGCTGCACGCGGCCCGGCGCGAGCCGCACGCCAGCCAGGTTTTTGGCCGTCAGATACATGTCGGCCACGGCGCAGGCGCCCATGAAGAAGGTCAGCGCGAAGCCCAGTCCGAGGTTGTAATTGAGGGCGCCGATCAGCATCACCAGCAGCAGGCCGGTGAACGCCAGCCCCGGCCGGCCCGGCATAATGAACACGCGCCGCATCACCAGCACCACCGTACCCGGCTCGCGCTCGCGCAGCTGGAACAGCCACTGGTCGGCCATCTTGCGATACCAGCGGCGCGGTGCGGCGAACATGGCGGGCGCGGGCGCGGGAGCGGTGCGGCTAGACCGGCACCGACTGCTGCAGTTGCAGCACCAGTTCGCGGCTGGCCAGCGCCACGCCGTGGGCCGACTTCAGGGGCCGCAGGCGGTGCGCGCACACGGGCACCAGCACCGCCTGCACGTCTTCCGGCAGCACGTGGTCGCGCCCCTCCAGCGCGGCCCAGGCGCGCGCCGCCTGCAGCAGGGCGATGGCCGCGCGCGGGCTCATGCCCTCGGCGAACGAGCCGCTCTGGCGCGAGGCGGCGGCCAGCGCCTGCACGTAGTCGATCAGCGCCGGGGAGGCGTGGATCTGGCGCAGCCCGCGCTGGGCCTCCGCCAGCTCGGCCGGCGTCATGGCCGGCGGCAGCGACTTGAGCAGCACGCGCCGGTCCTCGCCCATGAGCAGCGCCCGCTCCGCCGCCGCGTCCGGATAGCCCAGCGACAGGCACATGAGGAAGCGGTCCAGCTGCGATTCGGGCAGGGGGAAGGTGCCCACCTGGTGGGTCGGGTTCTGGGTGGCGATTACGAAGAACGGCTCCGGCAGCGCGCGCGTGACGCCGTCGGCTGTCACCTGGCGCTCTTCCATCGCCTCCAGCAGGCCGGACTGGGTCTTGGGCGTGGCGCGGTTGATCTCGTCGGCCAGCAGCACCTGGGTGAAGATGGGGCCGGGGTGGAACACGAACGCGTTCTTCTCGCGCTCGTAGATGGAAATGCCGGCCACGTCGGCCGGCAGCAGGTCGCTGGTGAACTGGATGCGGTTGAACTTGAGGCCCAGCGAGATGGCCAGCGCGTGGGCCAGCGTGGTCTTGCCCACGCCGGGCACGTCCTCGATCAGCAGGTGGCCGCCGGCCAGCAGACAGGTGAGCGCCTGGCGCACCTGCAAATCCTTGCCGACGACGATCCGGCCCACCTGGCGGGCCACCGCATGCAGTTTAGTGAGCATGGCGCGCCCCTGTGCCGGTTGGTTTATGCACGCCGTCGCCGCCGCGAAGGGCGGCGACGTGGTAGGCTATGCGTGTAATTTTTAACATGCCAGATCAAGAGAACCAGACGATCATCAGATTCTATGCGAGAACCCGCGCGTGGGATACACAATGATGGCGGCGGCAGGAAGAGACACATGAGTACAGCCATTTACAGCCATCCCGATTGCCAGCGCCACGACATGGGCGACTGGCACCCCGAATGCCCGGCCCGGTTGCAAGCGATCGCCGACCAGTTGATCAGCGCGCACGTGCACGACCTGGTCGAGCACCGCCTGGCGCCGCTGGCGCAGCTGGCCGACCTGGAGCGCAACCACAGCGCCAACGCCATTGCCATGGTGCGCGACAACATCCCGGCCGAAGGCGCCGAATGCTACCCGATCGACGGCGACACCCTGCTCAACGCGTGGAGCTGGCAAGCCGCCCTGCGCGCCGCCGGCGCCGCCGTGGCCGCGACGGACGCCGTGATCGACGGCGAGATCAGCAACGCCTTCTGCGCCATCCGCCCGCCCGGCCACCATGCGCGCCCGTCCGAGCCGATGGGCTTCTGCCTGTTCAACAACATTGCCATCGCCGCGCGCCACGCGCTCGACGTGCGCGGCCTGAAGCGGGTGGCCATCATCGACTTCGACGTCCACCATGGCAACGGCACGGCCGAATCGTTCGCGCACGACCCGCGCGTGCTGATGGCCAGCTTCTTCCAGCACCCGTTCTATCCGTACACGGAACCGGAACCGATCACCGCCACCTGCGTCAACGTGCCGGTGCCGGCCCGCTCGGGCGGCGACGTGATCCGCAAGGTGGTGCTCGAGCACTGGCTGCCGGCGCTGCACGCGTTCCAGCCGGAGATGGTCTTCATCTCCGCCGGTTTCGACGCCCACCGCGAGGACGACATCGGCGGCATGGCCCTGGTGGAAGCCGATTACGCATGGATGACGCAGCAGCTGATGGAGGTGGCGCGCCAGTACGCGGGCGGGCGCATTGTCAGCACGCTGGAAGGGGGCTACAACCTGTCGGCGCTGGGCCGCAGCGTGGTCGCGCACGTCAAGGCGCTGGCCGAGCTGTAAAAAAAAACCGGGGTCAGGTCATACCATTAGGCAAGATGTGCGCATTTTGCTTAATGGTATGACCTGACCCCGGTTTCATGGGGGAGCTTATATCAGGCTGTGGCTTGGCGTCCGTTCTTGGCGGACCAGCGATACAGGCCGCCGACCAGCATGGCGCCCACCGCCAACGCCACCAGCATGCCCTGTGCTTCGCTCAAGCCGTTGGTGATGGCCAGCGGCTCGCCCTTTCCAGACAGGACGATCAGGCCGGCCAGCGCCACGTTGAACAGGCTCTCGCCGACGATGAAGCCGGACATGACCAGCACGCCCAGACGCTTGGCCGTCTCGCCGCCGGCCTTGCCTTCGACCATGCGGTCGAACAGGTAGCCGGCCACCGCGCCTACCACCACGGGCGAGGTGGCCGAACTTGGCAGATAGATGGCCAGACCCACGCCCAGCGGCGGCAGGCTGTATTTGCCGTTGCTGGTTTTTTTCAGCGCGAAGTCCACCACCACCAGGCCCAGGCCGATCGCCGCGCCCCACAGCACCAGGCTCCACGGCAGGTTGCCGCCGATGACGCCTTTGGCCAGCGTGGAGATCAGCGTCGCCTGCGGCGCCGGCAGTGGCTGGGACGAGATGGCGTCCAGGTTCGGCGCGCCGGTGAAGCCGTTGGCGTGGTTGAGCAGTTCCAGCACGGGCGGGATCACGCAGGAGCCGGCCAGCACGCCCACGATCAGCGCGACCTGCTGCTTCCACGGCGTGGCGTCCACCAGTTGGCCCGTCTTCAGATCCTGCAGGTTGTCGTTGCCGACCACCGACACGGCCATCACCACGGTGGTGACGAACAGCGAGAACGCCACCAGCGCGGTCGACACGTCCGGCCCCATCAGGCCACGGCCGACGGCGCCCACGCTGACGGCGGCGCCCAGGATGGTGAGGATGGCGATGCCCGACACGGGCGAATTGGAGGCGCCGATCAGGCCCGCCATGTAGCCGCACACGGCGGCCGCGAACATGCCGGCGATCAGGATGTAGGCCACGCCTACCACCACCAGCGGCGTGGACAGCGACGCCAGCACGCTGCCTTGCAGGAAGCTGGCCAGCAGCCAGCCGGCCGGCACCATCGACAGCATGGTCACC
The DNA here is from genome assembly GCF_058801745.1 of Rugamonas sp. GW822-FHT03B10. Taxonomy (NCBI): domain Bacteria; kingdom Pseudomonadati; phylum Pseudomonadota; class Betaproteobacteria; order Burkholderiales; family Oxalobacteraceae; genus Rugamonas; species Rugamonas sp. GW822-FHT03B10. Next base: position 107,148 of record NZ_JBXANP010000003.1, on the reverse strand, counting down.
AGGCCGACGATGAAGATCGGCAGATCCTGTTCCGATCGCTCGATCACGGCGCCTTCCTGCTTGGCGTGGCGCGACGCGTCCAGCGCCGATTTCAGGCCGCCGATGACGGGCTTGGCCAGGCCGGCCAGCGTCACCAGTGCGGCCGCGCCGATCACGCCCGCGCCGATCATGCGCACCTCCGACGACCACACCTTGAGCGCCAGGTCCGACGCGGCCATGCCGGCCACGGCCGGCTGGGCGGCCGTCAGCACCGGCACCAGGATGCCCCAGGCGATCACCAGCCCGGCCAGCATGGCGATGCCCACCGTGATGCCCATCAGGTGGCCGGCGCCGATCAGGGCCAGCGAGCTCGATGCGCCGATGCCGGTGGCGCCGCTGCCGGTGCGGAAGTAGATCGCCACTTCGCCGGCCATCACCTTGACGGCGCTGCCGGCGGCGAACAGCGCGGACGCCGCGCTGCCCCAGATCATGGCCCACAGGCCGGCCTTGCCCTCGGCCGCGCCCGCGCGCGAGGCCATGCCCACTTTGAGCACCTCGGCCGCCGCCACGCCTTCCGGGTAGGGCAGGTCGGACTGCGACACCAGCGCGCGCCGCAGCGGCATGGTGTACATCACGCCGAGCACGCCGCCGATGGCGCAGGCGCCGAAGGTGGGCCAGAACGGTACGTGGGCCCACCAGCCTATCATCAGCAGGCCGGGCAGCACGAAGATCACCGACGCCAGCGTGCCGGCGGCCGAGGCGATGGTCTGGACGATGTTGTTTTCCTGGATGGACGCGTCCTTGAAAGCGCTCAGCAGCGCCATCGAGATCACGGCCGCCGGGATCGAGGTGGCGAAGGTCAGGCCCACCTTCAGGCCGAGGTAGACCTGGGCCGCGGTGAAGATCAGGGTGATCAGGATGCCCAGGATCACCCCGCGCAGGGTGATTTCCTTGGGATTGGATGGTGCAGCAACGCTCATCTTCAACACTCCGATGGTTGTGTAATATTTGTCAAACGACAAGAAAAGCCGACATCATATCCGACATTGCGGCTAATCTATACAACTGTGATGGCCACGGCAAGCAGACTTTGTGGCGGCGGCCGGAGCAGCCTGTAAAATAGCGGATTGTTCGAACGATTTTGAAGGCAACAGCATGGCAATCCAATGGTATCCGGGGCATATGAACGCCGCCAAGAAGAAGGCGGCGGAACAGATGGAGAACACCGATCTGGTGATCGAGGTGGTCGACGCCCGGCTTCCCGAGGCCAGCTGCAACCCGATGGTGGAGGAGCTGCGCAAGTTCCGCCAGCGTCCGTGCCTGAAGATCCTCAACAAGACCGACCTGGCCGATCCGGCCGCCACGGCGGCCTGGGTGGCCTACTACAACGCGCAGGACGGTGTGACGGCCTACGCCATGACGACCAAGAAGCCGGCCGAGGTGGCGCGCATCCCGGAGCTGGCCAAGTCGCTGGCGCCGCATCGTGGCGTGCCCACCAAGCCGCTGCGCATCATGATCATGGGCATTCCCAACGTCGGCAAGTCGACCCTGATGAACGCGCTGCTGAAAAAACGCGTGGCCAAGGTGGGCGATGAACCTGCCGTCACCAAGCAGCAGCAGAAGCTGTACCTGGACAAGAACACCATCCTGGTCGACACGCCCGGCATGTTGTGGCCCAAGATCGCCCTGGCCAGCGATGGCCTGATGCTGGCCGCCAGCCACGCCATCGGCTCCAACGCGCTGATCGAGGAGGAGGTGGCCGTGTTCCTGGGCGAGGAGATGCTCAAGCACTATCCGCAGCTGCTGGTGGCGCGCTACGGCTTCAAGGACATCGAGCAGATGGACGGCATCGGGGTGGTGGAAGGCGTGGCCGCGCGGCGCGGCTTCCGCCAGAAGGGCGGCGACCTCGATTTCGAGAAGGCCGCGCACACCTTCCTGGGCGACTACCGCAGCGGCGCGCTGGGCCGCGTGTCGCTGGAGACGCCGGACACGCGCAAGCTGCGGCTGGAGCAGCACGCCGTCGAGATGGCGGCCAAGGCCGAGAAGGCCGCCGCGCTGGCGGCCGAAAAAGCCAAGGCCGCCGCCAACGGCAAGCGCGGCACCTGAGAACCACAAGTTCCGGGGGCAGCCTGGAAGACTGGAAAGACTGCTAAGTCAGTCCGGCCAGACCGACATCCTTGCGGTAGTTTTTCACGAACATGTTGTCGGACTTGATCTTGCGGGCGATCGCGGCCAGCCGGAATTGGCCGAACGGCAGCGAAGTTAGTCCTGCGCGCGGCCCCAGCGTGACAATCATCATCCTGCCCATGCCCTTGCCTGGCAAGCGGGGCACGTAGGGCGTGAGCTCATCGTCGCCAGCGCCGCGACCAGCCAGCATGTTCGTGAGGTTGGCCACGATGGACTTCACATGGAATGCGGCGATGATCGCCAGCCGTGCTTCGGGCAGATTGGTCACATCGCCCGCCACAAAGATATTCGGATGATCGTGCAGGCGCAGATATGGGTCGGTTTTCAGCAGCCCGTCGGCCTGCACCAGCTCGGGCCACGATGCGGCGATGAAGCCGGTATTCGGGCGTATGCCAGCGGCCCAGATCACCACGTCCGCCGGTAAGGTTTTCCCGGACAGCGTCTGGACATGGCCCAGCTCCGGCTGCACCCCCACAGCGGGTTGGGCGAGCGGATCGTCCAGCAGGACGCGGACGCCTTTCTCCACCAGGGCCTGCAAAGCCCAGTCACCAAATCGGGACGGCGCGGACTGCAGCAGCTTCGACTCCTTATGCAGCAGCGTCACATCCAGGTGCGGAAACGCTTCGCGCAGTTCCGCAGCGATTTCAACGCCGACCGGGCCGCCGCCCGCGATGACGACCGTGCGCGCCTGCTTAAGCTGCTCGTGCGCGTGCGCGATCTGGGCACGGCGCTTGCCGACAGTGGGTGCTTCGGCCTTGATCAGCGGATCGACGTGGCGCGATCCCGTGGCCACCACCGCAAAATCGAAGGCGATCCTTTCCATGCCGCCGACGGTATCCACGTCGAGATGATGGCTGGCGATCGCCACGGCCTTGCCCTGCACTTGCCGCACGGACGGGAGAAAGTCGCGATACGCCATGTGCGCGGGCAGCGCCCCCGGTTCGGCTAACAAACGTGGCAAGGCCATGGGAACTTCAAAATAGGTCTTCGGATCGACCAGGGTCACGTCCATGGCGTTCTGCAGCAGGTAGGCAATCCGATGGCCGGCGGAGCCGCCGCCTATCACTACCAATTTCTTTTTTGTCATATCGATGTTCCAGAAGACAGTGCGTGACGCCGGGTCAGCGTTGTGTTGCGCCGTTTTGTTCATCGGCAGGGAGCAGATTCAGGGCGGCAATCGCCTGCAGGGCTACACCGACACCGGGCATGCCGCAGACAACGGCGGCGGTTTCCACCACCCCTTGCAGGTCGGACAGGCTGGCGCCCGCCTTGACGGCGCCGGCCGCATGCAGGCGCGCCGGGGCGGCCTCGCCGCGCGCCACCAGCATGGCGAAATGGACCAGCTGCTGCGTGCGGCGATCAAGCGGATTGTGGTGGATGAGTTCATCGCGAAAGCGCTCGATGGCGTCGACCGCCGTCTCACGCCCGGTGGCGTGCGCCAGGCGCTGCCGCACCATCAGCATGTCGGGTACGACGCCAAGCAGCGCTTGGTACGACGCCTGAATATCCTCAGGCGCCAGATTGGTTTGTTGAGTCATGTCTTATCCCGGAAGAAGTGGAGACGCGGGTGAACGGGCTTATGCGATCAGGTGTTCACGCTCGGGCAGTTCAAGGAATTCGGGCGGCAGGTGGCCCTGCTGACGCAGCAACAGATCGATCTGGCCGAAGTGGTAGCAGTGGTGGGCGTGCATGGCCCACAGGAAGCCCTGCACGGTGTAATGACGGCCAATGAAGCTGAACCGGGTGGCCAGCTGGCTTTCCGGCAGGCTGCGCAGCGTCGCAAGATTATGCGCGAGGACGCTGCGATATTGTCCGACCAGGGGGGCGCCGGCGCTTTCCAGGTCCAGCGTCTTGATGCCAACTGGCGGCACCATTTCCTCGCCGGGCTGAATCTGGCTGAGGGTACGGACCCAGAAGTCTTCCGCCCGCATCATATGCCCCACCAGCGCTTCGATGGTGATGCGCTGGATGCGTTGCCCCAGGTAGTTGGTGTCGGAATCGGTCGGGATGGTCGTCCAGAGCTGCGCAGGAATGTTCTCCAGTACGTCGAGGCTGAGGGTTGCCTGTTGGTTGAACAAGGAGGCGAAGCGTTCGAATTCATTCATGATGTTCTCGCGGTTGAGGTTGATGATGTGTATCATCGTAGCTGTGCACGGATGTGACGGGTAGATAGCGTTTCATCGACATGTTGTGCTTCAAAGGAGAACAGGTGGGCCGACTAGATGAGATCCAGACATTTATTGAAGTGGTCAACGCGGGCAGCATCACCAAGGCGGCGGAACGACTGGGTATCGTCAAATCGGCAGTGAGCAGGCGCTTGACGGACCTCGAGGAGCGCCTCCAGGCCAGATTGCTGGTCAGGTCGACTTCCGGATTGAGTGTGACGGAAACGGGCAAGGCATTCTTCGAGCGCGCCGCAACCATCCTGTCCGACCTCGACGAGGCGGAGCTGACGGTGACCGACGCCAGCGCCAACCTGTTCGGGACCATCCGCATGTCGGCCCCCGTCAGCCTGACGAATTTGGTGCTGATGCCCCATCTGAACGAGTTCCTGCGCCAGCATCCCGGGCTGACATTGGACATGAGCCTGTCGGACCGCTTCGTCGACATCATCAACGAGGGCTTCGACATTGCGATCCGCGCCGGCACGCTGAGCGATTCACGGCTGGTCGCGCGCAAGCTGACCGAGATGGGACGGGTCACCTGCGCATCGCCGGCCTACCTTGCCGCGCACCCGGCGCCGCAAACGCCGCAGGAGCTCGATGCCCATGATGGCCTGGTCTCCACCAACGCGCCCGAATCGACATACTGGAATTACCGGCTGGCCGACGGCAGCAACTTCCTGGCCCGGCCGAAAACCCGCTTGCGCGTCAATAACGGGGAAGCGGTCGTGACGGCGGCTGCGGCTGGCCTGGGGATTGCGGCCGTGCCGACGTTCATCGCCCAAGACTTGATCGAGCGCGGCGCGCTGGTCCCGGTGCTGTCCGGGTTCAAGCTGGCGTCAGGCAGCCTCTATGCCATTTATCCGCCTGGCCGCCACCTGTCCCATCGGGTGCGTGTGTTGATCGACTTTCTGGTTGAGCGCTTTGCGAACGAGGCGCCGGCATAGTCGGCGCCGCCGGCGTTTGGCGCTTGCGGCAGATTCAATCTGCCGAAGCAAGCTTTGGACTTAATGCATTTTGCCGGTGGGCGTTGCTCGAACTTATTGTGCGCGCTCATAAATACTTCTGACTCTCGCTGCTATGGTGGAGCCGTCTACCGACCGCACACCTCAATTGCAATCAGGAGAAATCTATGGTCACCGTCGTCGCTGGCGACTTGCGGGAAGCGGCGAGTTTGATGATGCGCAACACCTATTCGAGGCAGGACGGACGTCGCGTATTTATGCCTGGCTTGGTCCCGAGACGCCGTGCGGAAAGCGCTCCGTTCCGGGAGGCGCAATAAACTATGTTGCGTGAATCTGCCATCATCGGCGCGCTTCTTCTATGCGCCGCACCCCATGCTGCCGGAAGTGCTGTGTCTCCTCCTTTGGTAGGCCATTGGATCGTAACGGGCACCGCCGACGCGCAAGAAACCACATCGCTTTCCAGCGACGATGTTGAAAAGCTGACTGGGACGGAGATCGTCTTTACGCCGCAATCTGTGCAATTCTCAAACGAGGTATGTGCCAAACCTTCGTTCAAACTGGCCCGTCATAGCAGCAGCGCATTTTTCCGGCGTGAATACAAAATAGACCCTAAGAACCTAAGCTTGCCTGACAGGGTCACTGAGGTCGAGATTAACTGCAAAGCCCCTTCCCCTATCAGCTTCTTTTATTTCAGAGACAAGCGCCATGTTGTTTTTTATTGGAAGGGCTTCTTTTTGAACGCAGAACGGCGAATTGAGGACAAACCATAGGAGTTGCGGGGTTGGATATGTTGGGCAGCGCCATGGTGTCACTTTCAGACGGCCTGCCCCGGAACGTCGAGCGGGTGCTCCGTTCCTGGTGGTACCGGGCGGGAGCGAACCTTCCGTCCCAGGGATTTCAATCCCATGACAATCGTCATGATCGAGCAGATGCAACCAGCTACGATACCCATTCGACTATTGGAGGTGCCCATGATAAGCAATCGTCGTCCAAGCCAATCGCTTTGGCTGAGCTTATTTTTCGTCGTCATTTCGGCTTGCGCGTCTCGGCCAGAAATTCCTGAACCAATGATCCAGGTTCCGCAAGACCGTCAATTGGTGAACGTGGACCAAATAATTGCCCCATCTCAGAAGGCTTGGCAATGGGACGCGAACCGTTGGTTCACTGCGGAACTGGACTATCAATGCCGTGGCCCGATTAGATTCCTGGACGAAAAAAATGGCATTGACACCTATGTCGGGAACGATCATGTGCCTCGCGTAATCTTCGCCAGTGATGACCCGGAGAGTCCCAAATATCGCAGTCCTCGGATGACAAGTGAAGAGGTTAAAAACCACAAGCTGGTTATCGTTGCGGCGCCGCTCGATAAAATTCATAGCCGCATCGGTTGGTATTCGATTTTGGCGCCCAAGGATTATCGGTTCCATAGCCAGGAGGCGTCTGAGGCTGGTGAGTTTATCGTGCGGGTTCCTGATATCGAGGCCTTAGGTCTGCCGCATGTTGGGAAATTCCCACCATCGGATGCTTGTGAAAGGAGCATCAAATTGCCACCTTGGTCTCCGATGATGGGAAAAGAGAAATTGATTAACTTCTACGACTGGTACGCGTCGATGAAAGCAGCCTACCCTGGATGGGCGAATGCAAAGACAGACGCGCTCATCGAAGAGGATCGCAATTGGCATCGTGGCGTTCTTATTCCTGGCGCTACAACTCCCACCCGCGGACATCATTAAGTAAATATCCATCGGGCATCGGGAGGCCTGTCGGTGAGTGGCCTGATCGTTGATGGGAACGAAACAGCTTGAATTCTTGTATGGCGACTTTTCCGCAATTAATGGAGCCGGAAGAGAAGAAATGTCCGCAAAGATGAAAACATGGAAGCCAACAATTAAATAGACGGTAGGTACGGCGTAATCCGAAATATGGCAGCTTGCTGTGCATAGAAAATGGACCGGATGCGATGATTTTCGGTTCGGCAGGTGATACTGTCGAACCCTATGCGCCGCGACTATGCCAGCGTCACGTTACGCCCCCGCTGCCCCAAACCGGAAGCTCGACACGGCCAGCGCCCCGAAGAACGCATCCTCGTGATAGGGCATGGCCGCCGTCTCCTGCTCGGCCGCGCCGAGCGCCACCATCAACGGCAGCAGATGCTCCTCGCGCGGGTGCGCCATGCGCGCGGCCGGAGCCTGTTCCCACGCCAGCAATTGTGCCGTGCGCTCGGCCGGCGGCAGCGCCATCGTGGCGCGCAGCCAGGCGTCGAACTGGTGCGAGGCCGCCGCGCCCTGCGCGTTGAAGGCGCGCAGGTTGTGGTAACTGAGGCCGCTGCCGACGATCAGTATCCCTTCCTCGCGCAGCGGCGCAAGTGCCCGCCCCGCTTCCACGTGGGTGAGCGGATCGAGGCCGTGCCGCAACGATAGCTGGACGATGGGCACGTCCGCCTGCGGATACACGGGATACAGCGCGCTGAAGGTGCCGTGGTCGAAGCCGCGCCCGGCGTCGAGCGCCGTGGCGTGGCCCGCGCCGTCGAGCAGCGCCTTCACGCGCGCGGCCAGCTCGGGCGAGCCGGGCGCGTTGTACTGCACTTCGTAGGTGTGGGCCGGGAAGCCGTAATAATCGTAGATCATCGGCGGCCGGGCGCTGGACGACACCGTGAACTGGTCCGCTTCCCAGTGCGCCGTCACCACCAGCACGGCCTTGGGCGTGGTCCCCAACTGGCGCGGGATGTCGCGCAGCGACGCCTCCAGCGCGTCGTAGGTGTGGCCGAATTCCGTTTTCATGAATGGCCAGGGGCCGCCGCCGTGGGACAGGAAATAAGTGGGTAGGGCTTGGTGCAGCATGGTCAGTCTCCAGACTAGGTTAGCCTCCACTATATGCTTGCGTACTCAAGTATTCAATCGTCCAACTGTGGATGGACCATTCAGCTTTTGTTAATGATGAGCGGTTGCATCATGGGCGCAGGTATAATGCCGGGGTTTTGGTGCCCGCGCGCGTGACCACGCGCGCAGTTAAACGGGAAACACGAGGCCGCTCCCAGCGATCACGGCCAAGGTGTGCTGCCCCCGCAACGGTAAACAAGCGCCGACCGCTCCCTGCGGCCGGCAGGCTGACTCAAGAACCACTATGCGCCACTGCGCGCGTAGGAAGGTGGGCCAGTCCGACTTGCAAGCCCGGATACCGGCCAGACAGGTGGATGAGCGTTGCGCCCCAGGCGCCGGCGCGCCATCCGGTTTATTCCGGCTTGCGGGGACGCAGGCGGATGCCCATTCAACAAAGATCTGACATGCAAATCACCGTTACCCGCCGCCTGCCGGCGTCGCAGCCGCTTGTGCTGGCCGCAGCCGTTTCCCTCTGCTTCGCCGTGACCGCCGCCGCGCCCGCGCTGGCGCAAACCGCCGTTGGCCAGTCGCTGGCGCCCATCGTCATCACGGGCGCGCGCTTCGACGCCACCGCCGGGATGGCGCCGATCGGCGCCACCGTGATCACGGCCGATGAGATCCGCCGCGCCGGCGTCACCGACGTCAACGCCGCGATCCGCAAGATCGGCGGCGTTTACGGCCGCAACAGCCTCGATGGCAGCCCCGACTTCGGCCTGGACCTGCGCGGCTTCGGCACCAACAGCAGCCAGAATCTGGTGGTGGTGGTGGACGGCGTGCGCGTGTCCGAGAGCGAACTGTCGAACGTGATCCTGTCGACCATCCCCGTCGACACGGTGGAGCGCATCGAGATCAGCCGCGGCGGCGCCAGTGTGCTGTACGGCGAAGGCGCGACGGGCGGCGTGATCAACATCGTCACCAAGCGTCCCGTGGCGCACAGCGCTGGCGGCAGCATGACGGCGGAAGCGGGCCAGTTCCGCGAGCGCGAACTGCGCGGCACCGTGCACCAGGGCTGGGACGGTTTCGCCGCCGACGGCGCCGTCGATGCACGCCACAACGACAACTACCGCGACAACAACAACTACAAGCAGGTCGACGTGAGCGCCGGCGCGCAGTGGTTCAGCAAGGAAGGCCGCATGGGCTTCCGCTACGAGGGCGCGCGCGAGGACATGCGCTTCGCCGGCTCGCTCACCGAAGCCCAGTTCAACGCCAATCCGCGCCAGACCACGTCGCCCAACGACTTCGGCTCGCTCGACAGCGACCGCCTCACCGGCTTCTTCACGCGCCGCATCGGCAACCTGGACCTGGCGGCCGAATTGTCGCATCGCGAAAAGACGGTCAAATCGACGTACTTCTATTCCTTCGGCCCGTCCGCCGCTGAATACACCAGCAAGCAGACGCAATTCTCGCCCCGCGTGCGCCAGCTGGGCCAGATCGCTGGCATGAGCAATGAAGTGGTGGCCGGTCTGGACCTGATGCGCTGGAACCGCGCGACCGATGCCTCGTTCTCGCAGGCCGACGCCACCCAGCGCTCCAAGGCCGTCTACCTGCGCGACGAGATCAAGTTCGACCCCGCGCATGACGGCCGCCTGGCCGCAGGCGTGCGCCGTGAGCTGTTCGACAAGGACTTCTTCGATCCGCTGGCGTTCCCTGTTGGCCAGTACCACACGGTGCAAGGTCTGAACGCATGGGAGCTGCAAGGCAGCTACGCCGTGCTGCCCGCGCTGCAGGCGTTCGCCAAGGCCGGCCAGAGCTACCGCGTGGCCAACTCGGATGAAAACGCCTACGTGCCGGATGCCAACCATCCGCTCGCGCCGCAGATGTCGCACGATCTGGAACTGGGCGCCAGCTATGGCGACGCCGCGCGCAAGGTCACGGCCCGCGTATTCCGCAGCAACCTGAGCAACGAAATCTTCTTCGACCCGACCCTGAATTTCGGCTACGGCTTCAACACCAACTTGGCGCCCACCCGCCGCGAAGGCTTCGAGCTCGATGGCGAGGCGCGCGTGGCGCCCGACTGGACCGTGTCCGGCCACTACCAGCACGTCGAGGCCACCTTCCGCGAAGGCGTGAACGCCGGGCACGAGATGGTGCTGGTGCCGAAGAACATCGTGACGGCCCGCCTGGCCTGGACCCCGGCCGACGGCCAGAGCGCCGACATCGGCGCCCAGTGGGTGGGTCAGCAGCGCTACGGCGCCGACTTCAGCAACGACTGCTCGGCGCAGATGCCATCGTTCACCACCTTCGACGCGCGCTACGCCCGCAAGCTGGGCCAGTGGGAATTGTCCGTCGCCGGCCTGAACTTGGCGGACAAGCACTACTTCTCGCAAGCTTACGGCTGCCGTAGCGGCATCTACCCCAGCGATGGCCGTCAGCTGAAGGTCGCGGCGCGCTACGACTTCTAAGCGCAGCCAGTCAGCGCCGGATGCCTGTGCATCCGGCGTTTTTTTCATCAACGGACAACCATCATGCCTTCCCCACATCGAATCCTGACCTGTGCGCTGGCGCTGCTGTGCACCCCGCTGCACGCGGCCATCACCGTGCGCGACGACGCCGGCAACACCGTCACGCTGGCGCGCCCGGCCCAGCGCGTAATCGCTATGGCGCCGCACATCACCGAGCTGCTGTTCGCGGCCGGCGCCGGCGAGCGCGTGGTGGGGGCCATGAATTTCAGCGACTATCCACCGGCCGCCAGGCGTGTCGCGCAAGTGGGCAGCAACGAGCAGATCGACATGGAGCGCATCCTCGCGCTCAAACCCGACCTGCTGGTGGTGTGGAAAAGCGGGAACACGGCGCGCCAGCTGGACCAGCTCAAGAGGCTGGGCGTGCCCATGTTCTACAGCGAACCGCAAAAGCTGGACGAAGTGGCCACCAGCCTGATCCGCCTGGGCCAGCTGATAGGCACGGAGCCGGCCGCGCAAACGGCGGCGCGCGATTACCGCGCCCGTATCGCCGCGCTGTCGTCGGCCTATGCGCGGCGCCCGCCGGTGCGGGTGTTCTACCAGATCTGGGACAAGCCGCTGTTCACCCTCAACGGCGACCATATCGCCAGCGACGTGATGCGTCTGTGCGGCGGCCAGAACGTGTTCGCCGCGCAGAAGGTGGTGGCGCCGTCGGTCAGCACCGAGGCCGTGCTGCAGGAAAATCCCGAGGCCATCATCGGCAGCGAGCGGGCCGGCCAGCCCGAGGCCGGCATCTACCTGTGGAAACAGTATCCGGGCATGCAGGCTGTCAAACGGGGCAACCTGTTCGCGCTCGACGGCGACGTGCTGACCCGCGCCACGCCGCGCATCGCCGACGCGGCAAGCCAGCTGTGTGAAAAACTGGAGACGGCCCGCCATCGCCGCCCTTAGGACAGGCTTAATTCCGGCGCAATCGGCCGTTTTTTGCGTTTCGGTCCCAAAATGGCGGGCAAAAAGTGGTAATCTGCCGGCGTTCGCTACTCATTCATGAAGGATCGTTATGCGCTTACTGCGTCTCTTGTTTGCTTCCGTCGCCTTTGTGGCTTCCGCTTCCGGCGCCTTTGCCGCCGATTTCAAGAGCGGCGTCGATTACATGACGCTCGATACCCCGGTGCGCACCGACACCGGCAAAAAAGTGGAAGTGGTGGAAGTGTTCATGTACCACTGCCCGCACTGCAACGCGCTCGACCCCGTGCTCAACGACTGGGTCAAGAAGCAGGGCGACAAGATCGTGTTCCGCCGCCTGCACATGGCGCCCAACATCACCGAGCCGCAGGCGCACGCGTTCGCCACGCTGGAGGCGATGAACGCGCTGGGCAACGGCCTGCACGAAAAGATCTTCCACGCGATCCATGTGGAGCATAATCGTCTGAACACGGACCAGGGCTTGCTGGATTTCGTCACCAAGAACGGCGTGGACAAGACCAAGTACCTGGAATTTTTCAACTCCTTCGCGGTCCAAACGAAGATGAAGCGGTCCATGCAGCTGGTCAACGAGTATAAGCTCGACAGCGCGCCCAGCCTCGTGATCGATGGTCATTACACCACCTCGCCGGCGCTGGCCGGCCACGGCCAGTCCAGCGTACCTGCCGCGCACGCGGCGCTGTTCCAGGTGATGGACATGCTGGTCGCCAAAACCAGCGCGGAGAAAGCAGCCAAGAAATAAAATGGAAGAAAACGAAGTCGAAAAAGGCGTCATGAAGATGTACAGGGAGTCCGAGCCGGACATCAATACCCTGTACGAATACAGCTACATCAACCATATCGCGTGGAGCATCCTGTTGATCGCGATCGGCCTGATCGTGTGGCTCACGATCGCGCTGACCAACGCGGAGAACCAACGCAACGCGCTGATCAACCGGCAATGCGCCGATCCCGTCTTCAAGGGCGAGATCGACACCAAATGCCTGAAGACGGTGCACTCGCGCGAACACTGGTGGCAGCATGTGGCATACGCCTTGCGTCACGTGAAACCTGAGTAGAACCTGGAGTCGGCCACGATGAAAGAAGTCCTGCTCGTCACCGGCAGCGGCCGGGGGATAGGCGCGGCCACGGCGCTGCTGGCCAGCCAGCGCGGCTACGCCGTCTGCATCAACTACCGCAGCGACGCCGGCGCGGCCGAAGCGCTGCGCGACCGCATCGTGGCCGCCGGTGGCGAAGCCATCGCCGTGCAGGCCGACGTGGCCGTGGAGGCGGACGTGCAGCGCCTGTTCGCCACCATCGACACCCAACTGGGCCCCATCACGGCGCTCGTCAACAACGTTGGCGTGCTGGAAAAACAGTGCAGGCTGACGGACATGTCGGTCGAGCGCCTGCACCGTGTGCTCACCACCAACGTCATCAGCTACTTCCTGTGCTGCAAGGAGGCCGTGCTGCGCATGTCCACCGCGCGCGGAGGCCAGGGCGGGCGCATCGTCAACGTCTCGTCGGGCGCCTCGCGGGTCGGTTCGCCCAATGTCTACATCGATTACGCCGCCTCCAAGGGCGCCGTCGACACGCTCACGCTGGGTCTGTCGAAGGAGGTGGCGGCCGAAGGCATCCGCGTCAACTGCGTGCGGCCCGGATTGATTTATACCGATATCCACGCCAGCGGCGGCGATCCAGGCCGCGTCGAACGCATGGCCGCCACCGTGCCCATGCAGCGCGGCGGCCAGCCGGAAGAAGTGGCCGAAGCCATCCTGTGGCTGCTCAGCCCACAGTCGTCCTACGTCAGCGGCAGCTTCATCGACGCCGCCGGCGCGCGCTGATCTTCAAACAAAACAGGCAACTCCTTCAAGCGCCGACCCAATTATCAAGCGGGGCCGGCGCGCCCAGAATGCAGTCTGTGCGCTGTGCACTTGATCTCATTTTGCGAGGAGCTGCTGATGTCCGTTTCGTCCCATTCCCATTTGTTCACCACCGTCGCGCTGGCCGGCCTGTTGTGCGCGGCGCCGCTGGCCGCCATGGCCGATGGCGCCAGTGCCGCCGCCGGGTTGCCGGCGCCGGGCCGCGTGTTCAGCGCCGCCACCACGCCGGAACTGGAGGCCGTGATGCTGGCCGCGCGCCGCTATGCCGCGTTCTGGAACAGCGGCGATCCCTCATACGCGCGGCAGGCGCTGGCGCCCGGCTTCATCGACCGCACCTTGCCGGAAGGCCGTGAACAGGGCACGGCCGGCCCGTTGCAGGCGTCGCGCAACTTCCGCGCCGCCGTGCCCGACCTGGCGGCCGAAGTGACGGACATGGTGGCGGCGGGCGACCGCGTGGTGGTGCGCCTGCATTTCACCGGCCATTTCACGGGACAGTTCGGGCAGGTCAAAGGGCAGGGGCAGGCCATCGATTTCCAGGCCTTCGACCTGTACCGCGTGGCCGATGGCCGGATCGCCGATAACTGGCACCTGGAGGACAACCTTGCGCTGCTGCGGCAGATGGGCGTGATCCGTCCTTAAAGCGCCAACTGGCCAAAGCGCTGCTGCAGGAAGTCGGCCAGCAGCGCGATACGCGGCGGCTGGAAGCGATTGCGGTGGTAGAGCAGGTTGAGGGGGGCGCTGTCGGTGAAGTAATCGTCGAGCACCGTGCACAGGCGGCCGGCGCGCACATCGTCGGCAATGTCGAGGATGGATTTCCAGGCGAACCCCTGGCCGCCCACGGCCCACCGACGCACCACTTCGCCGTCGTTGCTTTGCAGGTAGCGCCGCACGCGCACGGACGCGGCGCGCCGTTTGCCGCCCGTGTGGTCGGTGTAGCGCCAGTCGTGCATCGGGCCGTGCGCCGTCGCCAGCACGATGGTGGGCGAGTCGGCCAGTTGCGCCGGCGTGTCGGGCACGCCGCAGCGCGCCAGCAGGGCCGGCGCCGCGCACACCACGCGCCGACTGGCCGCCAGCGGCCGCGCCACCATGTCGCTGTCGGGGAGCTGGCCGTAGCGGATGGCCAGGTCGATATCGTCGCGCACCAGGTCGGCCGGCGTGTCGCTCAGCGTGAGCGCGTACTGGAGCTCCGGGTGCAGGTCGCGGAATTGATCGAGCATGGGCAGCAGCAGGTTGCGTCCCAAGTCGGACGGCGCGGAAATGCCGACCGTGCCGCGCACCGCGCCGTCGCCCGCGCGCAGACCCACCTCCGCCTCGGTCATCAGCGCCAGCGCCTGTTCGCTGAAGTGGCGGTACAAGCGGCCTTCCCCGGTCAGACGCAGGCGGCGCGTGGTGCGTTCGAACAGCTTCGTTTGCAGCGACGCTTCGAGGCGTTGGATGGCGGCGCTGGCGGCGGCCGGCGACAGGCCCTGGCAGCGGCCGGCGGCGGAAAAGCTGCCCAGCCGGGCGGCGTCGAGGAACAGGCGGATGGCGCCGAAGCGCTCCATGCCGCCCGCGTAGTGGATATCGTTCATGGCGCTCCTGTGCGAGAGCGCCATTCTACCGGGGGCTGGCAAATCGGCTGCTGATTGGTCCAGGGCTCCAGGCCCTGCGGGTAGCCGGGTTTGCCATTTTCGGCGGTCAGGGCAAGCCCTGCACGGCCTTCAATGCACCCCAATAGCCGGGCTTTGGATGCAGTTGGCTGTCAAAGAGCAAGGGTGCGTCGCTGCGCCACCAGTCCCAGCCCCCGTTGCGGCTGGTATGGGCGTCGGAGATGCCCCACCATGTTACCGCCGTCAGCTCCGGATGGGAAAGAAAGACTTTCATCAGCGCTTCATAGCGTTGACCCTGTACGGGCAGGAGACGGTCCACGGAATCCGGCAGCAGGTAGGCATGGCGTTGATACAGGCTCATGTCCATTTCGGTAATCTGGTTTTCCAGCCCCAGGCGGGCGAATACCGCCAACGTTTCATCCACCTCGGCAACTGCAGGTTCGAAAATCGAAATATGCATCTGGTGCCCCACGCCATGGACAGGAACACCGCGCGCCAGCAAGCCTTGCACCACACGTTGCAGGCATAAGCGCTTTGCAGGCAGCGTCGTCGAGTAGTCGTTAATCATCAAGCGCGCGCCGGGATCGGCCGCATGCGCGTAGCGGAAAGCCCAGTCTATATAGTCCGGGCCGACCACCTGCAGCCATTGGTCGTGGCGCAGACAGTCAGGCTGGGCCGGATCAGTGACTTCGTTGACCACATCCCAGGTATAGACCTTGCCCTTGTAGCGGCCCACCACTGTCTCGATATGCTGCCGCAGGCGGGACAACACCAGATCGCGCGACGCCGGGTGGCCGTCCTTGTCGGACCAAAACCAGTCCGGCGTGCGCTTGTACCACAGCAGTGTATGGCCTCTGACCGTCATGCCGTGCTGTTGGGCGAAATCGACGATCGCATCGGCTGGCGCAAAATGGAACTCGTTTTCGCTGGGCTGGATGCGCGAAGGCTTCATGACGTTCTCGGCCACGACGCTATTGAACTGGGCAGCGAGCAACCGTCCTTCGGGCGTGTTCAACTGGCCCGGTTCAACAGCGGCGCCGAGCTGCAACCTGCCCCGATATGCTTGCGCCAGCGACGGTATGCTGGAGACAGGTTCCGGTGCTGTGCAGCCCTGCAGAAACGCTGCGAACATGGCGGTCAGCAGGGCGGAACACAAGGCAGGGTAAGCCGTCATGATGACCTTCAGCGTGGCAGCACGATGGCCGCGATCTTTGCCGCCAGCTCGTCTGGAGCGGGATCGCCAGCGTCATTGTTCGCCAGCACGGCGATGAAAATTTCCTCCTTCGGGAAGCGCATCATGTCGGCGCTGAAGCCGCCGATATCGCCACCGTGTTCAATCGCAGCTTTGCCCCGGATGCTGCGGATGAAAAAGCCGTAGCCATAGCCTGTCGCGCGTATGCCGTGCAGGCGGTAACTGGTGGCCATCCGCTGCCAGGATTCGGGTTTCAGCAACTTGCCATGAACGATGGCCTGGTCCCACAGTGCCAGGTCGTCGACACTGGTGCGTAAGGCACCTGCCGCGTAAGGCCAGCGCATGCTGTAATCCGGCGACACGGTGACCTTGCGGCGTTCCTGCGTGTAGCCGATGACGTCGGCAGGAGCGGCGCCGGTTTCGATACGGGTATGGGTCAGCTGCAGCGGCTCGAAGACGTTGCGGGCCATGAAGTCCGCGTATGGCATGCCGGACACGCGCTCGATGATGGCGCCCAGCAGGAAGTAGTTCGAATTGCTGTATGCAAAGCGGTCACCTTGGGCAAATTCAGGTTTGGCGTCTTTGAAGAAGGCGATGCCATCCTCCACGCTGACATCCGAGTTCATTCGTTCGACAAAGTGCGGCAGCTCGGTGTAATTCCGTATGCCGGAGGTGTGCGTGAGCAAATGCTCGATGGTGACCGGGCAGTCCGCCCCGGCGAAAGCAGGCAGGTATTGCCCGACCTTGTCGGACAGTGCGAGCTTACCTTGCTCAGCCAGCAGCATGATTGCCGCCGCCGTAAATTGCTTGGTGATGGAACCCACACGCAAGCTCATTCCGGGATCGAGCGCGACGTTTTCGCTGACCTTGGCCAGGCCGTAGGCTTTGCGGAACAGCGGCGTGCCATGGTCGGTTACCAATACCACCGCACCCGGCACGCCGGGCTTGAGATAGCGCTGCAGCATGGCGTCGATGGCACGCACGCGTTCGGCCGCGCCGTCATCCTGGGCCTGGGCTGGCAGCGCACCGGCGGCGGCCTGTGACATAGCACAGGCGCCGAGCAGCGTCATGCCGATGATCAGAGCGCAGCGCGCGGGCGCCAAGTGTAGCGGCCGGGACATCTTGATGCGCCTTAGTCGCGCTTGCCAGTGGCCTGGTCGCGCTGCTTCTTGTACTCGTCGTAGCTGGTCGAGGACCGGTTCATGCAAGTGGTGCGGTCAGGTTCGTTCATTGCGCTGCAACGGTCGCGTTCGTGGTCTTGCAGGGAGTCATAAATGTTGGCGGTACTACAGGCCGATAATTCCGATGCCAAAGCCAGGGCAGTAACGAGGACGGAGATGCGCATGTGAAGGGGTGTTGATTGAAAGAATATTAATTATACCAATCAACCCCGTAACATGATGAAGGTAAGCTTAAGGTGACCGCTAAAAACCCACCACCTGAAAGCGGTCGCTATTCTTGTCGCACTGTCATGAAAGTGCAATGAATTCAACATATTGCCGTCATATTTGGCGCGTAGCGTTGCATGTTTTACCAACGTGTAACTTACATTTCCATAGTGACAGACACCATGATCCCGAATCGCGTATTCCGCCGCACCAAGCTCGCCTCCCTCGTCGCACTCGCCCTCGTGCACATGGGCGCCTCCGCCGCCGACAGCCTGCCCGATGCCGAAGGCGCCGCCAGCGCCGTGGCCACCGTGGTGGTATCGGCCAAGGCCGGCGCCTACCGCGCCGATGAAACGGCCAAGGGCAGCGCATCGTCCGTCGCGCCCACCCAGGCCAGCCTGGCGGCGAGCGAGCCGCAGTCCATCATCACGCGCGAATTCATCGAACTGTCGGTGGCGCCCACGGCCGAATACAGCCGCGTGGTCAACATCGCGCCCAGCATGTCGGGCGATTCGGCCAACGGCCCTGGCCTGTCCGAGACCAAGACCACCATGCGTGGTTTCAGCGACGACCAGTACAACATCACCTTCGACGGCATCCCCTGGGGTGACACCAACAACCCGGCCCACCACTCGACCTCGTTCTTCCCTGCTTCCGTGATCGGCGGCGCCGTGGTCGAGCGCGGGCCTGGCATGGCCAGCAACTTCGGCTACGCGACCTTCGGCGGCTCCATCAACCTGTACTCGAAGCAGCCATCGAAGACGCAAAGCGCCAGCGTATTCGGTTCCGTCGGCACCTGGGGCACGGCGCTGGTCGGTGGCGCGTATGAAAGCGGCCGTCTGCGCGACTACGGCAACGCCACCGTGCAGCTGAACTACCAGCACTTGAAGTCGGACGGCTACCTGACCGGCAACAGCATCAAGAGCGACAACTACTTCATCAAGTTCCAGCGCGCCATCGGCGCCGACACGTTGGCCACCGTGGTGGCCACCGACAACGAGATCAAGTACGTCCAGCCCGACAATTCGAAGGGCCCGACGCTGTCGCAGATCGCCAAATTCGGCAAGAACTACAGCCTGAACGACGACCCCACCAGCTTCAACTACACCGGCTACAACCACACCACCAAGCACACGGACTTCAGCTACCTGCGGCTGGAAACCAGCTGGGGCGATGGCGTGAACTCGGACAACCAGCTCTACACCTACGCCTACGACAACCAGACCATCTCGTCCAGCGATCCGACCGGCGCCACGCTGCCCGGCACCAAGGCAGGCGGCCCCGGCAACAAGGACATCCCCGGCATCGACAAGCAGAACAAATACCGCGCCTATGGCGACATCTTCAAGCTGAGCAAACAGTTCGGCAACAGCACCGGCCGCGCCGGCTTCTGGTACGAGTATTCGGACACCGACCGCCACCAGTATGACCTGGACCTGACGCTCAACGTGCGCGATCCGCGCGAAACCAAGCCCGCGCCGGTGGCCTTCCCCAGCGTGCTGTTCGACCAGCAGTCCACCATCCGCAATTTCCAGCCCTTCGTCGAATTCGAGTGGGCCGCCACCGACAGCCTGACCGTCACGCCGGGCGTGAAAGCGGTACGCATCACGCGCGCGGTGGACGCCGACGTGAACCAGAGCACGCGCCTGCCGCAGCACACCTCGGTCGACTACCACGCCACGCTGCCGTTCCTGACGGCCAACCAGCGCATCGGCGCGGACCTGGCGCTGTACGCCCAATACGCCAAGGGCTTCCAGATCCCGGACCTGAAGTCGTTCTACATCAGCGACCCGACCCGCAACAGCAGCGATCCCCAGCTGTCCACCAACTACCAGCTGGGCGTGGTGGGCAAGAAGGATGTGCTGACCTGGGACGTGGACCTGTACCGCATCGACTTCACCAACAAGTACGTGTCGAACGGCCTCGGTGGCACGGCGGCCGCCTACGTCAATATCGGCGGCGTCACCTACAAGGGCGTGGAAGGACAGTTGACCTGGGCCGTGGGCAATGGCCTGGCGCTGTACGCGAACGGCTCGTCCAACAAGGCCACGGCCAACGACACGGGCAAGACCATCTCCGGTTCGCCCGACATGACGGCCGCGCTGGGCGCGCTGTACAACGCCGGCCCGTGGTCGGCGTCGCTGATCTACAAGCGCACCGGCGAAGTGCGCCAGGTCGATTTCGATCCCGCCAAGCCGGCCGCCTACGACAAGTATCTGACGCCGGCCTATGGCAACACGGACCTGAGCGTGGCCTACCGCTTCCAGAACCCTGGCGCCGGCATCAAGACGCTCAAGCTGCAGTTCAACGTCTTCAACCTGCTCAACCGCCAGGAGTTCGTTTCCATCTCGCCGGGCAAGACGGCGGCGTTCGACCAGTACATCAGCCAGGCGCCGCGCAGCATGCAGCTGTCCGTCAAAGCTGATTTTTAAGATGCGCCACTGGATCTGGGCGGCGCCGCTGTTGTGCGCCGCCTGTACCGTCGTGCCTCCGCACGGCGGCGACGCGGCCATCGAAGCGGCCTACACGCTGCAAGGCGGGGATGGCCGCGCCAGCGCGCGCGTGCTCACGCGCGCGCACGACTGTCCCGTCATCGATATCGACGGCGCGGCGCAAACGATGCGATTACGCGCGGCCGCCGGCACCGTGCCAACCCGCGCCGGCGGCGCCCAGGCCGACGCCAAGCCGGCCACGTTCGACGTCACCACATGCGAAGCGGCGCTGCCGGCGGGTGCGCGGCACGTGAGTGTGGGCGGGCGCGCGTTGCCCGTGCCGGCGCCCGTCGTGGAGCGCATCGTCGTGATCGGCGACACGGGCTGCCGCCTGAAGGCCAGCGACGGGCAGTTCCAGTCGTGCGCCGAGGGCGGCGGCTGGCCGTTCGCCGACGTGGCGCGCAGCGCGGCGGCGCAGCGGCCGGACCTGGTGATCCATCTGGGCGATTACAACTACCGTGAAAGCCCTTGTCCGGGCAACGTGCCGGGCTGCGCGGGTAGTCCCTGGGGTTACGGCAGCGACACCTGGCTGGCCGATCTGATGCGGCCGGCCGCGCCCTTGCTGGCGGCGGCGCCGTGGGTGGTCGTGCGCGGCAACCATGAGCGTTGCAGCCGCGCGGGGCAGGGCTGGTTCCGCTTCCTGGACCCGGCGCCATGGCGCGCGGCGCGCTCCTGCGACGCGCCCGCGCACGATGACGACGCCGACTTTACGCCGCCCTATGCGGTACCGCTGGGCGCGGGCACGCAATTGCTGGTGTTCGATTCGGCTCGCTCCGGTCCCAAGCCCTATGGCGCGGACGATCCGGCGTTCCGCCAGTATGCCGCGCAACTGCGCCAGCTGGACCTGCTGGCCGGGCGCGCGCCGCACAGCTTCTTCCTCAGTCACCATCCGGTGCTGGGACTGGCGCCGGACGCGGTGCATGGCGCCGCGCCGTCCGTGCAAGGGCTGGCGTCCGTGATGCGCGCAGCGCACCCGGCTACCATCTTGCCGCCGCAGGTCGAACTGGCCATGCATGGCCATGAGCACCTGGTCGAGGCGCTATCGTTCGGCAGCGGACACGCCGCCACGCTGGTGCTGGGCAATGGCGGCGCGGCCAACGAGGGCAGCCTGCCGGCGCAACTGCCCAACGTCATGCTGCCGTTCGCGGACACGCGCATCGACGATTTTTTCACCGACAGCGAATTCGGCTTCGCGGTGCTGGAGCGCGATGGCGAGCGCTGGAACGTGACCGGCTACGACGCCCATGGCGCAGCCCGGTCGCGCTGTCGTCTGGCGGGACGCAGCCTGCATTGCGCGCGCGTGCCGTAGCGGCGCGGGTCAGGCGGCGCCATGGTGCGCCGCCGCTGGCGGTGTTTTCTCCGTCGCCGGCGCCATCGCCGGATGCGCGCCGATCACCACCGTGCAGGTGGTGCCGGCCACCAGTTCCAGCCCTGGCGGCACCTGGTCGATGTGGATGCGCACCGGCACCCGCTGCGCCAGCCGCACCCAGTTGAAGGTGGGGTTGACGTCGGCCAGCAGTTCGTGGCCGGTGCCGGCGTCGCGGTCGGTGATGCCGTGCGCGACTGACTCGATGTGGCCGCGCAGCGGGGTGTCGCCGCCCAGCATGCGCATCTCGACCGGATCGTCGGGCCGCAGCAGCGGCAGTTTGGTCTCCTCGAAATAGCCGACCACGTAGTACGAGGCGCGGTCGATCACGGCCAGCTTGGGCGCGCCCACGGCGGCGAAATCGCCCGGGTGCACGTTCAGGTTGGTCACGTAGCCCGTCACCGGCGCCCGCACCACGGTGCGCTCCAGGTTCAGTTGCGCCAGCCCGCGCGCGGCCTGCGCGGCCAGGTACTGGGCCGTGGCCGTGCCGGCCGCCGCTTCGGCCGTCTCGCGGTTTTCGGCCGAGACCACCGCGCTGTCGAGGCCCGCGCGGCGCCGCGCCTCCTGCGCGCGGCGGCTGCGTTCCACCTGCTGCGAGGCCAGCACGGCGCTGGCCTGATCGAGCGCGCTGCGGTAGCGGGCCGGGTCGACCACGAACAGCACGTCGCCCTGGCGCACCAGCTGGTTGTCGCGCACGCGCACCTCCGTCACGGTGCCGGCCACGTCGGCGCTGATGTTGATCACGTCGGCCTTGACGCGGCCGTCACGGGTCCAGGCCGATTCCATGTAGTGGTCCCAGGCCAGGTGGCCGGTCCAGATGGCGCAGGCCAGCAGCAGCGCGGTCAGGGCAAAGCGAAACAGTTTGGATGCGCTCAAGGCGGTTCTCCCAGCGAAAGTTGAGGTGCGGCGGTTTATTGGTACAGCGCGACGATCAGCGCGCCGAAGATGCAGACGAGCAGGCATAGCCGCACCAGCGCGGGGTGCCACGCGCGGCGGTACAGGCCCGTGTGGCCCAGCACCCGGTCGAGCACGCCCTGCAGCAGCAGGCTGACGACGAACAGTGGCAGCAAGGTCGGTAGCAGCACGCCGAAGACGGCGATCTCACGCGGCATGGTGGGTGTCTCCTTTCACTTGCGGCATCTGGTCCAGCAAGGATGTGTAAATGGAATGCAGGTCCGTGAGCGCCGTGCGCAGGCGCGCCTGGCGCGCCGGCGTGGCCTCGGCCAGCGCCTCGCGTATGGGCGGGCCGGCCTGCAGCACGGCGTATTGGACGGCCGCGCTGCTGGCGCGGCTGGGCGCGCGGAAGTAGGCGGCCAGCTGGTCCACGCACAGCTGCAAGGCGTTGCGCACGGGGCCCGCTTCGGTGGCGGCGATCAGCTGGCGCATCTCGATCACGGAGTGGCCCAGCTCCAGCAGCGTCAAGCCCTGGCGCACGACGGCGCGCGCGGGCGCCCCCGGCGCGGGGCCGGCGGCGGCGTTCAGTTGGCTCAGCAGATCGCGCACGCGGTGGTCGAAACGGTGCTTGCGGCGGAACAGCGCGCCCTTGCAGGTGGCCAGCGCCTCGCGCCACAGGGCGGCGGCGATGTGGTCCTTCTGACCCATCGTGTGCTCGGGCAGCAGCACGGCGAAGATGGCCCAGGCCAGCGCCACGCCGACCGGCATCGCCAGCGTGTTGTTGAGGAAGGCGGCGCCGTCGTACTGCATCTGGTTGAGCGGCGCGATCACCTGCGCGGCGAACATGCTCATGCCCACGCCCACCCCCGCGCGGCGCGCGTCGGTGGTCAGATAGCTGCCCAGCGCGAACACGGGCAGGGCGGCCAGCACCAGCATCGGGTAGCCGCTGGCGCGCACCACCAGCAGGTATTCGGACAGGAACGACAGCGGCCACACCAGCAGGAAGCCGGCCAGCACCTGGCGCGTCATGGCGACCGGGCGTGGCGAGGACGAGGCCAGCGCGCAGAAGATGGAGGTCATGATGATGGTGTTGGCGGCGTACGGCCAGGCCAGCCAGTACCACAGCGTGGCGCCGGCCAGCAGCGCGCCGGCCGCGCGCACGCCGCTGGCCAGCACGATGCCCGATGGCGTGCGCGGGCTGTAGGCGACGGGATCGCTGACCTGCAGCTGGCGCTGCTGGGTCAGGCCGTGGTACAGGGCGGCGAAGGCCCCCATGTCGCGCACGAAGCGGTCCAGCAGTTCCACCGCCGTGTCGAACGTGATTTGCTGGGCGCGCTCGGGCTGGGCCAGCGCCAGTTGCGTCTGCGCCTGCGCCACCTGCTGCGCCAGGGTGGCGCGCACATGCTCCATGCGCGCGCCCGACAGGTCCTCGCGCAGCGCCGCCGCCACCGTCGCGTGCAGCGGCGCGAGCAGGGCGATCACGGGCGAGGGCGGGTGGGCGCGCTGCCGGCGCAGCAGGCGGTGCAGCGTGTAGCAGGTGGTGAGGGCCGACATGAAGGCGTTGTTGAAGGCGTGCAGCTGGCGCGTGTGCGCGCGGGCGTGGGCCGCCTCGAAGAAGGCGGCGGCGCGGCCCGATTCGAGCGCGGCGATGTCGGCCGCGAAGCGCAGGTGGTGCAGCTCGGCCTGGGCCGGCGACAGGCTGTGTTCCAGCATCTGCTGGCAGAACGTGATGAAGCTGTCGTAGCGGGCCTGCACCGTGCGCATCACCTGGCGCGACTGGTGGCGCGGGAACAGCACGTCGTGCACCACGGCCGCGCAGATCACGCCCAGCCCCACCTCCGTCACGCGCGTGACGGCCAGCGTGAACACGGTGGTCGGATGGTCGATGGCCGGCACGGCGATCATGCAGGCCGTGTAACCGGCCAGCACGAAGCTGTACGATTGCTGGTTGCGGTGCATGGCCGCGCCGGCCGTGCACAGGCCGATCCACAGCGCCAGCGCCAGGAACAGCAGCACCGGCTGTTGCGGGAAGACGGCCACGATCAGCAGCGCGCTGGTGCAGCCGACCAGGGTGCCGAGCAGACGGTAGAAGGCTTTTTCCAGCACCATGCCGCTGCTGGGCAGGGCCAG
This sequence comes from Rugamonas sp. GW822-FHT03B10, assembly GCF_058801745.1. Lineage (NCBI taxonomy): Bacteria > Pseudomonadati > Pseudomonadota > Betaproteobacteria > Burkholderiales > Oxalobacteraceae > Rugamonas > Rugamonas sp. GW822-FHT03B10. The sequence continues at coordinate 82,680 of NZ_JBXANP010000003.1, read as the reverse complement.
GATGAAGGTGGTGGTCATCGCCGTGTTGGGCGAATCGAGGCCGAGGCGGAAGGCGATCCACAACGCGCCGAAGGCGGCCAGCATGGCCTTGGCGACGAAGATCCAGCGTTCGCCTTCGCTGGCGCGCCAGTCGCGCAGTTGCCTGATCAGACTCCCCGCCAGTCTTTTCCCTGCTCTGCTGGCCGGGTGGGGAAGGTCGGTGGCGGGAGCGGGGATCATGGCGGTGTCGGTTGCTTATGTGAGTTTTTCTAAATTATTCAACTGTCGCTTGAACAGGCCTTCCAGCTGCGCCACCTCCTCCGGGCTGTAGCCGTCGTAGGCGCGGGTGGTCGCTTGCCACACTTCGGGCAGCACCTTCGCCACCAGCTCGCGGCCGGCGTCGGTCAGCGCGATCATCACGCAGCGCCGGTCGCCGGGGCGGTTGCCGCGCGTGATCAGACCCTGGGATTCCAGGTCGTTGCACACGCGCGTCAGGTTGGCCGGTTTTTCCATGCAGGCCTCGCCCAGCGTGGAGGCGGTCGACATTTCGTCGTCCGAGCCGTACAGCACGGCCAGCACCATGTAGCTGGCGTCCACCAGCTCGTATTTGCGCAGCGCCGCGTTGGTCAAATCCTTCATCCGTTTCTGGATGTGGTACGTCATGCGCATCAGACGCATCAAGTCTTCCGGGAAGTCCGGCACGCGGGCATGGATGTTTTTCAGGCGCTTTTTAGTCGCTTCAAAACTGCTCATTGCCTACTCCTCTGCGAAATCGAAAGGCTTGATTGTACTATCGAAGCGTCACGGCAAATCCAGTTTCACGCCCCCGCCTAACGCGGCCATCAGTTCGGCGTAGTTGTCCAGCTGGCGGCTGGCCACCTGCGCCACCTGGCGCTGCTCCTGCAGCAGCGCGATGCGGGCGCCGATCTCGTTGACCTGGTCCGTCAGGCCGGCCCGCCACGCCTGTTCGGCCAGCCGGTGGGCCAGCCGGGCCGAGGCCAGCGCCTGCTGGTTCAGGCGCGCCTGCTCCTGCTCGGCGCGGTCGCGGGTGATGGCGTTGGCCACCTCCTCCAATGCGTGCAGCACGGTGGCGTTGTACTGTTCCACGGCGCCGTCGTACACGGCGCTCTGGCCGGCCAGCTGGCTGCGCAGGCGGCCCCCTTCGAAAATCGGCAGGCTGATGGCCGGCGCGATGCCGCGCATGGCCGATCCGGCGTCGAGCAGGTGGTCGAAGCCCAGCGCCTGCACGCCGACGAAGGCGGTCAGGTTGATGTTCGGGTAGAACGCGGCCTTGGCCACGGCGATGTGTTCCGCCGCCACCTCCACGCGCCAGCGCTGGGCCGCGATGTCGGGCCGGCGGCCCAGCAGCTCGGCCGGCAGTTCGGACGGCAGCCTGGCCGCTGGCGGGACTGGCGGCGCCGCGTCCTGGCCGGGGGACAGGGTCAGCCTGGGCCGGGCGATCGCATCACCGTCGCCCGGTCCCTTGCCGATCAGGGCCGCCAGCTGGTTGCGCAGCAGGGCGATGGCGGTGCCGATCTGCTCCTGCTCGCGCCGGCCAGCCGGCAGCGTTGTTTCAATACTGGTCACGTCGATGGCGCTGGCCAGTCCGGCCGCGTGGCGCCGCCGCGCGAGGTCGAGCAGCCGTTCGCGCTGGGCCAGCATGGCCGCCGCGCTGTCGGCCAGCGTGTAGTTGAGCGCCAGCTGCACGTAGCTGCGCACGATGGCCGATTCGAGGGCCAGCCGCGCCATCTGCGTCTCGGCCGACGCCAGCTGGACCTCGCCCAGCGCGGCGGCCAGCGCCGCGTGGTCGCGGCCCCACAGGTCCAGGTCGTAGGAGCCGGACAGGATGGCCGAATTGTTCCAGGCGTAGTTGCCGGCCAGCGGCGGCGGCACCATGTAGTTCGCCGAGAACCGCTCGCGCTGGGCGCTGGCGGCGGCGTCCACCCGGGGCAGGGTCGCCGCCTCGGCGATGCCGGCCAGCGCGCGCGCCTGGCGCACACGGGCCTGGGCCGCGTGCAGGCTGGGGTTGTCGGCCAGCGCGCCGGCCATCAGGCGGTTCAGCTGCGGGTCTTGCAGCGCTTCCCACCACTGCTCGCGCGGCCACGCCGCGCCCGTCATGGCGCCGTTGATCGCCGACCCCGCGTTGACGCGGGTAGCGTCGATCTTGCTGGCCTTGGGCGCGATGCCGCCCATGTCGGCGCAGGCCGCGAGGGTCAGCGCCAGCGCGACGGCGGCGGCGGTGCGGAACGGTTTCATGATGGCGTGGCGCTGTCGCGGCGATTACTTGGCGAAGTGCTTACGGGTCTGGGCCACGTCGAAGTCGGCTTCCGTCTCGGGGATGGTGCCGTTCTTGCGGGCTTCCAGCAGTTCGGCGATGACCTGGGCGCGGGTCAGGCCGGCGGCGGCCGGACGTGCGGCCGTCACAGCGGCGGCGGCGGCGGTGTTGGCCTGTGCGGCTGGCGCGGCGGCAGCGGTGGCCGCGGTCACTTGCTTGACGGTGGACGACTCGGCCTGGGCGTAGGCGCCGGTGGTGGCGAAGGCGGCGGCGATGGCGAGGATGGTGGTGATGCGTTGCTTGGCGTTCATGGTAGTTCTCCTGAGTGAGGCAAGCGTCGGCGGCGCCGGCGGGCTTGCAAAATGTGGCAGTTCTGACATGCAGGCCGGGAGCCACTATCCGGTCGCCTAAGCATTACAGCGAGCAGCTGGTTTGCCGCGTTTCCTGTATTTGCTTCATTGAGGTAAATTATAGTCGTGAATATTACATTTGTAAATTAAATGTTCCTATCGATCTCATAGGGTTTGTTGATGGGGGGGAAATGGGATGCTGGCCGCGCCGCCCATGCCCGCCGATCGGCAAACTGTCGCCGCTATCGACGCTCTGTCGCAATCGCGGCGCAGGTCGTGGCGGGTTTTGCCATGATTGCCATCCTGTTAAGAGCGACCATGCCATGTTCAAACTGTCCCTTTCCATGACGCTGCGCGACTGGCGCGCCGGCGAACTGCGTTTCCTGCTGCTGGCGCTGGCGTTGTCGGTGGCGGCGCTGTCGACCGTGAATTTCTTCGTGGACCGCATGCGGGCCGGCCTGGAGCGCGACGCGCACCAGCTGCTGGCCGCCGACCTGCAGCTGGAATCGGACCAGCCGCTCGATGGCGCATGGCTGGACGAGGCGCAGCGGCGCGGCCTGCGCAGCGCCGCCACCGTGTCGCTGTTCACCATGGCCGTGGCGGGCGAGGGCGGGCAGGCCGTGTCCACGCTGGTGGCGCTCAAGAGCGTGAGCGACAGCTATCCCCTGCGCGGGCGCTTGCGCGTGCAACTGCAGGATGGCGACGCCGTCAGCGGGACGCCGCCCGCGCCGGGCACGGTATGGGTGGACCCGGCGCTGCAGGCGAGCCTGCATCTGCACCTCGGATCCACGCTGCGCATCGGCGAGCGCAGCCTGACCGTGGCCCAGGTGCTGACGGCCGAGCCGGACGCGGGCATCGCCATGCTCGCGCTGGCGCCGCGCGTGATGATGGCCAGCGCGGATCTGGCGGCCACCGGCCTGCTGCAAGCGCACGCCATCGCCACCCATCGCCTGCTGCTGGCCGGGCCGGCGCAGCAGGTGAGCGGCTACGAGCGCTGGGCCAGGGAGCGCATGGCCGCCGCACCCGTCAAGCGCGTGAGCCTGAACAGCGCCGCGTCGAAGCGCGGCGACGCCGGCGAGATGCTGGCGCAAACGCAGCAGTTCCTGTCGCTGGCCAGCCTGCTCACCGCGCTGCTGGCGGCGCTGGCCGTGGCGCTGGCGGCCCGTCGTTTCGTGCGCCGTCATCTGGACGCCTGCGCCATGCTGCGCTGCCTCGGTCTGACCCAGGCCCGCTTGACGCAGCTGTATCTGCTGGAGTTCCTGCTGGTCGGGCTGGCCGCCGGCGCGGTGGGCGTGGCGCTCGGCTACGGCAGCCATTTCGCGCTGGTGGGCTGGCTGGGGCAACTGGCGCCGGCCGGTCTGCCGCCGCCGGGCTGGGCGCCCGCGCTGCAGGGCATGGCGGCCAGCCTGATACTGCTGCTGGGTTTCGCGCTGCCGCCCGTGCTCCAGTTGCGCAACGTGCCGCAATTGCGGCTGCTGCGGCGCGAGGCGGCGCCGCCCCAGGCGCGCGCGCTGGGCGGCTACGCGCTCGGCGCGGCCATGTTCGGCGGCCTGCTCGCCTGGCAGACCGGCGACGCGATGCTGGCCCTGCTCGTGGGCGGCGCGTTCGTGGCGGGCGGTGCGGTGATCGGCTTGCTGGCCTGGCTGGCACTGGCGCTGCTCAGGCGTGCGCGCGGCGGGTTCGGCCATCCGGCATGGCGGCTGGCCGTCACCGACATGCTGCGCCAGCCCGGCGCCACCGTGCTGCAGGTGGCCGCGCTGGCGCTGGGCCTGGCGGCGCTGCTGCTGTTGACGGTGGTGCGCGCCGACCTGCTGGCGGCATGGATGCAGGCCACGCCGTCCGGCGCGCCCAATCAATTCGTCATCAACATCCAGCCCGACCAGCGCACCGCGATCGACGCGCGCCTGCGTGGCTATGGCGCGCCGGAGCAGCAGGCGCTCACGCGCGCGCGGCTGCTGCGCATCAATGGCCGCGACGCGCTGGAAGCGGTCGGCGCCGGCAAGGATGGCGGCAAGGATAAACCGGGCGAACCACCGCGCGCCGTGCGTGAAGTGCTGGAGCGGGAAATCGACATCGGCCACGCGGCCACGCTGCCGCAGTCCGACAAGCTGACGGCCGGCGGCTGGTACGGCCCCGGCGAGCCGGCGGGCATGCCCGCCATTTCGGTCGAGGAGAAGTTCGCGGCCGATCTCAGGCTCAAGCCCGGCGACACCTTGCAGTTCGACGTGGCCGGCCAGCCGCTGCGAGCGCGCGTGGCCAACCTGCGCAAGGTGGACTGGCGCGCGCATCAGATCGGGAACCTGCTGCTGATGCACCCGTCGGCCATGCGCGGCCTGCCCGCCACCTGGGCCGTGGCCGTCCACGTTCCCGCCGATGACCTGACGTTCGGCACCCGCCTTGCGCGCGACTTTCCCAACCTGACCGTGATCGACGTGCGCGCCATCCTCCGCCAGTTGCAGCGCATGCTGGCGCAGGCCGTGGCGGCGGTGCAGTTCCTGTTCTCGTTCACGCTGGCCGCCGGCGTGCTGGTGTTGTACGCGGCGCTGGCCGGCTCGCACGACCTGCGCGCGCGCCAGGCGGCGCTGCTGCGCGCCCTTGGCGCCTCGCGCGGCCGTCTGCTCCAGGCGCAGTGGATAGAGCACGCGTTGACGGGCGCGCTGGCCGGCCTGCTGGCCGCCGCCCTGGCCACGCTGGCCAGTTGGGCGCTGTCGCGCTACAGCTTCCATCTGGCCTGGCACTGGTCGCCGTTGCTGCCGGCCGTGGGCGTGGCGGTGGGCGCGGCCTGCGCGCTGGCGGGCGGCTGGCTGGGATTGCGCAATGTGCTGAACCAGCCGCCGTTGCTGGGCCTGCGATCGAATTAGACCACCGAGGGAGACTGAGTATGACAACCATGGAATTCGCCGCCGGCGCCGCCGCCGCGCAGGCGCTGCATCCGGCCATCGCCGTGTGCGGACTGGGCAAGACCGTGACGGATGCGGGCGGCGCGCTCACCATCCTGCACGCCATCGACTTCACCGTGCTGCCCGGCGAGACGGTCGCCATCGTGGGCGCTTCCGGCTCCGGCAAGTCCACCTTGCTGGGATTGCTGGCCGGGCTGGACTTGCCCACGACCGGCACGGTCGAACTGCGGCAAACCGACATCTTCGCGCTGGACGAGGATGACCGCGCCCGCTTCCGCCAGCACCACGTGGGCTTTGTGTTCCAGTCGTTCCAGTTGCTGTCCCACCTGACGGCGCTGGAGAACGTGATGCTGCCGCTCGAACTGCGCGGCGACCGCCAGGCCCGCGCCAAGGCTGAACGCATGCTGGAGCGGGTCGGGCTGGCGGCGCGGCTGGGCCACTATCCGCGCTACCTGTCGGGCGGGGAACAGCAGCGCGTGGCGCTGGCGCGCGCCTTCGTGTGCGAACCGCCGCTGCTGCTGGCCGACGAACCGACCGGCAGCCTCGATGCGGCCAGCGGCGAAGCGGTGATGGCGTTGATGTTTGAGCTGAACCGCGAGCGTGGCTCCACGCTGGTGCTGGTCACGCACGATATGACGATGGCGGCCCGCTGCGGCCGCACCCTGCACATGCGCGCCGGCCGGCTGGCCGGCGCCGCACAACCATGAAAGGACGAACGATGCGATGGACGATGACGGCGCTGGCCGCCGCGCTGGTACAAGGATTGTGCTGCCAGGCGGCGCACGCGGACGGCCTGTCCGACCTCAAGTCGGCGCTGACGCGCCTGCAGGAACAGGCGCCATTGAAGGCGACGCTCGACACGAAGACGTGGCGCCGCCTGGGCGAGGGCAAGGATGCCGAGGAAACCCAGGGCCAGGCCAGCGTGGGCATCGAGGACGGCGCGCGCGGCATGCATCTGGCGTATGGCAGGGATATCCTGGCGCGCATGGATGCGGAATCGCTGGCGCTGGCGCGCAACCCCAACGCGCGCACGCCGACCTTGAACGCGGCGCGCGAATTCAGCCCGACCGACCTGCGGCCCATGATCTCGGCCGCCAGCAGTCTGGCGCGCGTGCTGGAGAAGGCGGCGTGGAAGGGCGAGCAGGCCGACACCTGCCAGGGCAAACCGGCGCGCCTGCTGACGTTCGAGGTGGCGATCGACACGCTGAGCGACCGTGACCGCAAATACGTGAAGGAGTTCGACGGCCACCTGTACGTGTGGATCGCGGACGACGGCACGCCGCTGGCCAGCCGCATGATCCAGAACGAATCGGGCCGCGCCTTCATCGTGATCCGCTTCGAAGCCCGGCAGGAGGAGCAGCAGGTGTATGGCGTGGTGGGCGACCGCCTCGTCATCGTGCGCAAGGAAAGCTACAACCGCGCGTCCGGCGCCGGCGAGCGCGACGAGAACCGGGTGGTCAAGACCCTGCAACTGCAGTCCTGAAGCCGACGCGCAGCCGGGGGTCCGATCCCCAAGGTCTGCCCCTGGTTTGGCTGCTGAAAAAAACAAAGGCCGCGTTCCGGAGAACGCGGCCCTTGCATGCAGCATGCGGCCGCGCGTGGCGGCCGACCGTCGCCGTCGCGATTAAGCGAAGTTGGCGGCTGCGAAGTCCCAGTTGGCCAGGGCGAAGAACGTTTCCACGTATTTCGCGCGCAGGTTGCGGTAGTCGATGTAGTACGCGTGTTCCCACAGGTCGCAGGTCAGCAGCGCCTTGTCGGCGGTGGTCAGCGGGGTGGCGGCGTTGGAGGTGTTGACGATGTCGACCGAACCGTCGGCCTTCTTCACCAGCCAGGTCCAGCTCGAACCGAAGTTGCCCACGCAGGCCTTGGTGAACTCTTCCTTGAACTTGTCGAACGAGCCCCACTTGGCGTTGATGGCGTCGGCCAGCGCGCCGCTTGGTGCGCCTTTGCCGGCCGGGGTCAGGCCGTTCCAGTAGAAGGTGTGGTTCCAGATCTGGGCCGCGTTGTTGAAGATGCCGCCGGACGATTTCTTGACCACGTCTTCGAGCGACAGGTTCTCGAACTCGGTGCCCTTGATCAGGTTGTTCAGGTTGGTGACATACGCTTGATGGTGCTTACCATAGTGGTATTCCAGCGTTTCCTTGGAAATGTGCGGCGCCAGGGCGTCCATAGCATATGGCAGGGGTGGCAGGGTATGTTCCATGTTTTTTATTCCTTGGTGGTTTGAGACGGACGGTGATTTTTGCTGAAACGTCCACCATTGTAAAGCGGTTGCGCCATCGCTGCAGGAATGCGTGCGATTGCTGCGGCTCAATAGAAACACTACTAATCATATGGTTATTCAGGGGCAAACCGGCCGGCGCATATAATCGCCACTGTCGACGCGGCCGGACGGCGGGCGCGGCGGGCATCTCGAAGGAATCACATGCAACCGGATCTTCATTCGCACTTTAGCAACGGACCGCGCCTGCTGGCCGACATCGGCGGCACCAGCGCCAGTTTCGCACTGGAGACGGCGCCGCGCCGGATCGAGGCCGTGTGGGAAGCGCAGTGCGCCGACTATCCCACGCTGGGCGCGGCCATCGTGCGCTTCCTGGCGCAGCCGGCCACGGTGGCGGCGGGCGGCTATCAGGCCCGCTACGCCGGCATCGCCATCGCCAACCCGATCGACGGCGACTGGGTCACCATGACCAACCACCACTGGTCGTTCTCGGTGGAGGCGGTCAGCTCCCAGTTCGGTTTGAAATCGTTGGTGGTGGTGAACGACTTCACGGCCCTGGCCAGCGCCTTGCCTTATCTGGCGCCCGACCACAAGCGCCAGATCGGCGCCGGCGCGGCGCGCGCGGGTGGCACCATCGGCCTGGTGGGGCCGGACGCGGGACTGGGCGTTTCGGGACTGGTGCCGGCCGGCGAGCGCTGGATCGCCATCGACAGCGAGGGCGGGCACGGTAGCTTCGCGCCCATGAACGAGCGCGAAATCGACATCCTGCGCTACGCGCGGCGCTTCCATCACCACGTGTCGAGCGAACGGCTGGTGTCGGGCATCGGCATCGCGCTGGCTTACCGGGCGCTGGCCGAGCGGGCCGGCGTGGCGGCCGACGACATCGGCACGGCCGAGATCATGGCGCGCGGCCTAAACGGCAGCTGCCCCGTGTGCGTGGAAACGCTGGAAGCGTTCTGCGAGATGCTGGGCACCGTGGCCGGCAACGTGGCGCTCACGCTGGGCGCCAAAGGCGGCATTTATATAGGCGGGCGTATCGTGCCGCAGATGCGCGATTTCTTCGAACGCTCGGGATTCCGCGCCCGCTTCGAGGACAAGGGCCGCTTCTCCGACTACCTGGCCCACATCCCCACCTTCATCCTGACGGAAAAATACCCGGCACTGATCGGCATGGCCGCCATGCTGTCGGCCGGCTGACGCGTCGCTGCGCCTTATTCCAGCGTGGGTTGTACCGACGCGATCCCCACCTCGGCGCTGCCCTCGGCCAGCCGCACCGTCACCGAGGCGCGCGGCTGGAGCTGGGCCGGCGAACGCAGCACGGCGCCCTTGGCGTCCGTCACGATGGCGTAGCCGCGTTCCAGCGTGCGCTGCGGATTGAGCAATTCCAGTTGCGCCGTCAGCGCGCCCAGCGCATCGCGCCGCTGGCCCAGTTGCGTGGCGATGCCGAGCGCGGTCCGGTGCCGCAGGCCGTCGAGCTGCGCGCGCGCGCCCGACACGTCCGGCTTGCGGGCCGCCAGCCGGCCCCCCAGTCGATCGAGATTGAAGCGCGCCTGCGTCAGCGGGACGCGGGTGGCGTGCGTCATGGCCGTCGACAGCGCCAACAGCTTCAGGCGCTGCTGGCGGATCTGGGCGGCGGGGCTGAGCAAACGGCGCGCGTGCTGGTCCAGCGTCTGGGCCGCGTCGCCCAGTGTGCGGCGCATGGCGCGCCGCAGGTCGATGGTGTCCGCACGCAGCGATGCGATCCAGTCGGCGCGCGGCGTGGCCGCCAGTTCGGCCGCCGCCGTCGGCGTGGCCGCGCGCACGTCGGCGGCGAAATCGCAGATCGTGAAATCCGTCTCGTGGCCCACACCGGAAATCACCGGCATGGCGCAATTGGCCACCGCGTAGGCCACCGCCTCCTCGTTGAACGACCACAAATCCTCGATGCTGCCGCCGCCCCGGCACACGATCAGCACATCGCATTCGGCCCGCTGCGAGGCGGTGGCGATGGCCGCCGCGATGCGGTCGCCGGCGCCCTGGCCCTGCACCGGCGTGGGATAAATCACCACCCGCACATGGGGCGCGCGGCGGCGCAGCGCGGTGAGCACGTCGCGCAGGGCGGCCGCCTGCGGGCTGGTGACCACGCCGATGGTGCGCGCGAACATGGGCACGGCGCGCTTGCGGTCCTGGTCGAACAGCCCGGCCGACGCCAGCTTTTCCTTCAGCCGCAGGAAGGCTTCGAACAGCGAGCCCACGCCCGCGCGCCGGATCGCCTCCACATTGATCTGGTAATCGCCGCGCGCGCCGTACAGCGTGACGAGGGCGCGCACTTCGACCTTGTCGCCTTCGCGCGGAATGAAGCCGGCGTACTGGGCGCGGCCGCGGAACATCACGGCGCGCACCTGGGCCGCGTCGTCCTTGAGCGTGAAATACCAGTGGCCGGAACTGGCGCGCGTGAAATTCGATACTTCGCCGGCGATCCAGGTGAGCGGGAACGAGCGTTCCAGCAGGCGCGCGACGGCCTGGTTGAGGGCGGTCACCGTCATCACGGGCTGGGCGGGGGCGGGTTCGAAGCTGTCTTGGGTGTTCATAGCGATGGCGAAAAGGAAAGCTGTCCACATTGCTGCGCGGAGGTCATGCTTATGTCATATATCACAGTAAACGGCAAGTGTTTAATCTAAACATATGATTTTAAAAGAGAAAGAATACTGCCCCATTTGCATGCAGAAGGGAAAAAGCCTTATGGATCAAGCACTTTGCGCTAAGCACCTGCGGTTACGCACAAAGTTATCCACAGAAGATGTGCGGAACTTTTTGTGATCGATAGTTATTTTCGAATTGCTGATTTTGTAATGCTTAAAATTTGCGCAGCGGACGTATATTGTGACAAAACAATGACTTAGTATCGAATCCCGGTCTTTGCGCACACTTTTATCCACAGAAGATGTGCAGAACTTGGCTGTGTTCGCCAGCGCTGCGCGCTGCCTGAATAACTGGCAGCGCCTGGCTGGCTGCGCCGCACGGGCCGGCGAATACATGCTCGATTTTTGCGCATGGAAATAAATCTTATATAAATCAAACACTTCCTTCCGGAGCCACGGCCTTGCACACAATCTTATCCACACAAAATGTGCAGAAGTGCCGGGCGCGCGCCATAGCCTGCAAATATCGCCCTCGTTCCCCATGGCCGTGGTGGATAACAGGCTTTTCCTTGGCAAAAAATAGCAGATTGCAAGCTTTGCCATCTTTTTGAGCAGTGCAAAAAATTCCTTATAAATCAATGACATTTCCTGAAGCCATGTTCCTTGCTCACAATCTTATCCACATTAAATGTGTAGAACTGCACAGGCCGACGAGCGCCCCGTTGCGCTGAAGTCGCCACTTATACACCAGTCCCACCATGCGCCTTTTTTGCGCAGGGTGAAATTATCCTTATAAAACAACGGTTTGTGTATTTGGCATATCCCTTGCTAACAATCTTATCCACAATTTATGTGCAGAACTGTGGAAACCGCTGTCGCGCTCGTCAGAAATTGCCATAAAACCATATGCAGAGTGCTATAAGACACCCGTTGCCACCCGGATGCTTGTTTTTTGCTCAGGGAAACAATGTTCTTTCAAATCAAGGACTTCCGACAGTAAGAGCTGCCTTGCGCACAATCTTATCAACAGAATATGTGCAGAAGTGGGCACAAACTTTGCTGCTCTTTGCTCCAATTTATCGGCCCACGCTAGCCGATAGCTGCGACATTTTTGGGCTGGAAAACTAAGTCCCAGTAAATCAATGACTTAGCATAGGTAACTGGCTATTGCACACAATTTTGTCCACAGAATTTGTTGAGAACTCCACGTCGGGGTCAGGTACAACATTCAGACATGCGTTCGGCAGTTCAGGTGAGCTCATGTCCCAATATCGGACCTGAACCCGCCTTTTTTGCCGTGCCGTGTTTTTGCGCAGCAAGAAAAAATCCTTATAAATCAACGCTATTTCCAGTTGCCAATTGGTTTGCCAACAATCTTATCCACAGATTATGTGCAAAACCCACAGGCGGACGGGCGCGCGGGGAGGGGGCAGGCACGCGCTACTTGCCGACTGCGGCCCAACAAGATACATTGCCGCTTGGTCGCGCGCGGCGCGCATGGCATTCACAGGTTCAGCGGTTTTTTTACAGGAGTTCGTTTTGCTCGCCATCTTACAAGCTGCAGGTTGGCCTATCTGGCTGTTGTTGGTCGCTTCCATCGTGGCGATGGCGCTGATCGTCGAACGCTTGCTGTACCTGCGCCGCGCCCGCATCCTGCCGCGCCAGTTGCTGGACGAAGTGGTGCGGGTCTACCGCAGCGGCAACGTCACAGCCGATATCATCGACAAGCTGGAGAACAACTCGCCGCTGGGCGTGGTGCTGGCCGCCGCGCTGCGCAACATCGAGGCGCCGCGCGAGGTGATGAAGGAGTCGATCGAGGAGGCCGGCAGCGGCGTGGCCCACACGCTGGAACGCTTCCTGACCACGCTGGGCACCATCGCCAGCCTGGCGCCGCTGATGGGCCTGTTCGGCACGGTGGTCGGCATGATCGAGATTTTCGGTTCGCAAACGAGCAGCGGCGCCAATCCGGCCCAGCTGGCGCACGGCATTTCCGTGGCCCTGTATAACACCGGCTTCGGCCTGGCCATCGCCATGCCCACGCTGGTGTTCTACCGCCACTTCCGCGCGCTGGTCGACAGTTTCGTGATCGAGATGGAGCAGCAGGCCGTCAAGTTCGTCGACGTCGTGCACAGCAAGCGCAAGTAAGCGGAGCCTGGCATGAATTTTCGCAAAGGGCGGGGCCGCGACGATCCCGAAATCAATCTGATCCCGTTCATCGACGTGCTGCTGGTGATCCTGATCTTCCTGATGGTGACGACCACCTACAGCAAGTTCACGGAACTGCAGATCACGCTGCCGACGGCGGACGCGGAAAAGCAGCTGGAGCGGCCGTTCGAGCTCAACATCACGGTCGACGCCAAGGGCAACTACACGATCAACAAGCAGCCGGTGTCGTTCCACGACGTGGCCGGCTTCGCTGCCGCCATGAAGTCGGCCGCCGCCGAAGGGCAGGGCGCGCAGGCCGGCAAGACGCCGGTGGTCATCATCAACGCCGACCAGTTCGCGATGCACCAGATGGTGGTCAACGTGATGGAGGCGGCCCGCATCGCCGGCTACGACAAGCTCACTTTCGCGGCGCAGACAGGTGGCGCCAAGTAAGCCGGGCGCCGCGCCCATGCGCGAGGTGGCGCCGGCCCAGCCCTCGGCCCGGCACACAGGTGAATCCGCACTGGCCACCACGCTGACGCGCGCCTGGCTGCGGCGCGGCCCGCTCGCGTGCGCGCTGTGGCCGGTGTCGCTGCTGTTCGGCGCGCTCAGCGCCGTGCGCCGCCTGCTGTTCCGGGCCGGTTGGCTGGCTTCGCACCGGCTGCCCGTGCCGGTGGTGGTGGTGGGTAACATCTTCATCGGCGGCACCGGCAAGACGCCGCTCACGATCTGGCTGGTGCAGGCCTTGCAACAGGCCGGCATGCGGCCCGGCGTGATCTCGCGCGGCCATGGCGGCGACGGTGCCACATCGCGCGCCGTGACGGCGGACTCGACCGCGCAACAGGTCGGCGACGAGCCGCTGCTGATCGCCCAGCGCACCGGCTGTCCGGTGGTGGTGGGGCGCGACCGCGCCGCCGCCGGCCGCGCGCTGCTGGCCGCCCATCCCGACACCGACATCGTGCTCACCGACGACGGCCTGCAGCATTACGCCTTGCAGCGCGATGTGGAAATCATCCTGTTCGACGGCCGTGGCGCCGGCAATGGCTGGCTGCTGCCGGCCGGGCCGCTGCGCGAGCCGCGTTCGCGCCGGCGCGACGTCACCGTCGTCAACGCGCCGGAACTGACGCCGGCGCTGGCGCGCGCCGTGGGCGACCCGGCGCCGTTCCAGATGCGCCTCGTCGGCGAGGTGGCGGAGCAACTGTGCGACCGCGCCCGCCGGGTGCCGCTGGCGTCGCTGGCCCGGCCCGGCGCGCGGCTGGCGGCGGCGGCCGGCATCGGCAATCCGGCGCGCTTTTTCAACATGCTGCGCGCCGCCGGCCTCGCGTGCACCGAGCTGCCTTTGCCCGATCATCACGACTTCCGCGACCGTCCTTTCGATGGCCTGGACGCCGATGTGATCTTGATGACGGAGAAGGATGCAGTAAAATGTGCGCAAATTGACGAACTCAAAGACGACCCGCGCCTGTGGGTGGTCCCGGTCACGGCGCGCATCGACGCCGCGCTGGCCGGACTCATTGTGGAGAAATGCCGTGGACGCAAGACTGCTTGATATCCTGGTTTGCCCTGTATGCAAAGGGCCGCTGGTGTACGATAAAAAGGCGCAGGAGATGATTTGCAAGGGCGACCGCCTGGCATTCCCTATCCGCGACGGCATCCCCATCATGTGGACCGACCAGGCCCGCACGCTGCAGGACACGGCGGAATAAGTGGGTTTCACCGTCATCATCCCGGCGCGGCTGGCCTCGACCCGGCTGCCCAACAAGCCGCTGGCCGATCTGGGCGGCAAGCCGATGGTGGTGCGCGTTGCCGAGCGCGCGCGCGAGGCGGGCGCCGCACGCATCATCGTCGCCACCGACCATGAGGACATCCGCGCCGCCTGCGCCGCGCACGGCGTGGAGGCGTGCATGACGCGCGCCGACCATCCGTCCGGCACCGACCGCATCGCCGAGGTGGCGCGCCTGATGCAGCTGCCGCCGGACGCGGTGGTGGTCAACCTGCAGGGCGATGAACCGCTGATCGATCCCACCCTGCTGACGGCCGCCGCCGCCCGCATCTCGGCCGACGTGCCCATGTCCACCTGCGCCCATCCGCTGCACGACGCGGCCGACGCCTTCAACCCCAACGTGGTCAAGGTGGTGCTGGACAAGGCCGGCCGCGCGCTGTATTTCTCGCGCGCCACCATCCCGTGGCACCGCGACGCGTTCGCGCAGGACCGCGCCACGCTGCCGGCCGGCTACGTGCCGCTGCGCCATATCGGCCTGTACGCTTACCGCAACGATTTCCTGCAAGCCTACCCGGCGCTGGAGCAGTCGCCGCTGGAGCAGATCGAGGCGCTCGAACAGCTGCGCGTGCTGTGGCACGGCTACCCGATCGCCGTCCACGTGACGGACGCGGCCCCGGCCGCCGGCGTGGATACCCCCGAGGATCTGGAACGGGTGCGCCAGCACTATCGCTGACCGCGCCACGGGCTGCGACCGGGCTGCGACCCGGGCTGCAACCCGTAAGGTGCCCGTAAATAATCCCCGCTATAAAGATTCGAACAGTGCGGTATTCATACGGAATAACGCGATTCAGGCGGGGAGACATCAATTAACGAACGCAAAACGTTGGCGGAGTGGCGTTGCGGCGAAGTTTTGTGGTAAGTTTCGTACAAAGATAGCCACACCAGCCACCAGCACAATAATTATTACGATTACCATTTCAAATCTGTCTTAGGAAACTTCATGCGTCTCATTCTGTTAGGAGCACCCGGTGCCGGCAAGGGCACCCAAGCCAATTTCATCAAAGAGAAATACAACATTCCGCAAATCTCCACCGGCGACATGCTGCGCGCGGCCATCAAGGCTGGCACGGAGATGGGCCTGGCGGCCAAGAAGGTGATGGACGCCGGCGGCCTGGTGTCGGATGACATCATCATCGGTCTGGTCAAGGATCGCCTGAAAGAGTGCGATTGCGAGAACGGCTACCTGTTCGACGGCTTCCCGCGCACCATCGCGCAGGCCGACGCCATGAAGGAAGCCGGCGTGGCCGTCGACTACGTGCTGGAAATCGACGTGCCGGACGACATGATCGTCGAGCGCATGTCCGGCCGCCGCAGCCACCCCGGCTCGGGCCGCGTCTACCACGTGAAATTCAATCCGCCCAAGGTGGAAGGCAAGGACGACGTCACCGGCGAAGACCTGGTGCAGCGCGACGACGACAAGGTCGAAACCGTGCAGAAGCGTCTGGACGTGTACCACAACCAGACCGAAGTCCTGCTCGGCTACTACAACAACTGGGCCCAGAGCGGCCAGCCAGGTGCGCCGAAATATCGTCGCATCAGCGGCGTGGGACCAGTCGATGAGATCCGCGACGCTGCATTCGCGGCACTGTCGGAATAAGCAGTAAGGAAGCGGACTACGGTCCGCTTTTTTGCGGGCGTCGCGCCCGCAGGAACGCCCGCGCGTTCCGCGTCCAGCGATGGATGCCATCCCGTTTCATAAAAAAGTGCAGTACGCAGGTTAGTTGGCTGCGCATGCTTACAAGGCATGGTCGGCGGTTATCTGAGTGTGTTGACGAGCTTGATTAACAAGAACAAGGGGAAACTATGGCAGCTAGTCTTTGGTTTGCAGTGGCGTGCGGCGTGTTCGCCGTGCTTTACGGTTTGTGGTCGCGCAGCTGGATTTTGAGGCAGGACGCGGGCAACCCGCGCATGCAGGAAATCGCGCTGGCCATCCAGCAGGGCGCGGCGGCCTACCTGGCGCGCCAGTACCGTACCATCGCCATTGTCGGGGTGGTGCTGCTGGTGCTGATCTTCGCGCTGCTGGGCACCCACACGGCGCTGGGCTTCCTGCTCGGCGCCGTGCTGTCGGGCGCCTGCGGCTTCATCGGCATGAACGTCTCGGTGCGCGCCAACGTGCGCACGGCGCAGGCGGCCACCAAGGGCATGAACGAAGCGCTCGACGTCGCCTTCAAGGGCGGCGCCATCACCGGCATGCTGGTGGTGGGCCTGGGCCTGCTGGGCGTGACCCTGTTCTACATGATGCTGGTGTCGGGCGCGCGCGGCACGGCCGTCAGCGAGCATGACGTGATCCAGCCGCTGATCGGCCTGGCCTTCGGCGCCTCCCTGATCTCCATCTTCGCCCGTCTGGGCGGGGGCATCTTCACCAAGGGCGCGGACGTGGGCGCCGACCTGGTGGGCAAGGTGGAAGCCGGCATTCCCGAGGACGACCCGCGCAACCCGGCCGTGATCGCCGACAACGTGGGCGACAACGTGGGCGACTGCGCCGGCATGGCGGCCGACCTGTTCGAAACCTATGTGGTGACGCTGATCGCCACCATGCTGCTGGGCGCGCTGGCCATCACGGCCGCGCCCACCACGGCCATCGTCTATCCGCTGCTGCTGGGCGCGGTGTCCATCATCGCCTCCATCATCGGCTGCTCGATGGTCAAGGCCAAGCCGGGCAAGAAGATCATGTCGGCCCTGTACACGGGGCTGTGGTGGGCGGCGGGCCTGTCGCTGATCGGCTTCGCCGTCGTCACCTGGCAGCTGTGGGGCGACGACGCCATGCGCATGAAGATGATGGGCTGCGCGCTGGTCGGCATCGTACTGACCGGGCTGATGGTCTACATCACGGAATACTACACGGGCACCGACTTCCATCCGGTGCGCCACATCGCCGAGGCGTCCACCACCGGCCACGGCACCAACATCATCGCCGGCCTGGGCGTGTCGATGAAGTCCACCGCCTTGCCGGTGCTGGCCGTGTGCGCCGCCATCCTGGTCTCCTACCAGCTGGGGCAGTTGTACGGTATCGCCATCGCCGCCACCTCCATGCTGTCGATGGCCGGCATCGTCGTCGCGCTCGACGCCTACGGCCCCATCACGGACAACGCGGGCGGCATCGCGGAGATGTCGGGCATGCCCGAATCCGTGCGCGCCATCACCGACCCGCTGGATGCGGTGGGCAACACCACCAAGGCCGTCACCAAGGGCTACGCCATCGGTTCGGCCGGCCTGGCCGCGCTGGTGCTGTTCGCCGACTACACGCACGCGCTTGAATCGTCGGGCAAGTCGATCAGCTTCGATCTGTCCAACCCGATGGTGATCGTGGGCCTGATCATCGGCGGCCTGGTGCCCTACCTGTTCGGCGCCATGGCGATGGAGGCCGTGGGCCGCGCGGCCGGCGCCGTGGTGGTGGAGGTGCGGCGCCAGTTCCGCGACATCAAGGGCATCATGGATGGCAGCGGTAAGCCGCAGTACGACAAGGCGGTGGACATGCTGACCGCCTCGGCCATCAAGGAAATGATCATGCCGTCGCTGCTGCCGGTGGTGGTGCCGATCGTGGTGGGCATGCTGCTGGGCCCGGCCGCGCTGGGCGGCATGCTGATGGGAACCATCATCACCGGCCTGTTCGTCGCCATCTCGATGACGACGGGCGGCGGCGCCTGGGACAACGCCAAGAAATACATCGAGGACGGCAACTTCGGCGGCAAGGGGTCGGACGCGCACAAGGCGGCCGTGACCGGCGACACCGTGGGCGACCCGTACAAGGACACGGCCGGCCCGGCCGTCAATCCGTTGATCAAGATCATCAACATCGTGGCGCTGCTGCTGGTGCCGCTGCTGCCGGCCACGGGCTGGCTGGCCGTGAGCGCGCCGGTGGCGGCCCATGTGGCCATGCCGGCCGCCACGGCGCCGGCCATGCCGGTGGTGCAGTCGCCAGCGGAGCCGGCCATGCCGAAGGAGGAGGCCGGCAAGACGCAGTAATCACGGCCGGCGACCGGCGGGGCGCCCGGGGCGCGCTTCCCGGGCGCGCGCCCGGGGGCGACGACCCCGGCGCCGTCAAGTTCTGTTGGATTCCAGCGTGTCGAATTGTATCCGCCTCTGGCAAGGCCGCGCCGATCAGCCGATAATGGTCGCATGGCGTAGCACTTGACGAGGTGACGCGATGAAGACTTTCAAGCCGGCGGTGATGCTGGCGTTGTTGACGGCGGCGCTGGCATGCGCGCCGGTCCAGGCCCAATCCCGGTCGCACCGGGGCGGCGGCCATCCCGGCGGTCACTCCCATGTCCGCACCCATGTGGGCGTGGTGATCGGCGCACCGCTGTTCTGGCCCGCGCCGTGGTATGCGGATCCTTTCTACGATCCCTACTACCGCCGTTACTATTCCTACGATCCCGTGTATCCGGCCCCGGCCCCGCCGCCCGTGTACATCGAGCAGGGCGCGCCGCCGATGCCGCCCGTCCAGTTCTGGTACTACTGCAACAATCCACCCGGCTATTACCCGTACGTCAAAGAATGCCGCACGGCGTGGCGTGCCGTATCGCCGGAAGAAGTCAAACCGAAACCGGAGCCAGCGCAATGAAGCGTTCCCAGTCCCTTATCGTTTTGCCCGTCGTGCTGCTGCCCGTGTTGCTGGCGGGCTGCGTCTCCATGCCCACCGGCCCCAGCGCGCTGGTGCTGCCGGGCACGGGCAAGACCTTTGATCAATTCCGCGCCGACGACTTCAGTTGCCGCGGCTATGCGCAGTCGCAGGTGGGCGGCACGGCCGAGCAGGCCGCCGCCGACAGCACGGTGCGCAGCGCCGCTCTCGGCACGCTGGTGGGCGCGGCGCTGGGCGCGGCCGTCGATGGCGGGCGCGGCGCCGGTTCGGGCGCGGGCGTGGGCCTGGCCATGGGCACCATGGCCGGCGCCGACGCGGGCAACTATTCGGGCAACAACCTGCAGCGGCGCTACGACTACGCCTATCAGCAGTGCATGTACGCGCAGGGCCACCGCGTGCCCGTGGCCGGCCGCATGATGACCGAGTCGCAGCAGGGGCCCGGCAGCTACCCGCCGCCCAACACGCCGCCGCCGCGCTGAGGTCCGCCATGACCGCCCGCCCGATCCGCCGCTGTCTGTTGTTGCTGGGGGCGGGTGTGTGGATGGCCGGCGCTGCCGCCGCGCAGACCGGGAAGCCGGCGCCGCACGAGGCTCCCGCCGCCGTCGAGGCGAGCCAGCTGCCGCCGGATCAATATGCGCGCCTGCCCGTGTGCACGCTGAGCGCCGACGGCAAGCACCTGGCCGTCGAGCCGTGCCGCACCGCGCCCACGCGTCATCCGAAGGCGCGCCGTTCGGTGATGGCCATCATCCCCACCATGCCGGCGCGTCCCGTGCCGCGCACGGCCGTGGCGCCGCCGCTGCCGCCATCGCCGCCGCTGCACCAGACCCCGCGTCCCACGCCCGCGACCACCTGCGACGCGGGCGGCTGCTACGACGCGGCCGGCGTGCGCCACACCGGCGCCGGGGGCAACACCACCATCTCCCCCTCGGGACAACTGTGCCTGCGCGACGGCGTGTGGCTGCAGTGCCAATAGCGCGCCCCTAGCGCATCCATAGCCCATCCATGGCGCTTTGCGGCGCTGCAACAGGAAGGCACGGTTTTTCGCGCGCAGCGGCCAAAGTTCGCTACAATTGACGTTTACGTTAACGTTAATGGCCGGTCACCGGCCACGCGCACGATTTTCCCAACTGACAGAGGACGGACATGCAGATTCAAGACAATGTATTCATCATCACCGGCGGCGCTTCGGGCCTGGGCGCGGCCACGGCCCGCATGATCGTGGCGGCGGGCGGCAAGGTGGTGCTGGCCGACGTGCAAGTGGAGGCGGGCCAGGCGCTGGCCGCTGAACTGAAGGGCACCTTCGTCAAGTGCGACGTGACGTCGGAGGCGGACGGCCAGGCCGTGGTGGCCGCCGCCCAGGCCTTGGGCACGCTGCGCGGCCTGGTCAACTGCGCCGGCGTGGCGCCGGCCGTCAAGACCGTGGGCAAGGATGGCCCGCACCCGCTGGACGTGTTCCAGCGCACCGTCAACATCAACCTGGTGGGCACCTTCAACATGGCCCGCCTGGCGGCGGACGCCATGGGCAAGACGGCGGCCACCGAGCAGGGCGAGCGCGGCATCATCATCAACACGGCCTCCGTGGCCGCGTTCGACGGCCAGATCGGCCAGGCGGCCTACGCCTCGTCCAAGGCGGCCGTGGCCGGCATGACGCTGCCGATGGCGCGCGACCTGTCGCGCAGCGGCATCCGCGTGATGACCATCGCCCCCGGCATCTTCGAAACCCCGATGTTGCTGGGCATGCCGGCCGAAGTGCAGCAGGCGCTGGGCGCCATGGTGCCGTTCCCACCACGCCTGGGCAAGCCGGCCGAGTACGCGCACCTGGCCAAGGCCATCATCGAAAACGTCATGTTGAATGGCGAAACTATTCGTCTGGACGGCGCGATCCGCATGCAGCCGAAATAATCGATTTCGTGTAGGATGGCTGAATCAACGGGCGCGCGGCCCTGGTCGCGCGCCTTTTTCATTGGGAGCCCGCATGCTACGTTTGAAGTCTCTGGCCCCGGCCCTGGCGCTGGGCGGCCTGTTGTCGTTGCCGCTGTCGTTGGCACTGTCGCCGGCGCTGGCGCAGGACGCCACCCCCGCGCCCGAAATCGCCACCGGCTACCAGGCCAAGCAAGGCGTTGTCGCCCACAAGTTCATGATGGCGGCCGCCAATCCGCTGGCCGCCGATGCCGGCTACCGCGTGCTGCGCCGGGGCGGCAGCGCGATCGACGCGGCCATCGCCACCCAGATGGTGCTGAACCTGGTGGAGCCGCAATCGTCGGGCATCGGCGGCGGCGCCTTCCTCATGTACTTCGACGGCAAGCGCGTGCAATCGTACGATGGCCGCGAGACGGCGCCGGCGGCGGCCGACGAGCACCTGTTCCAGGACAAGAGCGGCCAGCCGCTGTCGCGCGCGGCCGCCATCATCGGCGGGCGTTCCGTGGGCGCACCCGGCGTGCTGCGCATGCTGGAACTGGCGCACCGCGCACACGGCAAGCTGCCATGGGCCAGCCTGTTCGCGCCGGCCATCAAGCTGGCCGACCAAGGCTTCGCCGTCAGTCCGCGTCTGCACGCCTTGCTGGAGCATGAGCGCTATCTGGCGCAAGACCCGGTGGCGGCGGCCTACTTCTACGACGCCAAGGGCCAGCCCTGGCCCGTGGGCCACGTGCTGAAGAACCCGGAACTGGCGCGCAGCCTGCGCGAGATCGCCGCCGGCGGCGCCGACGCCTTCTACAAAGGGCGCATCGCGCGCGACATCGCGGCCAAGGTGGCGGCCCATCCCACCAATCCTGGCCTGCTGACGGCGAGCGATATTGCCGGCTACCGCGCGAAGGAGCGCGCGCCCGTGTGCAGCGACTACAAGCTCTGGACCGTGTGCGGCGCGCCGCCGCCATCGTCGGGCGGCATCGCCATCGCGCAGATGCTGGGCATCCTGTCGTTCAAGGACATCAGCCCCTACAAGCCGGTCAACGGCATGCTCGACGCGGACGCCATCCACCTGTTCAGCGAGGCCGGCCGGCTGGCCTACGCGGACCGCAACCACTACGTGGCCGACACCGACTTCGTGCCGCTGCCGGGGCGCGGCGTGGCGGCCATGCTCGACAAAGGCTACCTGGCCCGCCGCGCGGCGCTGATCGGCCCGCGCTCGATGGGCAGCGCGCCGTTCGGCACCCCCGATGGCATGCAGGTGGCGTGGGGCACCGACACGGCCCTCGACCGGCCCTCGACCTCGCACCTGGTGGCGGTCGACGGCGCCGGCAACGGCCTGTCCATGACAACCTCGGTGGAGGACGCGTTCGGCTCGCGCCAGATGGTGGACGGCTTCCTGCTCAACAACCAGCTGACCGACTTCTCGTTCGACGCCGTCGACGCCGATGGCCCCGTGGCCAACCGGGTGCAGGCCGGCAAGCGCCCGCGCAGCGCAATGTCGCCCACGCTGGTGTTCGAGCGCGCCACGGGCCAGCTGGTGCTGGCCACCGGCTCGCCGGGCGGTTCGTCCATCATCAACTACGTGGCCAAGGTGCTGGTGGGGACGCTGGACTGGGGGCTGGACGTGCAGCAGGCGATCAACCTGCCCAACTTCGGCAGCCGCAACGGCCCCACCGAGCTGGAGGCGGGCAGGGTGGCGCCCGAGGTGGTGGCGCGGCTGATCGCGCGCGGCCACGAAGTGCGCCAGTTCGACCAGAACTCCGGCCTGCAGGGCATCCAGCGCCGCACGGTGGACGGCAAGCCGGTGTGGTTCGGCGGCGCCGATCCGCGCCGCGAGGGCGTGGCGCTGGGCGATTAGGTCCCGCTGTGGCTATCCCGCGCGATCGTGACGCGAAAGTGGTGCCATGCCTTCCCCAACGGCGCCATACCCTGCTACTCTTGACCGCATGGGAATACAAAAGAAAACAGGCCTGATCCTGACCGGAGGCGGCGCCCGGGCCGCCTACCAGGTCGGCGTGCTACAGGCCATCTCGGAGATACTGTGGGAAGCGGGCTGGCCGCCGGCGCGCAACCCGTTCGACATCATCTGCGGCACCTCGGCCGGCGCCATCAACGCCACCGCGCTGGCCTGCCGCGCCGACAACTTCAGCGAGGGCGTGCAGCGCCTGCTCGACGTGTGGCAGCACATCAAGGTGGACCAGGTGTACCGGGCCGACTCGCTGGGCGTGATCCGCTCCGGCGCACGCTGGCTGTCGCTGCTGTCGTTCGGCTGGCTGCTGCGCAAATGGCGCGCCACGCCGCCCCAGTCCCTGCTCGACAACACGCCGCTGGTGTCGCTGCTGCACCGCATGCTGGACCTGCCGCGGCTCGACAGCGTGCTGTCCGAGGGCCTGCTGCACGCGCTGGCCGTCACCGCCTCGTCCTACAGCGGCGGCGAGCACATCACGTTCTACCAGACGGCGGCCGAGATCGCGCCGTGGGTGCGCATGCAGCGCGTGGCGCTGCAGGACCAGATCGGCATCGAGCACTTGCTGGCCTCGTCGGCCATCCCCTTCATCTTCCCGGCCACGCCGCTGTACCTGGGCGGCCACCGCGAATACTGCGGCGACGGCACCATGCGCCAGATCGCGCCGATCTCGCCGGCCATCCACCTGGGCGCGAGCAAGGTGCTGGTGGTGGGCGCGGGCCGCCTGTCGGAGCCGCCGCGCAGCGCCGCCGACGGCGCGGCGCGCTATCCGAGCCTGGCGCAGATCGCCGGCCACGCCATGTCGTCCATCTTCCTCGACAGCCTGGCGGTGGACATCGAACGGCTGGAGCGGGTCAACAAGACGCTGTCGCTGCTGCCCGAGGAGCACCTGAGCAAGACGCCGCTCAAGCCGGTCAAGCTGCTGGTGATCGCGCCGTCCGAGCGGCTGGACGAGATCGCCGGCCGCCACATCGCCAGTCTGCCGGTGCCGATCCGCACCATGCTGGGCGGGATAGGCGCGACCGAAACGCGCGGCGCGGCGCTCGCGTCGTACCTGTTGTTCGAATCGACGTATACTGGCGAGTTGATTCGCCTTGGCCAGCGCGACACGCAGCTGCGCAAGGACGACGTGCTGGCCTTTTTCGACAGTTGAACCGAGGGGATGGAATCCGTGTGCCGTTGTTGATCCGACGTCTCTGTAGTCTGTTGCTGTTGCCGGCCGCCCTGCTGTGGGCCGCCGGCCTGCACACGGCCAGCGCCGGCGCGCCGCCGCGCACCTTGCGCTTCGAGCAGCTGACGGTGGAGCACGGGCTGGCGCAGGAATCGGTGCTGGCCATCGCGCAGGACAAGCAAGGCTTCATCTGGCTCGGCACCCAGGCCGGCCTGACCCGCTTCGACGGCTACCGCACCGTCACCTACAAGAGCCTGGTGTCGGACCCGCACAGCCTGGGCGACAACTGGGTGCGCGTGCTGCACCTCGACAGCGCCGGCCGGCTGTGGGTGGGCACCGACGGTGGCCTCGACCGCTACGACCCGCGCACCCGCGGCTTCGACCACTTCCTGCCGCACGAATCGGCCAAGCGCGGCAACGGCAACCGCCACGTGCGCGCCATCGTCGACGACGGCCTGGGCGGCCTGTGGCTGGCCACCGGCGACGGCCTGCACCACTTCGACCCGGCCAGCGCCCGCTTCACCAGCTGGCACCACGACGACGCCGACGCGGCCAGCCTGGTCGACGACCAGGTCAACGCGCTGGTGCGCGACTGGTCCGGCCGGCTGTGGGTGGGCACGGCCACGGGGCTCGACATGCTGGCGCCGGGCGCCAGCCGCTTCCAGCACTTCCAGCTCGACACGGCGCCCGACGCCAAGGCCAACTTCGTGGCGGCCCTGCAGCTGGACCAGGATGGCGCGCTGTGGGTGGGCTCGCTGGCCGGGCTGGAGCGGTGGCAGCTGGGCGAGGGCGCGCCCCGGCGCTACCGGCTGGGCGCGCGCGAAGGCCTCAAGGGCGGCAACATCACGGCCATCTACCAGGACAGCGAACACAACCTGTGGATAGGCAGCGGCGCCGATGGCCTGTACCGCTGGCTGCCGCGCGAGAACCGGCTGGCCCAGTACCGCCACCAGCTGGGCGACAGCCACAGCGTGGCCGACGACCAGATCTCGGCCCTGTTCCGCGACCGCGTCGGCACGTTCTGGGTCGGCACCTGGAACGACGGCGTGAGCCGGGTCGACATGGGCAGCGGCGGCTTCGCGCGGCTGGTGCGCCAGGCCGACCAGCCGCAGGCCCTGTCGGACAACAAGGTGCGCGCCATCGTGGCCGACGGCCATGGCCAGCTGTGGCTGGGCACCAGCGCCGGCCTCAATCTGTACGACCCGGCCACCGGCCACGCGCGCACCTGGCGCCACGCGCCCGGCGGCCTGAGCGACGACCTGGTGACGGCCCTGTGGCGCGACGCCGGCGGCAACCTGTGGATAGGCGGGCGGGCCGGCATCAACCGCATGGACGCGGCCAGCGGCGCCATGCGGGCCTGGTCGTTCTCGCACGGCGACCCGGCCGGCGACACCATCCGCAACATCGTCGGCGACCGCGGCGGCCTGCTGTGGATCGCCTCGCGCGGCGGCCTGCACCGCTTCGACCCGCGCACGGGCGCCAGCCACACCTACCGCCACGATCCGGCCGACAGCGTCAGCCTGGCCGACAACGTGGTGCGCCCCATCCTCGAGGACAAGCGCGGCAACCTGTGGGTGGGCACCTTCAACGGCCTCGATCTGCTGGACCGCAAGAGCGGCCGCTTCCGCCACTTCCGGCGCGACCCGGCCGACCCCACCAGCCTCAGTCACGACGAGGTGCACTACCTGTACGAGGACGAGCAGGGCACGATCTGGGTCGGCACGGCCGCCGGCCTCAATCGCATGGTGCAGCGGCCGGACGGCGGCGTGGCATTCCAGCGCTACCTGCGCCGCGACGGCATCAGCGACGACGCCATCGCCTCGATCCTGCCCGACGGCGCCGGCCACCTCTGGCTGAGCACCAACACCGGCCTGTCGCGGCTGAACATGCGCACCGGCCTGGTGCGCAACTACTCGGGCGCCGACGGCACCATCGAAGGCGCCTATTTCGACGGCGCGGCCCTGCGCACGGCCGACGGCACGCTGTACTTCGGCGGCTTCAACGGCATCACGGCGTTCGCGCCGGCCGAGGTGCGCGAGAACAGCGTGGCGCCCACGGTGGCGATCACCGACTTCCAGGTGTTCAACAAGTCGCTGCGGCCGGGGCAGGGCGCGCACGGCAAGGTGCTGAGCGGCGCCATCGAGCACACCAGCGCGCTCACGCTGGACCAGGCCGACTCCGTGTTCTCGCTCGAATTCACGGCGCTGCACTACGCCGCCCCGCAGCGCAACCGCTTCGCCTACCAGCTGCAGGGCTTCGACAAGGACTGGGTGGTGACCGACTCCACCAAGCGCTTCGCCACCTACACCAACCTCGACCCGGGCCAGTACACGTTCCGCGTCAAGGCCGCCAACAAGGACGGCATCTGGAACGACAACGCCGCCAGCCTCGTCATCACCATCCGTCCGCCGTTCTGGAAGACGTGGTGGTTCCGCACCCTGGCCGCCGTGGCGCTGGCGACGGCCGGCTACGCGGCCTACCAGGCCCGCATGCGCGGACTGCGGCGCCAGAAGACGGTGCTGGAGCAGCAGGTGAGCTTGCGCACGGCCGAGGTGGAGCAGAAGAACCTGCTGCTGCGCCAGCAGACGCAGGAGCTGGAGCAGCGCCGGCTCGAGGCCGAGAGCCAGCGCGCCGAGGCCGAGCAGTGCCGCGTCGACACCGAGCGCCAGAAGCAGGAAGTGGAGCGGCAGAAGGAGAACGTGGAGCAGGCCCACCGCAACATCTCCGTGCTGAGCGAACTGGGACGCGAGATGAGCGCCACGCTGGACATGGAGACGGCCATGCGCACCCTGTACCGCCACGTGCACCACCTGATGGACGCCCAGATGTTCGGCATCGGCTTCGTGCAGGAGGACCGCGGCATCATCGAATTCCCGTTCGCCATCGAGAGCGGGGTGCGCACGCTGCCCTACACGCGCCGGCTCGACAACCCCAACCAGCTGGCCGTGTGGTGCGTGAACCACCGCAGCGAAGTGTTCATCAACGACATCGACGCCGAGTACCATCGTTACGTGGACGACACGGGCGCGAGCCAGAACGTGCCGTGCATGCGCGAGGACGGCGTGCCGCCGGCCATGGCGCGCTCCATGATCTACGTGCCGCTGGTGGTCAACGACAAGGTGGTGGGCCTGCTGTGCGTGCAGAGCGAGGGCAAGCACGCCTACCAGCAGGTGCACCTGGACATGCTGCAGACGCTGGCCGCCCACGCGGCGGTGGGCCTGGAGAACGCGCGCGCCTACCAGCAGCTGGAGGAGGCCCTGCAGGCGCTGCGGCTGACGCAGGAGCAGCTGCTGCTGCAGGAGCGCCAGGTGCGGCTGCACACGGACGAGCTGGCGCTGGCCAACCGCACCCTGCAGGAGAACGACGAGCGGCTGCGGCTGGCCAAGCAGAAGGCGGAAGACGCCACGCGCCAGAAGTCCGAGTTCCTGGCCAACATGAGCCACGAGATGCGCACCCCGCTGGCCGGCGTGATCGGCATGCTGAGCTTCGCGCTGCGCGACAGCCAGCTGCAGGAGAGCACGCGCGAGCAGATCCTGCGCGGCCAGGTCAACGCCCAGTCGCTGCTGTCGATCATCAACGACCTGCTCGACTTCTCCAAGATCGAGGCGGGCAAGCTGACCATCGAGAACATCGACTTCGCGCTGGCGGCGGCGGTGGAGAACGTGGTCAGCCTGTTCGAGGAGCAGGCCGCCGCCCACAGCGTGGGCTTCAGCCTGGAGTTCGGCGACGGCCTGCCGCAGTTCGTGGTGGGCGACCCCACCCGCCTGCGCCAGGTGCTGGTCAACCTGGTGGGCAACGCCTTCAAGTTCACCCAGCGCGGCGCGGTGCGCATGCGGGTGGAACGGGTGGCGCCGGGCCAGTCGCAGGGCGGGGTGGACGCGCCGCCGGGCGTGAACCTGATCCGCTTCACGGTGGCCGATTCGGGCATCGGCATTCCGGCCGACGCCATGTCGCGCCTGTTCCAGAAATTCGAGCAGGCCGACTCCACCACCACCCGGCGCTACGGCGGCACGGGGCTGGGCCTGGCCATCTGCCGCCAGCTGGTCGAACTGATGGGCGGCGAGATCCGCGTGGCCAGCACGCCGGGCGTGGGCAGCACCTTCTCGTTCGAACTGCCGCTGGCCAACGGGGTGGCGCCGCCGCTGCTGCCGCACGTGCCGCGCGAGCCGCACAGCCACCAGCTCAAGGTGCTGTGCGCGGAGGACTTCCCCACCAACCAGATCATCATCCGCATGATGCTGGAGGAACTGGGCCACAAGGTCGACATCGCGGCCAACGGCCTGCTGGCCGTCAAGGCGTGTTCGATGACGCGCTACGACCTGATCCTGATGGACGGCCGCATGCCGGAGATGGACGGCGCCAGCGCCACCCGGTTGATCCGCTCGGGCGGCGCGCCGGACGCGCCGGTGCGCGACCAGGAACTGATGATCATCGCCCTCACGGCCAACGCCAGCGAGGAGGACCGCAGCCGCTACCTGGCCGCCGGCATGGACGACTTCCTGACCAAGCCGATCGACGAGGCGGCGCTGCACATGCAGCTGAGCCGCGCCATCGAGCGCCAGTTGCAGCGCGGCGTGGCGCTGCCGCGCATGGAGCCGCGCCGCGCGCCGGCGGCCGCCACGGCGGACCTGGACGCCATGTTCGGCGTGGCGCCGGCCGGCCCGGAATCGGCCCGCGCGGCCCAGCACAGCGGCAAGGGCGACTTGCGCGCGCGCCTGCGCGGCGCCTTCCTGGCGGACGTGCCGGGCCGGCTGGCCGAGCTCGATCGCGCGCTGGCCGCCCGCGACGGCGAGGCGGCCGGGCGTCTGCTGCACGGCATCAAGGGCAGCGCCGGCTACCTGGAGGAGCAGGAGCTGCAGGCGCTGTGCGGCGAGCTGGAACTGGCGGCCGACCATGGCTATTGGGCGCAGATCGAGGCCGGCCTGCCGCGCCTGCGCCAGCTGCTGGAACAGACGGCCGCCGCCGCCGCGCTGTGATTTTTTCGCCGCCGCGCCCTGTCGGGAAACGGTGCTGATCGGGTAAGATGGAGGCGGTGCCAGACGCGGACGCCACCGGCGCCGCCAGCGCGCGCACGGGCACTGGAGAGCAAGATGAAAGTATTGGTGGTGGATGACGATGTCGTGTCGCGCATGGTGCTGATGCACCTGGTCGACAGCTGCGGCAGCTTCGAGATCGTGGAGGCGGAGGATGGCGCCGACGCGTGGCAGCAGCTGGAGGCGGGACTGCGCCCGGCCATCTGTTTTTGCGACCTGCGCATGCCGCGCCTGTCGGGCATGGAACTGCTGCAGCGGGTCAAGCAGCACCCGGCGCTGCAAGCGATGCCGTTCGTGCTGGTGACGTCGGCCACCGATGGCGACACGGTGCAACTGGCCACCGCGTCGGGCGCGGCCGGCTACGTGGTCAAACCATTCCAGGCCGAGCAGGTGCGGGTGCACCTGGCGCGCTTCCTCGCTCCGCCGCCGCCGGCGGCCGGCACCCCGGAACACGCGGCCGAAACCCCGGCCGCCACCCAGCTGCGGCTGGGCATCAACGCCGAACGTCTGCTGGCCTACCTGGGTGGATTCCAGAACCAGCTGGCCGCCGCCGGCCAGGAATTGCAGCAGCTGCTGGACGGCGGCGAGCTGCAGGAGGCCCGGCTGCGGCTGGAACGGCTGCACACGGGCTGCGCCACGCTGGGTTTGCACGGCGCGGCCGCCGGCCTGCAGGCCGTGCTGGCGGCGCCCCTGTCCGGCGCGGCCGTGCAGGACGCGCTGGCGGACGTGCAGCGCGCCGTGACCCGCCAGACCGGCCTGACGCGCCAGGCCCTGTCCCCATAGCGTACGCGAGCGGCAGGCCCCGGTTTGTCGCTTTCGCCGTTTCCCGGCCGGACGCGCCACCGCACAGGAGGAGGTTCAGACCCCGGGCTCCGACCTTGAACCGCCGCCATCCATTCCACGTCGCGCTTGAAGTTGAGATAGTTTAGGTTTAAAGTATCTGCCGCAGGCTGTGAGGATACGACCACCAACTTCAGGGCGACCATGACCAGACCGACTGCCAGCAGTGCCGGCGCAAGCCATGCCACCATGGGCGCCAGCGCCCACACCGACCCATTCACGCGCGATCACCTGCCGCCGCCCGAATTGTGGCCGGTGCTGCGCTTCGAGCTGCCGGAACTGCGCTATCCGGACCGGCTCAATTGCGTGGCCGAGCTGCTGGACCGGGCGGTGGCGGCCGGCGCCGGCGGGCGCATCGCCATCCGTGGCGCCGGCCAGCAGTGGACCTACGCCCAGTTGCTGGAGCAGGTCGACCGCATCGCCCACGTGCTGCGCGGCCAGCTGGGGCTGGAGACCGGCAACCGCGTGCTGCTGCGCGGCGCCAACACGCCGATGATGGCGGCCGCCATCCTGGCCGTGTTCAAGGCCGGCCTGGTGGCCGTGCCCACCATGCCGCTGCTGCGCGCGCGCGAGCTGGGCGTGATCCTGGCCAAGGCCCGCGTGAACGCCGTGCTGTGCGCGGCCGGGCTGCGCGAGGAAATGGAGGCGGCGCCCGGCGTGCCGCAGCGCGTGCTGTACTTCGGCGCCGGCGCCGGCGCCACGGGACTGGAGGCGCGCATGGAGCGCCAGCCGGCCGCCTATGCGGCGGTCGACACGGCGGCCGACGATGTGTGCCTGATCAGCTTCACTTCCGGCACCACGGGCGTGCCGAAGGGGACCATGCATTTTCACCGCGACATCCTGGCCATCTGCGACTGCTTCCCCCGCTCCGTGCTCGGCTCGCGCCCGGACGACGTGTTCATCGGCACGCCGCCGCTGGCCTTCACGTTCGGGCTGGGCGGGCTGCTGCTGTTTCCGCTGCGGGTGGGCGCCAGCGCCGTGCTGCTGGAGAGGCTGACGCCGGAGACGCTGCTGGCCGCCATCGGCCACTACCGCGCCACCATCAGCTTCACCGCGCCCACGTTCTACCGCCAGATGGCGCCGCTGGCGGCGGACCACGACATCGCCAGCCTGCGCCTGAGCGTGTCGGCCGGCGAGGCGCTGCCGCTGGCCACGCGCGACGCCTGGCGCCAGGCCACGGGGCTGGAGATGATCGACGGCATAGGCGCGACGGAGCTGCTGCACATCTTCATCTCCGCCTCTGGCGCGCAGGTGCGGCCCGGCGCCACCGGCAAGCCGGTGCCCGGCTACCGGGCCTGCATCCTGGACGCGGACGGCAGGCCGGTGGGGCCGGGCGTGACCGGCCGGCTGGCCGTGCAGGGGCCGACCGGCTGCCGCTACCTGGACGACGAACGCCAGCGCGAATACGTGGTGAATGGCTGGAACCTGACGGGCGACGCCTACGAGATGGACGAGGAGGGCTACTTCCACTACCGCTCGCGCACGGACGACATGATCATCTCGGCCGGCTACAACATCGCCGGGCCGGAGGTGGAGGAGGTGCTGCTGCGCCACCCGGCCGTGGCCGAATGCGGCGTGGTGGGGCGGGCCGACGCCGAGCGCGGGCAGATCGTGGAAGCCCATGTGGTGCTCAAGCCCGGCCACGCGCCCGGCGGCGCGCTGGCGGCCGAACTGCAGGAATTCGTCAAGCGCCAGATCGCGCCGTACAAATACCCGCGCGCCGTGCGCTTCCGGTCGTCGCTGCCGCGCACCGAGACGGGCAAGCTGCAACGCTTCAAGCTGCGCGACGACGGTGAACACTGAAACAGAAAGAATCGACTCCATGAATATCGTATGCATAGGCGGCGGCCCGGCCGGGCTGTATTTCGGCCTGCTGATGAAGCAGCAGGATCCCGCGCACGTCATCACCGTCATCGAGCGCAACCGGCCGTACGACACCTTCGGCTGGGGCGTGGTGTTTTCCGACCAGACGCTGGGCAACCTGGCGGCGGCCGATGCGCCGACGGCGCGCGCCATCCTGCAATCGTTCAACCACTGGGACGACATCGACATCCACTTCAAAGGCCACAAGGTCAGCTCCGGCGGCCACGGTTTCTGCGGCATCGGGCGCAAGCGCCTGCTCAACATCCTGCAGCAGCGCTGCGAGGAGCTGGGCGTGCGGCTGGTGTTCGAGACGGACGTGGCGGACGACCAGGAGGTGGCCGCCCGCTACGGGGCCGACCTGGTGATCGCGTCCGACGGCCTCAATTCCCGCATCCGCACGCGCTACGCGGCCAGCTTCGCGCCGCAGATCGAAACGCGCCAGTGCCGCTTCGTGTGGCTGGGCACGAGGAAGAAGTTCGACGCCTTCACCTTCGCCTTCAAGCAGACCCCGTACGGCTGGTTCCAGGCCCACATCTACCAGTACGACGGCGACACCTCGACCTTCATCGTGGAGACGCCGGAGACCGTGTGGCGTGCGGCAGGACTGGAGGACATGAGCCAGGAACAGAGCATCGCCTGGTGCGAGCAATTGTTCGCCGAGCAGCTCGACGGCCATGCGCTGATGTCGAACGCGGCCCACCTGCGCGGCTCCAGCGTGTGGATCAAATTCCCGCGCATCGTGTGCGCGCAGTGGGTGCACTGGAACGACACGCCGGCCGGCCGCGTGCCCGTGGTGCTGATGGGCGACGCGGCCCACTCGGCCCACTATTCGATCGGCTCGGGCACCAAGCTGGCGCTGGAGGACGCGATCGAACTGGCGCGCTGCTTCGGCGCGCACGATGACACGGCCGCCGCGCTGGCCGCCTACCAGCAGGTGCGGGCGGTGGAGGTGCTGAAGATCCAGAGCGCGGCCCGCAACTCGATGGAATGGTTCGAGAACGTGGAGCGCTACAGCGCCATGGAGGCGCAGCAGTTCGCCTATTCCATGCTCACGCGCAGCCAGCGCCTGTCGCACGAGAACCTGCGGCTGCGCGACGCGGCCTACGTGGCCCGCTTCGAGGCGTGGTTCGCGCGGCGCGCGTTCTCGCAGGCGCAGCTGCCGCCACCGGCCAGCCTGGCCATCCCGCCCATGTTCACGCCGTTCAAGGTGCGCGGGCTCACGCTCAAGAACCGCATCGTCGTCTCGCCGATGGCGCAGTACAGCGCCGTGGACGGCACCGTGGGCGACTACCACCTGGCCCACCTGGGCGCGCGCGCGCTGGGCGGGGCCGCGCTGGTGTGCGCGGAAATGACGTGCGTGTCGGCCGATGCCCGCATCACGCCGTTCTGCCCCGGCATGTACGCGCCCGAACACACGGCCGCGTGGAAGCGCATCGTCGATTTCGTCCACGCCAACAGCGACGCGAAAATCGCGCTGCAACTGGGCCACGCGGGCGCCAAGGGCTCCACCCGCGCCATGTGGGACGGCATCGACCTGCCGCTGGAGCAGGGCAACTGGCCGCTGGTGTCGGCCTCGCCGCAGCAGTACCTGGCCGGCGTGTCGCAGACCGCGCGCGCCGTCACGGCGCACGACATGGCGCGCATCGAGGCCGACTTCGTGCGCGCCGCGCTGGCGGCCGGGGAGGCGGGCTTCGACTGGCTGGAGCTGCACTGCGCGCACGGCTACCTGCTGTCGTCGTTCATCTCGCCGCTCACCAACGAGCGCGGCGACGAATACGGCGGCAGCCTGGAGAACCGCTGCCGCTTCCCGCTGCGCGTGTTCGCGGCCGTGCGCGCCGTGTGGCCCGAGCATAAACCGATGAGCGTGCGCATCTCGGCCCACGACTGGGTCGAAGGCGGCATCACGCCCGACGACGCGGTGCGCATCGCGCGCCTGTTCAAGCAGGCCGGGGCCGACCTGATCGACTGCTCGTCGGGCCAGGTCAGCAAGCTGGAACGGCCCCAGTACGGGCGCATGTACCAGACCCCGTTCGCGGACCGGGTGCGCAACGAGGCCGGCATCGCCACCATCGCCGTCGGCTCCATCTTCGAGGCCGACCACGCCAACGGCATCATCGCCGCCGGCCGCGCCGACCTGTGCGCCGTGGGCCGGCCGCATCTGGCCAATCCCGCCTGGACGCTGGCCGAGGCGGCCCGGATCGGCTACGCCGGCGCGGCATGGCCCAAACAGTACCTGGCCGGCAAGCAGCAGCTGGAACGCAACCTGGAGCGCGAGCGCCAGCTGGCCGCCGCCGGCGCCGGCCTCACACCGCAACAACAGGCCGCGCGCCTGCTGGAGGGCTGACGATGAATCCTATCGCCGCATCGCTGGAGGGACGGCACGCACTGGTGACGGGCGGCGCGCGCGGCATCGGCGCGGCGTGCGCGCGCGCGCTGCTGCTGCGCGGCGCGACCGTCACGCTGGCCGGGCGCGATGGCGCCGCGCTGGCCGAGGCGGCCGCGCGGCTGGACACGCTGGGCCGGGTGGAAACGCAGATCATCGACGTCGCCGATGACGCCAGCGTGCTGGCCGGCTTCGCGCGCGCGGCGCGCGGCGCGGGGCGCATCGACATCCTCGTCAACAACGCCGGCCAGGCCGCGTCCGCGCCGTTCGGCAAGACCGACGCGGCGCTGTGGCAGCGCATGCTGGACGTGAACCTGACCGGCACCTTCCACTGCACCCAGGCCGCGCTGCCCGCCATGCTGGAGGCGGGCTGGGGCCGCGTGGTCAACGTGGCCTCGACGGCGGGACTGGTGGGCTACCGCTACGTGGCGGCCTACGTGGCGGCCAAGCACGGCGTGGTGGGGCTGACGCGCGCGCTGGCGCTGGAGGTGGCCGCGCGCGGCGTGACCGTCAACGCCGTCTGCCCCGGCTACACGGAGACCGACATGGTGCGCGAGGCGATCGCCAACATCGTCGCCAAGACGGGCCGCGACGAAGAGCAGGCGCGCGCCGGGCTGGCGGCCGGCAATCCCCAGCAACGGCTGGTGCAGCCGGAGGAGGTGGCCAACGCCGTGGCCTGGCTATGCCTGCCCGAATCGGCCGCCATGACCGGGCAGGCCATCGCCGTCGCCGGCGGCGAGGTGATGTGAGCATGTATTCAACCTTGGAAACGGAACACCATGTCTAGCCCAGAGAACCACGACCACGCCGCGGCACAGGCGCAGCAAGAGGAAGCGCCCGTGCTGGACCTGGCCACCCGCCTGACGGACGACCATCACCAGTCGCTCAAGCTGTGGCTGCGCATGCTCTCGTGCACTATGCGCATCGAGAACGAGATCCGCAGCCGGCTGCGCACCACGTTCGGCATCACCTTGCCGCGCTTCGACCTGATGGCGCAACTGGAACGCTATCCGCAGGGGCTGCGCATGGGCGAACTGTCCAAGCGCATGATGGTCACGGGCGGCAACGTCACGGGCATCACCGACCAGCTGGAGCAGGAAAATCTGGTGGTGCGCGTGCCCGACCCCAAGGACGGCCGCGCCTACAGCGTCAAGCTGACGCCCGCCGGCCGCCGCACCTTCGCCACCATCGCGGTGGTGCACGAACAATGGATCGCCGAACTGCTGCAGGACATGTCGGGCGCCGACAAGGCGCAGCTGATCGACCTGCTGTCGCAGATGAAGCGCCACCTGAACGCCTCCGAAGAAAAGTAAGGACCACCTATGCGATACCTCCCCGGCGAAGCACAGCGCCTGCCCGGCAACGTCAGCACCCTGGCCGGCCACCAGGCCAGTCACTTCCTGTTCACCGTGGCCGATGGCGTGGCCACCGTCACGCTGAACCGGCCCGAGCGCAAGAACCCGCTCACCTTCGATTCCTACGCCGAGCTGCGCGACCTGTTCCGCGCGCTGGCCTACGCGCAGGACGTGAAGGCCATCGTGGTCACCGGCGCCGGCGAGAACTTCTGTTCGGGCGGCGACGTGCACGACATCATCGGCCCGCTCACCAAACTGGACATGCCCGGTCTGCTGGCCTTCACGCGCATGACGGGCGACCTGGTGAAGGCCATGCGGGCCTGCCCGCAGCCCGTGGTGGCGGCCGTGGACGGCATCTGCGCCGGCGCCGGCGCCATCCTGGCGCTGGCCTCGGACCTGCGCCTGGGCACGGCGCGCAGCAAGACGGCGTTCCTGTTCACGCGCGTGGGCCTGGCCGGCTGCGACATGGGCGCGTGCGCGCTGCTGCCGCGCGTGATCGGCCAGGGCCGCGCGGCCGAGCTGCTGTACACGGGCCGTTCCATGTCGGGCGCGGAGGCCGAGCGCTGGGGCTTCTTCAACAGCCTGCACGAGCCGGACGCGCTGGCCGGCGCCGCGCAGGCGCTGGCGCGCGGTCTGGCCGACGGCCCCACCTTCGCCCACGGCATGACCAAGAAGATGCTGCAGCAGGAGTGGAACATGGGCGTGGACGAGGCGATCGAGGCGGAAGCCCAGGCCCAGGCCATCTGCATGGCCACCAATGATTTCCACCGCGCCTACCACGCGTTCGTGGCCAAACAAAAACCGGCGTTCGAGGGGGATTGAGCATGGCCGACAAAAGTTACCTGGACTGGCCGTTCCTGGCGCCGCAGCACGCGGAACTGGAGCGCACGCTGGACACCTGGGCCGCCGCCAACATCGTGGACGGCCACCATGGCGACGTGGACGCGGCGTGCCGCGCCCTCGTGGCGCAACTGGGCGCGGCCGGCTGGCTGCGCCACGCCGTGGCCGGCAGGGAGTGGGGCGGCCATGACGAGGCGCTCGACACCCGCGCCCTGTGCCTGATCCGCGAAACGCTGGCGCGCCATTGCGGCCTGGCCGATTTCGCGTTCGCCATGCAGGGCCTCGGTTCGGGCGCCATCAGCCTGTTCGGCAGCGCCGCCCAGCGCGCCGCCTATCTGCCGCGCGTGGCCAGCGGCGCGGCCATCGCCGCGTTCGCGCTGTCGGAGCCGCAGGCCGGCTCGGACGTGGCGGCCCTCGCGTGCGCGGCCGTGCGCGACGGCGACCACTATGTGCTCGATGGCGAGAAGACGTGGATCTCCAACGGCGGCATCGCCGACTTCTACGTGGTGTTCGCGCGCACGGGCGAACAGCCGGGCGCGCGCGGCATCAGCGCCTTCATCGTCGACGCCGGCACGCCCGGCTTCGCGGTCGCGGAACGCATCAACGTGATCGCGCCGCATCCGCTGGCGCGCCTGACGTTCACCGGCTGCCGGGTGCCGGCCGGCGCGCGCATCGGCGAGGCGGGGCAGGGCTTTAAGGTGGCGATGGCCACGCTGGACGTGTTCCGCACCTCGGTGGCGGCGGCCGCGCTGGGTTTTGCGCGGCGCGCGCTGGACGAGGCGCTGGCGCGCGCCACGGGCCGCCAGATGTTCGGCCAGGCGCTGGCCGACTTCCAGCTCACGCAGGCGCGCCTGGCGCAGATGGCGACCGGCATCGACGCGGCCGCGCTGCTGACCTACCGGGCCGCGTGGCAGCGCGACCAGGGCCGCAACGTGACCAAGGAGGCGGCCATGGCCAAGCTGACGGCCACCGAGACGGCGCAGCAGGTGATCGACGGCGCCGTGCAGTTGTTCGGCGGGCTGGGCGTGGTCAGCGAGCAGCCGGTCGAACGGCTGTACCGCGAAATCCGCGCGCTGCGCATCTACGAGGGGGCGACGGAGGTCCAGCAACTGATCATCGCGCGCGAGCTGCTGCGCGCCGCGCCGCAACCTGAGGGCAAATAGACAAAATGGGTGGACAGATGAATGAGCAGATGAAGATCCTGCAACCGCCGGGCTGGGTGCGCCCGCGCGGCTATGCCAACGGGGTGGCCGCGCGCGGCACCGCCGTGTACGTGAGCGGCATGATAGGGTGGGATGGCCAGGGTGTGTTCCACACCGACGATTTCGCCGGCCAGACCCGCCAGGCCTTGCACAACATCGTCGCCGTGCTGGCCGAGGCCGGCGCGCGTCCCGAGCACATCGTGCGCATGACGTGGTATGTGCTCGACAAGCGTGAGTACGTGGCGGCCTGGCCCGACATCGGCCTCGCCTACCGCGAAATCATGGGCGCGCACTACCCGGCCATGACGGCCGTGCAGGTGGCGGGACTGGTCGAGGACCGGGCGAGGGTGGAGATCGAGGTGACGGCGGTGGTGCCGGACTGAGGGCGCGGCCGCGCGCCCCCCCTGTCGCAGTCGTTTGTTAGGCTGTACAATGGCGCTGCTCACAGTGTGTCGCCATAGTTCAACGGATAGAACAGGTTCCTCCTAAGAATCAGATACAGGTTCGATTCCTGTTGGCGATACCAGTCCGGCGCCCGGCCTCCGGACCACCCTCACCGCCTCCGGTGCGGCGCAATTGGCGCGGCGCACGCGGCAGCCGGTACAATGCGTGCTTCATTCATTCATCCATTCTGCGGCTGGTCGCCCTTGTCGGCGCCCGCCCGGATATCTCCTCACTCATTATGGCAGTCATCTCCTTATCCTCGGCGCAACTGGCGTTCGGTCACGTCGCGCTCCTCGATCACGCGGAATTTTCACTGGAAACGGGCGAGCGCGTGGGCCTGATCGGCCGCAACGGCACCGGCAAATCGTCGCTGTTGAAGATCATCTCCGGCCGCTTCAAGCTCGACGACGGCCTGCTGGTGATGCAGCAGGGCTTGAAGATCGCCTACGTGGAGCAGGAACCCGTGTTCGATCCGGAGATGACCGTGTCCGAGGCCGTGGCCGCCGGCATGGGCGACCTGCAGGACTTGCTCAAGGAGTACGACGCGCTGACGGGCCAGTTCGGCCAGGGCGACGACGACGCGCTGATGGAGCGCATGCATGACATCCAGGTCAAGCTCGACGCGGCCGACGCCTGGAGCCTGCCCAACAAGGTGGCCACCACGCTGGGCAAGCTCAACCTGCCGGGCGACATGCTGATGAAGACCTTGTCCGGCGGCATGCAGAAGCGCGTGGCGCTGGCGCGCGCGCTGGTGTCGGCGCCCGACGTGCTGCTGCTCGACG
This sequence comes from Rugamonas sp. GW822-FHT03B10, assembly GCF_058801745.1. Taxonomy (NCBI): domain Bacteria; kingdom Pseudomonadati; phylum Pseudomonadota; class Betaproteobacteria; order Burkholderiales; family Oxalobacteraceae; genus Rugamonas; species Rugamonas sp. GW822-FHT03B10. The sequence continues at coordinate 44,034 of NZ_JBXANP010000003.1, read as the reverse complement.
AACCGACCAACCACCTCGACTTCACGTCCATCCTGTGGCTGGAAGGCTTGCTGCGCGACTTCAAGGGCAGCGTGCTGTTCATCACCCACGACCGCTCCTTCCTCGACAACGTGGCCACCCGCATCGTCGAGCTCGACCGGGGGCGGCTGCTGTCCTTCCCGGGCAACTTCAGCGCCTACCAGGTGCGCAAGGCCGAGCAGCTGGAGATCGAGGAGGTGGAGAACGCCAAGTTCGACAAGTTCCTGGCCCAGGAGGAGGTGTGGATCCGCAAGGGCGTCAAGGCGCGCCGCGTGCGCGACGAGGGTCGCGTGCGCCGGCTCGAGGCGCTGCGCCTGCAACGGGCCGCGCGCCGCGAGCAGCAGGGCCAGGTCAAGCTGGACGTGTCGTCCGGCGAACGCTCGGGCAAGATCGTGGCCGAGCTCGAAGGCGTCTCCAAGACCTTTGGCGAGAAAGTGGTCATCAAGGACTTCAGCGCCACCATCCTGCGCGGCGACAAGGTGGGCCTGATCGGCGCCAACGGCGCCGGCAAGACCACGCTGCTCAAGATCATCCTGGGCGAGGAGACGGCCGACGCCGGCACCGTGCGCCTGGGCACCAAGCTGCAGGTGGCGTACTTCGACCAGATGCGGGCCCAGCTCAACGAGGAGGCCAGCCTGATGGACACCATCGCGCCGGGCAGCGACTGGGTCGAGATCAACGGCCAGCGCAAGCACGTGATGAGCTATCTGGGCGACTTCCTGTTCGCCCCCGAGCGCGCCCGTTCGCCCGTCAAGTCGCTGTCGGGCGGCGAGCGCAACCGCCTGCTGCTGGCGCGCCTGTTCGCCAAGCCGGCCAACTGCCTGGTGCTGGACGAGCCGACCAACGACCTCGACATCGACACCCTCGAGCTGCTCGAGGAACTGCTGGAGGAGTACACGGGCACCGTGTTCCTCGTCAGCCACGACCGCACCTTCCTCGACAACGTCGTGACCCAGGTGATCGTGGCCGAAGGGGAGGGCCGCTGGCGCGAGTTCGTGGGCGGCTACACGGACTGGGAGCGGGTGCGGGCGCAGGCCCCGGCCGCGGTCCCGGCCAAGCCGGCGCCCAAGGCCGACGCCAAGCCGGCGCCGGCCGCCGCCGCGCCGGCCGCCAAGCCGCGCAAGCTCAGCTTCAAGGAGCAGCGCGAGCTCGACGAGCTGCCCAAGCTGATCGCCAGCCTGGAGGACGAGCAGACGGCGCTGGCGCTGCAGTTGTCGGACCCCGACTTCTACAAGAAGAACGCGGCCGAGGCCAAGCGCGTCAACGCCCGCATGGAGCAGATCGAGGAAGAGCTGCTGACGGCGCTCGAGCGGTGGGAGGCGATCGAGTCTGCCGCGCGCGGCTGAACGCGCGGTTCGTTTGCGGGCGGACTCCTCAGTTCGTCCAGTTTGTTGTAACATAAGCATGTTTGGGGCCGCCCCCTTGGCGGCCCGTTGCCTCGTTGAGACAGGAACAGCATGCGCGTTATCCCCGTTGCACCGTCCGTGGCCCGCGCCACGCCCGTCCGTCGCCGGTGCCGCCATGTTTGATCGCGCCGCCTGGCCGCGCGTCCTGCCGTTCGCCGCCTACCTCGCCTTCATCGCCGCCGCCGACCTGCTGGGGCGGCTGGGCGCCAGCGCCGACCAGTTGCGCTGGCTGTATCCGTGCAAGATCGCCGTCGTGCTGGCCCTGCTATTGCTGTTCCGCCGCCAGTACGATGAGTTGCGCCTGTCCCGCCTGGACCGGCGCGCCGCCGCCACGGCGGTGACGGCCGGCGTCGTGGTGCTGGTGTTGTGGATAAACCTCAATGCGGACTGGATGTCGGTGGGCGCCAGCGCCGGATTTGATCCCATGCGCGATGGCAAGATAGACTGGCTGCTGGCAAGCGTGCGCGTGGCCGGCGCCGCCCTCGTGGTGCCCGTCATGGAGGAGCTGTTCTGGCGCTCCTACCTGATGCGCTGGATCGCCTCGCCCCGGTTCCAGCAAGTGGTGCCCGCACGGTTGGGGTGGAAACCTTTTGTTGTCACAGTGGTATTATTCGGCTTCGAACACAACCTCTGGCTGGCCGGCATCGTGGCCGGCGCCGTGTACAGCCTGTTGTACATGCGCAGCGGCACCCTGTGGTCGCCCGTGCTGGCGCACAGTGTCACCAACGGTTTACTGGGGGCATGGATAATTTCCACTGGTCGTTGGAGTTACTGGTAATATTGACAAATAGCAGTTTGATATTTTACAAAGAAGACGCCCATGCCTAGTTCCCTGTCGACCCACTCCCGTTGCCCGCGCGGCACCTTGCTGCCGCTGGCGGCCCTGATCGGCGCCATCCTGGCCAGCCCGGCGCAGGCCGCCCTCAGCGACACCATCCACCCGTTCGTGTCGGCCACCTACAGCTACGAGGACAACCTGTTGCGTCTGCCCGACGGCGTGCCGGGACCGCAGGGCAGCCGCTCCGACACGCTGACCCAGTTGCAGGCCGGGCTGTTGTTCGAGCGTCCCATCGGGCGCCAGATCCTGACCGGGCAGGCCAAGGTGTCGCGCGTCAGCTTCAACCACTACGACCAGCTCAACTACAATGGCAAGGATCTCTCGGCCGAGTGGCAATGGTTTGTGCTGCGCAACTTCTCCGGGCATGTGGGGGTGGCCTATTCCCAGGTGCTGACGCCCTTCACGGACTACCATAGCAGCGAGCGCAACCTGCGCACCACGCGGCGAGAATACGCGGACGGCTACTGGCGCTTCCACCCCAGCTGGCAGGTGCACGCCGGCCTGTCGACCACCAAGTACAGCTACGACCTGGCCAGCCAGCGCTTCATCGACCGCACCGAGGACAGCGGCGATGTCGGCCTCGACTACCTGGCCGCCAGCGGCAGCCGTTTCGGCGTGCTGGCGCGCCACGCCAAGGGCAGCTATCCCAACCAGCGCGTGGTGGGCGGGGTGGTGATCGACAACGGCTACAAGCAGGACGAATTGAAGGCCAACATCTACTGGCTGCTGAACGGCGTGACCCAGGTCCAGGTGCTGGCCGGCTGGGCCCGCCGCGACCACAACTTCTTCACCGGCTACAACGCCAGCGGCGCCAACGGCCGCGTGACCGTGTACTGGCAACCGCTGGGCAAGCTGAAATTCAATGCCAGCACGTGGCGCGAGTTCCAGGCGGTCGAGAGCACGCTGGTCAACAGCAGCCTGAACAAGGGCGTCAGCGTGGGCGCCAACTGGGACATCTCGGCCAAGCTCAAGGCCGACGCCTCGCTCCGCCACGAGCGGCGCGACTTCAACGTGGTGCGCGCCGTCGTGCTGGCGGGCGACCCCAGCGATTCGGGCAACCTGGCCCAGGCCGGACTGACCTACATGCCGCTCAATTCGGTGCAGTTGAATCTCAGCGTATTCCGGGATAGCCGCACCGGCAGCGCGTACGTGGGGACGGGCAGCTACACGGCCAAGGGTGTGTCGCTGACGGCGACGGGGCAGTTCTAAAGTAAGCTATGACTGTAAACGACGTCCCCTTAATTTCCTTCTTTCAGCGTATCCTCGATCCACTCATCATCATGGGTACGCTGTACCTGTTTTCGATGATCTATGCTGAACCGTTCACCGGCTATTCGCTGGTGCTGATGGTGCTTGCGTTTTTCGTCTCGTCGTCTGTGTACCAGCACGTCGACCCCTACCGCACGTGGCGCAGCGGCCGCATGCTGGCCTACTCGCGCGACATCGTGGTGGGCTGGGTGGTGACGGCCTTGATCCTGGTGTTCCTCGGCTCGATCAGCGGCCTGGCCTACCACTACGACGAGACGGTGGTGCTGTCCTGGTTCGTGGCCACCCCGTTCGTGCTGCTGACCAGCCACCTGGCCGCGCGCGTGATCGGCTCGGACCCGGCCAAGGCCAGCGAGGTGCGCTCCGTGATCATCATCGGCGCCAACGACGTGGGCCTGAAATTCGCCCGCACCATCGAGCGCCATCCGAACCTGTTTATGAGCGTGCACGGTTTCTTCGACGACCGCACGGAGGACCGCTGGCCGGCCGACATGCGCCAGCCGATGCTGGGCCGCATGGCCGACATCGCCCCTTACGTGCGGGCCAACCATGTGAAGATGATCTTCATCAGCCAGCCCATCTCTGCCCAGCCGCGCATCCGCAAGCTGCTCGACGAGCTGCAGGATACGACGGCCTCGGTCTACTTCCTGCCCGACATTTATGTGTTCGACCTGATGCAGGCCCGGTTCGACAACGTCGGCGGGATGCCCGTGATCGCCATCTGCGAGTCGCCGTTTACGGGCTTTAACAGCATGATCAAGCGCGCCAGCGACATCGTGCTGGGGGCGCTGATCCAGATCGCCCTGCTGCCCGTGATGCTGGTGATCGCGCTGGCCGTCAAGCTGACCTCGCCCGGTCCCGTGATCTTCCGCCAGCGCCGCTACGGCCTGTACGGCGAGGAAATCATCGTCTACAAGTTCCGCTCGATGACGGTGGCCGAGGACGGCGCCCACGTGGTGCAGGCCACCAAGAACGACCAGCGGGTCACCCGGGTGGGGGCGTTCCTGCGCAAGAGTTCGCTCGACGAGCTGCCCCAGTTCATCAACGTGCTGCAGGGGCGCATGAGCATCGTGGGCCCCCGGCCGCACGCCGTGGCCCACAACGAGCAGTACCGCAAGCTGATCAAGGGTTACATGCTGCGCCACAAGGCCAAACCCGGCATCACGGGCTGGGCACAGGTGAACGGCCTGCGCGGCGAGACCGAGACGCTGGACAAGATGGAGGCGCGCATCCGTTACGACCTCGACTACCTGCGCAACTGGTCGCTGTGGCTGGACCTCTGGATCATCGTGAAGACGGTGCACGTGGTGCTCAAGCGCGACAACGCGCACTGACGGCCACCACCGTGCGCACGGTAGCGGCGCGCCGTGACGAACCGCGGCGCTTGCTTTATAATCCACAAAATGGTTTTTTTGGCAAAGTTGCGCGGCGCGATTTCCGGCCGTCGATGATTTTTGTAATATTGACAATCAAGCCCGTGGCTTGCATACTGCGGTGGCAAATCAGTAGCAAATATTTATGCTGTGGGTAGCGAAAGTTTGCTAATGTCGCGGTAGGCCGGCGGCTGGCCCACGATCGGGCTTGGCGGTGCTTGCCGGGACTTGTTGACCTATTTGAATATGGCGAACTTGATGAAGAACAAAAAGACTGCTGGGAAAGTGCTGGTGTGTTCCGGGGTGATGCTGGCGGCGGCGTTGGCCCTGTCCGCTTGCGGGAACAAGGAAAAGAAATCGGGCCAGTCGCTGGTGAGCGTCAACGGCGAAGAGATCACCGTGCTCCAGTTGAACGAGGAATTGCAGCGCGCCGGCATCCAGCCGCAGCAGCAGGCGGCCGCGCGCAAGCAATTGCTGGATGCCCTGGTCGACCGGCAGTTGTTGCAGAACGAGGCCGTCAAGGACAAGGTCGACCGCGATCCCAAGGTGGTGCAGGCGGTCGAGCGCGCCAAGTCGCTGATCGTGGCGCAGGCTTACCTGCAAAAGCGGGTGGGCGCCGTGGCGCGGCCCTCGCGGGCCGAGGTGGAGGCCTATTACAAGGCCCATCCGGAATTTTTCGCCAACCGGAAGGAACTGCTCATGCGCGAATTGGTCATCGCCACCGCGGACCTGGGCGATGAACTGAAGGCCGAGATGGACAGCGCCAAGTCGCTCGACGACGTGGCGGCCTGGCTCGATGCCCGCAAGATCAAATTCGGCCGCACGGAACTGACGCGCGCCAGCTCCGACCTGCCCTCCGAGCTGGTCAGCAAATTGCTGGCTATGCCGAAGGGCCAATTGTTCGTCATCAAGGAAGGCGAACGCAGTCTGCTGATCACCATCGCCGCCATCAAGGACGTGCCGGTGACCGTCGATGTGGCTGCGGCGCAGATCGAACAATTCTTGTTCAACAAGAAGAACAAGGAACTGGCCGACGCCGAGTTGGCCCGGCTGCGTGCCGCCGCCAAGATAGTCTACCTGACGCCCGGTGACGAGAAGGCGGCCGGCGCGCCGGCCACGCCGGCCGCCACGCCGGCCGCGCCGGCCGCCAGCGCGGCGACGGCCAATGAACGGGGCGTCGCCGGGTTGAAGTGAAGCGGGGCGCGATGGCGCACAACAAACATTTATGAGCGATAGGATCGGGTGGATAATGAAGCGACTTGCGATATGGATGATGGCCTTGCTGCTGGCCGGTATGGCTGGACTGGCGAACGCGGCTGAAACGCAGCTGGGCGCCGGTGATTTGATCAAGGTGTCCGTGTACGGCAATCCGGACCTGGGGTTGGAGACGCGCGTGAACACCGACGGCACGATCACGTTTCCGCTGCTGGGCGCGGTGGAGGTCGGCGGCCTGTCCGTGACGACGGCGGAGAAGAAGCTCGGTGGTTTGCTGGAGTCGGGTGGTTTCGTGCGCAAGGCGCAGGTCAACATTGTCGTCACGGCCCTGCAGAGCCAGCAGATCTCCGTGCTGGGTCAAGTGAACCGTCCGGGCCGCTACCCGGTCGAGGGCAAGCGCAGTGTGATGGACGTGCTGGCGCTGGCCGGCGGCATCAGCGCCGACGGCGGCGACACCGTCAGCGTGATCCGCAAGCGCAACGGCCGCACAACCAAGGACGTGATCGACATCGTCAACATGATCCGCACGGGCGAGTTCAAGAACGATTTCGAGCTGGCGCCGGACGATATCCTGTACGTTGAGCGGGCGCCGCGCTTCTATATTTATGGCGAGGTGCAGCGTCCGGGCACGTTCCGCCTGGAGCGCGCCATGACGGTGGCGCAGGCGTTGTCCGTCGGTGGCGGTCTGAGTCCGCGCGGCACCGAGCGTGGCGTGCGCATCAAGCGCCGCGGGGCCGACGGCTCGATGCAATCGATCGACGCCAAGCTGGACGACGTGGTCCAGGCCGACGATGTCGTGTATGTGCGGGAAAGCCTGTTCTGATACACGCCGCGCCGTTTGCGCGCGGCGCCATGTCCTCCATTTTGTGTCGAAAGTTGTAACATGAATTTCTCTCAATTCCTGTTGATCCTGCGGGCGCGCAAGAAGATCATCCTGATCACCTTGTTGGCCACCGTCTCGATCACGCTGCTGGTCAGCCTGTTGCTGCCCAAGACCTATACCGCGACCGCCTCGCTGGTGATGAACTATAAGGGCGTCGATTCGGTGACCGGGCTGACCATGCCCGGCCAGCTGTTGCCCGGCTATATGGCCACGCAGATCGACATCATCGGCAGCAAGAACGTCGCGTTGCGGGTGGTCGACCAGATGAAACTGGCCAGCAGCCCGGTCGTGCAGGCGCAATTCAAGGAGGCCACCGAGGGCAAGGGCACGGTGCGCGACTGGCTGGCCGACCTGCTGTTGAAGAAGCTGGAGATCGTGCCGTCGCGCGAAAGCAGCGTGGTCGACATCAACTTCAAGGGCGCCGACCCGGACTTCGTCGCCGGCGTGGCGAATGCCTTCGCCGAGGAATACCAGAAGGTGAGCATACAGCTGAAGGTCGAGCCGATGAAGAAGGCGGCCAGCTATTTCGACGAGCAGACCAAGTTGCTGCGCGATAACGTCGAGACGGCCCAGGCGCGCCTGTCGAAATATCAGCAGGAGCATGGCATCGTCAGCCTGGACAACCGGCTGGACGTGGAGTCGACCCGGCTCAACGACCTGTCGACCCAGCTGGTGATGGCGCAGGGCCAGTTGATGGAGGCGACGTCGCGCCAGCGCATGGCGCAGGGCGGCATGGGCGCGGAATCGCCCGACGTGGTGAGCAACCCGCTGATCCAGAGCCTGAAGGTCGGCCTGGGCAATGCCGAGGCCAAGTTGGCCGAACTGAGCCAGCGCCTGGACAAGAACCATCCCCAGTACCAGTCCGCCAAGGCGGAGGTCGAGAAGCTGCGGGCCGACTTGCGCGATCAGCTGCAGGCCACCTCCAACAGTGTCAGCAACAACGCCCAAATCCTGCAGCAGCGCGAGGCGTCCGTGCGCGCGGCGCTGGCCCAGCAAAAGGCCAAGGTGCTGGAACTGAACCGGACACGCGACGAGCTGGGGGTGCTGCAGAAGGACGTCGAGAGCGCGCAGCGCGCCTTCGATGCGACCTCGCAGCGCTTCTCCCAGACCAAGATCGAGGGCCAGGCGGACCAGTCCGACGTGGCCGTGCTGAACCCCGCCGTGCCGCCGGTGCAGCCGTCGAGCCCGCGTGTGCTGCTCAACGCCCTGCTGTCCATACTGCTGGGCAGCCTGCTCGGCGTGGGGCTGGGCCTGCTGGCCGAGATGCTCGACCGCCGTGTGCGTTCCGAGGCCGATGTGGTCGAGTTGCTGCAGGTGCCCGTGTTTGGCGCCATCCGTTGGCAGGATGCGCCGCGGCCGCGCCGCTTTGGATTGCCGCGTCTGGCGCGCGCAGCCGCCGTTCAAATTAAATGATGGAACCCGCTATGAATTATCCTGCCTCCCCCGTGCCCCATCCGCCGCTGGCGCGCGGCGGCGATTCGAGCATAGGCGCCCTGCTGCTGGCTTCGGGCAAGATCAGTCCCGAGAACGCCGAACGTGTCCTGCGTATGCAAAAGGAACTGGGCATACGCTTCGGTGAAGCGGCCCAGCGTCTGGGCCTGATCACCGAGGCCGACATCCAGCAGGTGCTGGCGCGCCAGTTCGACTACCCCTATCTGGCCGAAGGCGAGGGCAAGTTCCCGCCGACGCTGGTGGCGGCCTACCAGCCCTTCAGCGGCCAGGTCGAGACGCTGCGCGCCGTGCGCAGCCAGCTCATGTTGCGATGGTTCGCCCGCGGCCGCAAGGCGCTGGTGGTGGTGGGCGTCGATGGCGACGCCGGCGCCAGCCTGGTGGCGGCCAACCTGGCCGTGGTGTTTTCCCAGCTGGGCGAGCGCACCTTGCTGGTCGACGCCAACCTGCGCACGCCGCGCCAGCATGACATCTTCGCCTTGAGCGGGCGGCAGGGCCTGTCGGACCTGCTGGCCGGACGGGCCGGCCTGGACGCGATCGCCGTCATCGACGATTTCCTCGACCTGTCGGTGTTGGGCGCCGGCACGCTGCCGCCCAACCCGTTGGAGTTGCTGAGCCGATCCGGTTTCGCCGGCCTCAATTTGCAGCTCGAGGAGCGCTACGACGTGGTGTTGTACGACGTGCCTTCGGTGCAGGCCGGCACGGACGCCTTCGTGGCCGCGGCGCGCGCCGGCGGTGTGTTGTTGGTGATCAATAACAACAAGACCCGGATGGCCAGCGTGCACGCCATGCGCGAGCAGATGGAACGCAGTGGCGCCGAGGTGGTGGGCGCCGTGATGATCGACGACTGATGGCACGGACGATGACACGACCGTTGACGCTGGCCGGCCCTTCCTGGCCGCAACTGCTGGCCGACTGGTGGCCGCTGATGCTGGGCATGGCGGCCCTGTACGGCCCCACCTTCTACGACCTGGCCACCGGCCTCTGGTCGACCGAGAGCTATGCCCACGGTCCCATCATCCTGGCGCTGGCGCTGTGGCTGCTGGCGCGCCTGTTTCCCCGGATGGCGCAGCGGCGCAGCGGCGGTCGCGCCTACGCCGGCTGGGCGCTGGGCGTGCTGGCCATGGCGCTGTACGTCATCGGCCGCTCGCAGGCCATCCAGGCGTTCGAGCTGGGCTCGTTCATCGTCGTCCTGCTGGCGCTGGTGCTGATCTTCTTCGGCGGGGGCTCGCTGCGCGTGGTCTGGTTCCCGTTCTTTTTCATGCTGTTCATGATCCCGCTGCCCAGCGCCGTGGTCAGCATGCTGACGCTGCCGATGAAGATGGCCGTGTCCTACGCTGCCGAGCACATCCTGTTCCTGTTCGGCTATCCGATCGCGCGCAGCGGCGTGATCCTGCAGATCGGCCAGTACCAGCTGCTGGTGGCCGACGCCTGCGCCGGCCTGCAGACCCTGCTCACGCTGGAGGCGCTCGGCCTGTTCTACCTGAACGTGGTGCGCCACTCCGCCGCCCTGCGCAACGTCACGCTGGCCGCGTTGATCATTCCCATCTCGTTCACGGCGAATGTGATCCGCGTGATCACGCTCACCCTCATCACCTATTATTTCGGCGACGCGGCCGGCCAGGGTTTCCTGCACGGCTTCGCCGGGATGCTGCTGTTTATCAGCGCCTTGCTGCTGATCATGGGCGTCGACTCGCTGCTGCAATACATCGTCGGCGTGCGCGCGCGCCGGTCGGCGCCGGCGGCGGCCAGTAAGGACGCGGCATGACACAGCGACGCTACGCCCAATTCGCCCTGTGCGGCATGATGTTGCTGTCGGCCGGCCTGGCCAAACAGCTGACCCCGACCGTCCGGCTGGCCGAGGTGCGCGCGCCCATCGTGCTCGAGCGCGCCATCCCGTCGCGCTTTGGCGACTGGACCCTGGTCGACACCGGCGCCACCGTGGTCGATCCGCAGATCCAGGACGAACTCAAGCGCATCTACACCCAGACCCTGGCCCGCACCTATGTCAACGGCAAGGGCGAGCAGGTGATGCTGTCGATCGCCTACGGCAAGGACCAGAGCGACACCACCCAGGTGCATTATCCGGAAATCTGCTATCCGGCCCAGGGCTTCCAGGTGTTGTCGAACCGGGCGGCGACGCTGGCCACGGCCAGCGGCACCATCCCCGTGCGGCGCCTGGAGACGAGTCTGGAGGCGCAGCGCTACGAGCCCGTGACCTACTGGACCACCGTCGGCGACGTGGTGGTGGTCAGCCGGATAGACAAGAAACTGGCCGAGATGCGCTATGGCTTCCACGGCGAGATCCCGGACGGTCTGCTGTTCCGCGTGTCCTCGATCAACCGCGACACCGGCAGCGCCTTCCAGCTGCAGGACAGTTTCGTGCAGGCGCTGGTGGCCCGGCTGGGCGAACCGGACAAGCTGCGTCTGACGGGGCTGACCCGCTAGGCGATCATCGCGCCGGCGCACGCCATTAGGAATCCAATGAATTTAGCAGCAAAGACGATCGGTGCCGTCAAGAGCAACTACGCGGGCACGCTGGTGCGCATCGCCGCCCAATTCTTCGCCCAGTTGATCATCATGCGCCAGCTCGGACCGGAATTGGTCGGCACATTCGGCTACAACCTGCTGCTGTACGGCGTGATGGCGCTGATCATCGACCAGGGCTTCGGCTGGGCGCTGATCCAGGGGCAGTTCGAGGCCGATGAGGTCAGTATCGTGCTGTCGCGCGTGATGCTGGGCTCGGTGCTGGGCGGGTGCCTGGTGTATGCCATGTCCTACCCGCTGTCGGCTTGGCTGCACAGCCCGCTGGCGGGCCAGATGTTCCGCTATTCGGCGCCGTCCTATCTGCTGATCGCCGTGTTCGGCATCTCGCACGCCAAGCTGCGGGCCGAGTTGCGGTTCCGGGAGATCCAATACGCCACCACCGGCGCCTACCTGATCGCCTATCCGCTGGTCGGGGTCGGCATGGCGTTGGCCGGCTGCGGCATGTGGGCCCTGCTGGGCGCCTGGTATGCGCAGGCGATTTTGCAGTTCGCGATAGGTTACTACTTCTATCCGCACTCATTGCGGCTTGGCAATCCGCTGCGGCCGACCAAGGCCGGCCCGTTGGGACGCTCGGTGGCCGGCATCAACGTGCTGAACTGGGCGGTCGATAATTCTAGCGGGGTCGTCGCCGGCGCGCTGGGGGCGGGCGCCCTCGGCAATTTCAATGCGGCCAGCATGTTGTCGCGCACGCCGGCGATGCAACTGGCGCAGACGCTGCAGGTCGTGCTGTTCTCCACCGCCTCGGCGGTCGGGCGTGACGCGCCGCGCATCAAGCGGCTCTACCTGGGCGCGGTGGCGTCGATTGCCTTCGTGGTCATCCCCGCCTACGGTTATGCACTGACCCATGCGCACTGGTTGATCAGCCTGTTGTTCGGCAACAAGTGGCTGGAGGCCGCGCCTGCGTTCTCGGCCATGTCTGTCGGTATGGTCGCGCTATCCATCAGCACGCTGTCGGGCGCCATACTGACAGCGATCGGTGGTCAGCAGACCGTGCTGCGTTCGCAATTGTTTTGCCTGCTATTGATGTTGCTCGGCCTCTACCTGGCCGTGGATTATGGCCTGGTGGCGCTCGGTTTGGTCATCAGCGGAGCCTATCTGGTCCGACTGGCGGTGCAAACGCGCGCGATCGCGCGCAGTGCCGGCATCGGGGGGCGGGAATTGCTGGGCGTGGTCCGCGGGCCGCTGGTGCTGGCACTGGTGCTGGCGGTGCAGTTTGCCCCGCTGTATGTGCCTGGTGGCGATCTGATGATGTATGAGGCGCTCAGCTTGCCGCTCAAACTGTTGGTGGTGGTCGGCCTGCTCAAGGCTTTTCCACACTTTTTCTTCTGTCCGGCGCTGCATGAAGTGATGCTGCGCTTCGGGGCTGGGCGGCGACTGGCGGCGTTGTTCGGACGCTAGACCGGGCGGTAATGTAATTCGGAGGGGGAGCGCATCCACCATGGTAGAACTTTTTACGTTTGTGTTATTGCCACTGGCGGCGCTGTTGCTTGCCGTGGCGGCGATCAGCGGGTCGGTCATCGTCAGCGGCATGGCGATCCGTTGGCGCGGCTACGCCTTCAGCGCGCTGATCATGTTGTTGACGGTGGCCAGTATCCTCAGCATCGTCTTGTCCAAAAGGAAACTGACGCTGAGCGACCAGGGGCTGATGAATGTCGCCGAAGGGGATGCCGGCTCGGGTTTGGCGGCCAAACTTCTATTGATGACATTGGTGGCGTCGTCCATAGCGCTATGCCTTGCCTGGTTCTTCGACTTCAATAAAAAGTTGGCCGGCGCGCCACGCTATCTCGGCCGTGGCCTCATGCCGCCGCGTGACGCAACGGTGGCGTTCATGCTGTTCTTTGTCGCCTTCAGCGTGTTGCCGATTCCTTTGGGCAAGCACTATTATTTCCACATCTCGCTGGTGTATCCCTTCTTTGTTTATCTGGCCCTGTTTTGCTACATGCAGCTGTCCGACTTCGACCCGGCGCTGATCTTGAAGTATTGTCTGGGTATGTTGGTGTTCGCCAGCCTGATCGCCGCAGTCGCAACGCCGAGTTCGGCCTTTCAACCCGGCTACGTCGGCTTGATCCCCGGTTTCAGCCGGCGCCTGTGGGGGGTCACCGCCCATGCCAACGCGCTGGGGGCGGTCGCCTGCGCGTACGTCCTGATGGAATTGGCGGTGCCATCCAAACGGCGCTGGGTCGGCTTGCTGGTGCTGGGCGCAGCCTGGCTGACGTTGTTGCTGACGCAGTCCAAGACGTCGATTCTGTCGGCCATGTTCGGCTCGTTGATTATCACTGGCAACCGGATCTGGCGTTACGTGAGCGACAAGGGCCAGGGCTACAATCGCAGCGGCAGCCTGTTCCTGGCCGTGCTGCTTGGGCTGGCATGCATGATGATTGTGGTGCTGGGAGGATGGATGATGTTCGCCGATTCGCACTTGCTGCGTACGCTCGAAAGAAATTTGGATTCGCGCGCTGTGGGTGACCTCAGCACCGGGACGGGCCGCTTGTGGATCTGGCGTGCGGCGCTCAACGGGGGCATGGAGCATCCTTTGTTCGGCCAGGGCGGCGGCTTCTGGAATCTGGAAAACCGCTTGCGGCTGGGCTTGAGCGGGGCGGTCACCGCCCACAATCAGTATTTGCAAGTGTTCAGCCGTTCTGGCCTGGTCGGCGTGGTCGGTCTGCTGGGCTTCCTCGGCGTATTCATCCGTTATGCCGTCCGCGCGGCGAAGGCGACCTCCGGCGCTAGCATTGCGATGTTGTTGGTCCTGCTGGCGCGCTCGATAACGGAAGTGCCGATCGCGCCCAATGCCATCCTGGGGGCGGAATTCTTCGCGACGATGGCCTATCTTTTCTATGTGATTGACCGGGGCGCGCGCGCATTGCCGCCGGCACGGGCGCCCGCACAGTCTGTCACCGCCCGGTACGCGCGCGGACAGATGGCGGGGTGATTGTTATGATAATATTTATGATTGAACAAATTTTCCGTTGGACGCGTCGGTATGGAGGACGCAATCCATGTTGCTGATCTTCCGCCTTGCCCACTGGATGTCCCGCCGGCACATCCCTTTGTTGCCGCAGATGCTATATGTGATCAACCGCATCTTGTTTGCTGTCGTGTTGCCGCCAACGACGGTGGTCGGCTCGGGCACCGTGTTTGGGTACAGCGGGTTGGGCATCGTGGTACATGGGCGCTGCCGCATCGGCAGCCGCGTCAATATAGGCACCAATGTGACGATAGGTGGGCGCTCCGGCTTGCACGCCGTGCCAGTGATCGGAGACGACGTGGTGATCGGCAGTGGCGCCAAGATACTCGGGCCCGTCACGGTGGGGGCGGGGGCAAGGATAGGCGCGAACGCGGTGGTGCTGCACGATGTTCCGGCTGGGGTCACCGTGGTGGGGATACCCGCGCGGGCACGGTCAGTGGCCGACACGGATGGATAAAGAGATGAAACTTTCGGTATTGATCAAGACTTACAACGAGGAGCGCAAGATAGCTCGGTGCCTGGACGCGGTCTGTTCCGCGGTGCAGGGGCTAGCCGAGGTCGAAGTGATCGTGGCCGACTCACTGTCGACCGACGCGACGCTGGCCATCGCCGCCCGCTACCCGGTGAAGATCGTGCAGATGATACGCGCCGATGACCGCGGCTGCGGCGCCGGCGTGCAGCTGGGGTTCCAGCACGCGCAGGGTGAGTTTGTGTATCTTCTTGATGGCGACATGGAGCTGCAGGGGGACTTTCTTCGGCAGGCCCTGGCGCTGATCGACAGCGATGAAACGCTGGGGGGGGTGGCTGGCGTGTTGCAGGATAGTCAAATCAACAATCGCTTTGACCGCCACCGCCTGAAGAACAAGCCGGCGGCGCAGCCTGGTGAAGTCCAGTGGTTGGCCGGTGGGGGATTGTACCGGCGCGCCGCCGTGCTGGAGTCGGGTGGCTATGCGGGCAACCGTAATTTGAAGGCGTATGAGGAAGCGGAGCTGGGGCTGCGGCTGCGCAGCCGGGGCTGGCGCTTGGTACGTCTTCCCGCTGTCGCCGTGTTGCATACCGGACATGCGGATTCCACCATGGCCCTGATTCGGCGGCAATGGCGTTCGGGCAGGCAAGATGCCGGGGGCGTGTTGCTGAAATCCGCCATGGGCCAGCCGTGGCTGGGACGCGTATTGCGCATGTGCCTGCACCCCTTGGGGGTGCTCGTCTATTGGAGCATCATGCTGGCGCTAGCATTGTTGGTGCCGGGCGCACTACCCGTGCTGGTCGGCGCGGGGGTATTCGTTTGCGTGGCACTGGCGGCGAAAAAGCGCAGCCTGCCCGATGCCGCCTTTTCCCTGTTGCTGTGGCACGTGGCGGCGGCCGGTCTGCTGAGAGGAATGGCGACCGTTCGCTTGATCCCCCCGCAGACGCCCATCGCCAGCAAAGTAGTATTGGAGCATGGGCCGGATGCGATGCTTGTGCACCGGTACGGCGAAGTGGGTGGAACGTGACGCTGAAACAGGAACTGCATTTCGGCGCCAGGGCGCTGCTGCGCGACAACGCCCTGGGCAATTATCTGCTGCGCTCGATCCGGCGCCATGAAAGCCTCACGACGACCGAGCTGGCTGCGCGGCAAGCCCAATGGCTGCACCAGAGCCTGCAGTGGGCGATCGCCAAACTGCCGTATTACGCCCACGTCGACGTGCGCTTCACGCCGGCCGAGGCGGTCGATGTGCTGCGCACGCGGTTCCCCATCATCGACAAGCACACGCTGCTGGCCGAGCCGTCGCGCCTGTATCCGCACGGGGGACGGCCCCGGCCGTGGGAGTCGGTCGGCAAGAGCAGCGGCACCACCGGCACGCCGATCGCCATGTTCCGCAGCCCGCGCTCGGTGCTGCTGGAAATGGCCTTCGTCAAGCGGCAGTGGGAATGGAGTGGCTTCCACGACGGCATGCGGCGGGCCTCCCTGCGCGGCGACCAGGTCGTGGATCTGGGACGGACCACGCCGCCTTTCTGGTTCCACAACCGATATAACCAGCAGTTGTTGATTTCCTCCCGCCACCTGAAGGCGCCGTTCCTGCCGGCCATCGTCGACGAGCTGGCGCGCTTCGCGCCCGCCATGCTGCAGGCCTATCCGTCGACGGCCTACATGCTGGCCCAATACCTGGAGCGCGCGCAGCGGACGCTGGCCATCCCGCACATCTTCACCAGTTCCGAACCGTTGTACAACCACCAGCGCGAACTGATCGAGCGGCGCCTGGGCGGCCAGGTGCGCGACATGTACGGCATGGCCGAGCGGGTGGCGATGGCCACCGCCTGCGAATATGGTGAAATGCACATCAATTCCGACTATTCCTATGTCGAGATCGTCGACGAGCAGGGCCGCCCCACCGATGGCGAGGGCTATGTGGTGGGCACCACCCTGTTCAACGCCGCCATGCCGCTGGTGCGCTACCGCCTGTCCGACCGCACCCGCTGGAAGCCGGGCGCCTGCCGCTGCGGGCGGCCGTTCCCGATGATCGAGCCGGTGACGGGCAAATACGAGGACGCGATCTACGGCAGCGACGGCGCCCCGGTCAGTCCGTCCGTCCTGACCTTCGCCTTCAAGGGCGTCGGCCGCATCCTCAAATCGCAGGTGGCGCAGGTGGCGCCGGGCCGGTGGGAAATCAGGCTGGTGCCGGATCATGGTTTTGATGCTTCTGATCAACAAAGGTTGATTGACAACATACATCAATTAGTTGATGCAAGGATACAAATAAATATCCGTCTGATGTCGGATATTGCGCACACAAAGGCCGGGAAGTTCCGCTGGGTGGTCAATGAGGGGTCGTTTTCAGAGGGAAACTGTGTATAATCAAAGGGAACAAGCGGCTTGATATTCGATCGCGCGACTGTGTGGTCGGCGCAGCGAATAAAGTCCGCAGCCGCTTGTCGATCCGATTTCGCCACGACCCATCGCGTAAACCGTTTGTCCTTGTCCGCTCCTTTTGTCGCCACGGAGGCTGCAATATGAAACTCAATTCACTGTACGCGCTGCCGCTATCGGCGGTGCTGTTGTTCGCCGCCAGTACCCAGGCGCATGCCGACTGGGTGCAGTCGTCCGACCCTGTGGTCGTGACGCCCGCCCCCGCCAACATGGAGCTGCAGGCGCAGAATCCCCCCACCTTCAAGTGGGCGCGCTACCCGACCGGGGCGGCCTCGTACACCCTCGTCATCAAATCCGGCACCACGGTGGTGCAGACCTTCACCACGACGCGCAACTGGTATTTGCCCACCACGGCGCTGCCGCTCGGCACCTACACCTGGCAAGTGGCGCCGACCGGCACCACCAACTGGTCGCTGCCGCGCACCTTCACGGTCGACAGCTCGGCCCAGGTGTTCCAGGTGGCCGACAACGCGACGCTGCGCGCGGCCATCATCGCCACGCCGCGCCCGCGCGGCCTGCAGCGCGGCTTGCCGCTGTTTAGCAGCTGGGGCTCGGCGATCAAGGCCGAACGCCTCAACGCCTACAACAAGCTGTACTCCGAGGTATCGTGGGCCGTCACCTCGGTGAAGCCGGTCAGCGACGCGCTGTGGCCGCTCAGCACCACCGGCTCGCCGCTGACGTCGGCCCAGGTGGCCCAGATCAACGCCGTGCGCGCGGCCATCTACGCCAACGGCCGCCAGCTGGAAGCCGCCACGCTGATGTACCGTTTGTCGGGCGAGGTCAAGTTCCTCAATGAAGCGCTGCTGCGCGGCGATGCGATGGCCGCCCTCAGCACGACCGGCCCGACCAGTTATGCCAATCAGGACCAAGGGTGCCGCGTGATCACGCTGGCCCTGCTGCGGGCAATCGACGGCCTGGGCGCCAACGTGTCGGGCACCCGCCGCGCGGCCTGGCTCAACTCGGTGGCGCTGCGCACCACCGACATCTACAACGACTTGGCCGGCAGTAACGGCCGCATGGACCAGTATCCATTCGATTCCCATGGCGGCACCAACCTCGGCTTCCTGGCGTTGATTTCCACCCTGGCGCTGGGCGACATTCCCGCCGCCGACACGTGGTTCGATTTCTCGTTCCGCGCCTACGTGGCGTCGTTCAGCGCCTGGAGCGGTCCGGAGGGCGGCTTCGCCAACGGTTCGGCCTACGCGCAGTACACGGCCGAGCTGGCCCAGCAAATCTGGCAGCCCATGATGCAAGCAACCGGCTTTAATATGTTCAACAAGCCTTGGTCGGCCGGCTTCCTGCGCTACTTCATGCACTTCGTGCCGCCGGGGGCGACCCGTCACGTGTTTGGCGATGAGAACGAAGTACCTCCGACCTTCTACGTGCTCAAAGGCTACGCGGCCCATTATTCGACGCCGGCGGCCGCATGGTATTACAGCCACATCCCCGGCGAGATGGATACGCTGACCTTGCTGCAGGCCCCATGGCCGTTGCCGGTCAACACAGCCACCTCGGTGGCCCCTCCCGCCAATGCCGGGCTCTATCCGAGTATCGGTTGGGTCGCCATGCACAGCGACATGGGCAGCAACCTGCGTACCTCGTTGTACTTCAAGGCCAGCCCATACGGTTCGTATAACCACAGCCACGGCGAGCAGAACAGCATTGTGCTGCACAGCGCCGGCGTGCCCCTGTTGCCGCAGTCGGGCTTCGAGGACTATTACGGCTCGCTGTTGTGGAGCACCTGGTATCGCCAGACCAAAGCCCACAACGCCATCACCTACGACGGCGGCCAGGGGCAGGCGGTGGACGGCTACACGACGGCCGGCTACACCCGCACGCTCGCCTACACCGGCAAGGTGACCTCGTTCTCCACCAGCGCGACGCGCGATTATGCCGAGGGCGACGCCACGGTGACGTATTCCGGTGTGCTGAGCAAGGCGGTGCGCAAGATCTGGTACCTGCGCAACATCGACGCGGCCGTCGTCATGGATACGCTGGCCGCGCCGGCCGCGCACGTGTTCGAATGGAACTTCCATACCCTGGCGCCGATCGCCGTCGACGCGGCGGGCAACGCCTCGGTGACCTACCTGAACAGGTCGCTGTGCATACGGCCGATCAACACGGCCGGCATCCACTTCGAAAAGCGCAGTTTCCCGCCGCCCAAGACCGGGGTGGAAGACTATGGGGTCTACGCGAACAACAGCGCGGTGTTGTCGACCGAGTTCCTGATGCTGCTCGATGTCGGCTGCAAAAAGCCGACGGTCAAGCTGACCACCACCAGTACCGGACGTACCCTGCAGGTGGGCACCGAGACCATCTCCTTGCCAAAATAAGCGGGTATCGATCCGCCGCGGCGCCCGCTGGGGCGCCGGCCAGACAACCTCCCTCCCGTGGCCGCAGCGCCCGGCAGGGAGGTTTTTTCTTAGGCGGGCCGCATGAATCGCGCCCGATGGGGTGTGTTTCGATTGACAATCCACACAAGGGATGGAATGATGTTGTCCGAATGTTATTGTTGCGGCGACAAGCCCGCAGCTGTTCGTGCAGATTGGTCACGCCCGTTGTCTCCGGCCGGTGGGTAGTTCGATTCAGGAGAGGTTGGAAGATGGGACTGGGAAGAGTAATCGCGGCGTCGCCGGGACAGGCATGGCCGTGTGTCCGCCACGGAGCGCGGCAATGAGGCGCACGGCGGCCAAGGTGCTGATGGTCGGCACCGCGCCAGATGGCAAGGGTGGGGTGGCGGCGGTGGTGAGCGGCCTACGGCAGCAGGGTTTGTTCGAGCGTCATCAGATTCGCTACCTGGCCAGCCATATCGAACATGGCGTGGGCGGCAAGGTGCGCGCCATGTGTTCGGCCAGCTGGCAATTGTTGGTGGCCTGCCTGGGCGGCCGCCCCATCGTCCACGTCCACTCGGCATCGCATGCGAGCTTCTACCGGAAGTCGCTGCTGCTTGCGCTGGCGCGCGCCTGTGGCTGCCCGACCATCTTCCACCTGCATGGCGGTGGCTTTCAGCAGTTCGCCGAGAACGAGGCCGGGCCGCCCATGCGCTGGTGGATACGCCATACCCTTGAGCGCAGCTCCGTCGTGATCGGGTTGTCCGACGCCTGGGCCGATTTCCTGCGCCGCTACGCGCCGCGGGCGACGGTGCACGTGGTGCCGAACTCGGTCCGGTTGCCGGTCTTGCCGACGCCGACGCGTGAACAGGCCGGCCGCGTATTGTTCCTCGGCCGTTCCAACCGCCGCAAGGGGACCTATGACCTGCTGGAGGCCGTCGCGCAATTGAGCGCGGCCTGGCCGGAGCTGCAACTGCGCATTGCCGGCGACGGCGAGCTGGAGCAGGTGCGGCGGCGAGCGGCCGAACTGGGCATCGCTGATCGCGTGCACTTGCTGGGCTGGATCGATGCCGCGCAAAAAGACGAGGAGTTGGCACGCGCGGCGATTTTCACGCTGCCATCCCACGACGAGGGTTTGCCGATGTCGATGCTGGAGGCCATGGCGGCGCAAAAGGCGATCGTCGTCACGCCCGTGGGCGGCATTCCGCAAGCCGTGCAGGACCAGGACAATGGACTGCTGGTGCCGGTTGCCGATCCGTCCGCGCTGGCCGCCGCGCTGCAGCGCCTGCTGGCCGATGCGGCCCTGCGCCAACGGCTGGGCGTGCGCGCACGGCAGACCGTGAGCGAGCGCTACAGCTCGGACGTGGTGTTGGCGCGCATCGCGGCCATTTATCGTCAACTGGACCGCGGCGCGGGCCAGTCGACCGTGCGGCCATGAGCGCGCCGTCGATGGGGTCGTCCGTGCGGCACAGGGCGGGCTGGTTCTGGAACCGGCTGCGCTGCATGTCGCCGCTGGAGGTGTTGCACCGTGCCGGCCAGGCCGGGCTGACGCGGCTGATCCGCCACGGCATGCTGCCGCAGGCGGCGCCGCCGGCGCAACTGGCGTCCTGCCCGCCGCCGCCGCCGTTCGACCTGGACGGCCTCGCTGCCCGGACGTATCTGGACGAGGCCGACGCCATCCTGGCCGGCACCGTGCCGCTGTTCGCGACCGGCAGTTTCGCCGTGGGCGCGCAGCCGGAATGGAACCGCGATCCGTTGACCGGCATCCGCGGCCCGGCCGGCTTCGGGCCGGCCATCGGCGTGACCGACCGCGCGCGCGTGGGCGACATCAAGCATGTGTGGGAGCTGAACCGCCACCTGCACCTGGTGCGTCTGGCCCAGGCCTATCACCTGAGCGGCGATGCGCGGTATGGCGAAGGTTTGTTGGGCCAGCTCGATGGCTGGCTGCGCCAGTGTCCGCCGTTGCGCGGCCCCAATTGGACCAGCTCGCTCGAACTGGGCATCCGTCTGATCAACTGGAGTCTGATCTGGCAGCTGATCGGCGGCCGCGACAGCGCGCTGTTCGCCGGCGCCGCCGGCGCCGCGCTGCGCCGCGCCTGGCTGGACAGCATTTTCGCCCACTGCCTGTACGTCCGCCGCCATCTGTCGCGCCACTCGTCGGCCAACAACCACCTGGTGGGCGAACTGGCCGGCCTGTACGTGGCGGCGCGCACCTGGCCGTGCTGGCCGCACAGCGCCGGCTGGCGCCGGCGCGCCAAGGCCGAGCTGGAACAGCAGGCCCGCCTGCAGCACGCGGCCGACGGCGTCAACCGCGAGCAAGCGTTCTCGTACCAGATTTTCACGGCGGAGTTCCTGCTCATGGCCGGCCTCGCCGGGGCGCGCGCCGGCGAGGCCTGGTCGCCCGCCTATTGGCAGACGTTGCAGCGCGGCCTGCATTTTGTGGCGGCCGTGCGCGACGCGGGTGGCCACATGCCGATGGTCGGCGACGCCGACGATGGCACCGTGTTCCGGCTGGAACCGGGGCCGGTGGCCGACCGCGGCGCGATGTTGCTGGCGCTGGGCCGGGCCATGTTCGAACCCGGCGCGCCGCGCTCCGCGGAGGCGCGCTGGCTGTTGGGCGGACTGGCGCGACTGGCGCCGCCGCTGCCGGCCGCCAGCGACTGGCAATTCGCCGACGGCGGCTACCTGCTGTTCGGCACGCGCTTCGGCGCGGCGGACGAGATCAAGGGCATGGTCGATTGCGGTCCGCTCGGCTATCTCGGCATCGCCGCCCATGGCCATGCCGACGCGCTGGCCCTGACGCTGTCGGTCTGTGGCCAGCCCTGCCTGGTCGATCCGGGCACGTACTCGTATTGGCAGGAGCAGCAATGGCGCGATTATTTCCGCGGCACATCGGCGCACAACACGCTGCGCGTCGATGGGCTCGACCAGTCGGTCAGCGGCGGACGCTTCATGTGGACGCGCAAGGCCCGCTGCGTCGTCGAGCGCATGCCGAGCGGTCCCGCGCAGTTCGACTTCGTCGGTGCGCACGACGGCTACCAGCGCCTGGCCGAGCCGTTGCGGCACCGCCGCCGCGTGCGCTTCGATGCGGATACGCTGACCCTGGCGGTGGACGACGAGGCGGGCGGGCGCCAGTCCCACCTGCTCGAGCAGTTCTGGCATTTCGCGCCGGACTTGCACCTGAGCCTGGAGGGCAGTGTGTTGCAGGTGCGTGGCGAGCGTTTCGCGCTGCGGGCCGAGTTTTCCGGTCCGGCGTTGACGCTGGACCTGGTCCGCGGCCGGGAGCGGCCGCCGCTGGGCTGGTATTCGGCGCGCTATGAGCACCGCCAGCCGGCGCCGACCCTGCGCGTGGCCACGCGCGAGGCGGGCGCCGTCTTGCGCGCCCAGTTTAAAATAGATGTATTTTTGTAAATTTCAATTCTGAAGGTGTTCGTCATGCCTACTCTGTATCTGGTCGCAGGAGCGCGTCCCAATTTCATGAAGATCGCGCCCATCGTGCGTGCGCTGCAAGCCCACCGGGGCATCGCATTCAAGATCATCCACACCGGTCAGCACTATGACCGCGACATGAACGAGGTCTTTTTCGAGGAGCTGGGCATCCCCGCACCCGACATCTTCATGGGCGCGGGCGGCGGCAGCCATGCCCAGCAAACGGCCAGGATCATGCTGGCCTTCGAGGAGCTGTGCCAGCAGCAGCGGCCGGACGCCGTGCTGGTGGTGGGCGACGTCAACTCGACGTTGGCCTGCTCGATCGTGGCCAAAAAGCTCAACATCCCGGTCGCCCACGTCGAAGCCGGCCTGCGCAGCGGCGACATGACCATGCCCGAGGAAATCAACCGCCTGGTGACCGACAGCATTTCCGACTGGTTCTTCGTCACCGAGCCGAGCGCCGTGGCGCATCTGCGCCATGAGGGCAAGGCCGAGTCGGCGATCCATTATGTCGGCCACGTGATGGTCGACAACGTGCTGTACCAGGCCAACAAGCTCGGCGACGACCCGGGCGCGCAGTTCGACACCAGCGACTACAAGGCGCGCCACAGCGGCGCCGGCCGCCGCTATGGCGTGGTCACCCTGCACCGCCCCAGCAACGTCGACAGCGCGCCCATGATGACGCGCCTGGCCGACGCGCTGCGCAGCATCGCCGCCGAGCTGCCGCTGATTTTTCCCGTCCATCCGCGCACCCGCGCCAACCTGGAAAAATTCTCCATCGACCTGGGTCCCAACATCAAGCTGGTCGGACCGCAGGGCTACATGGCATTCCTCAACCTGTGGAAGGATGCCGCGCTGGTGTTGACCGACAGCGGCGGCCTGCAGGAGGAAACCACGGCGCTCGGCGTACCCTGCCTGACCCTGCGGGAGAACACGGAGCGCCCCGTCACGGTCGAGGAGGGTTCCAACGTGCTGGCTGGCACCGATCCGGAACGCATCGTGGCCGAGGCGCATAAGATCTTGCGCGGCGAGGGCAAGCAGGGCCGCCGGCCCCACCTGTGGGACGGGCGTGCGGCGGAACGGATCGTGGACGTGCTGGCGAAGGAGCTGGCATGAGCGAACGCATCACTATGATGGGCTGCCAGATCGACAACCTGTCGATGGAGGACACGCTCCAGAAGATCGAAGGCTTCATCCAGTCCGGCCTGCCGCATCAGCACGTGGTGGTCAACGTCGACAAGCTGGTCAAGGCCGAGCGCGACCCTGAACTGCGCCGCATCATCAATGAATGCGCGCTGGTCAACGTCGACGGCATGCCCGTGGTCTGGGCTTCGCGCCTGCTGGGCAAACCGCTCAAGGAGCGCGTGGCCGGGGTCGACCTGTTCGAGGCGCTGATGGCGCGCGCGGCGCAGAAGGGCTGGCGGGTGTTCCTGCTGGGCGCGCGCGAGGAGGTGGTGTCCGGCGTCAAGCAGGGTTACGAGCTCAAGTATCCGGGATTGGTGGTGGCCGGCTACCGCAACGGCTACTGGAAGCCCGAGGAGGAGGCCGGGGTGGTGGCGCAGATCCAGGCGGCCCGCGCCGACCTGTTGTTCGTGGCCATCAGCTCGCCGAAGAAGGAGCAGTTCCTGGGCCAGTACCAGGCGCTGATGAAGGTGCCGTTCGCCATGGGCGTGGGCGGCACCTTCGATGTCGCGGTGGGCAAGGTCAAGCGGGCGCCGCGCTGGATGCAGCAGTCCGGCCTGGAATGGTTCTACCGTTTCCTGCAGGAGCCGCGCCGCATGTTCCGCCGCTACTTCATTGAAGACATGGCGTTCATCCGCCTGCTGCTGAAAGAGGCCAGCCGTCGCTGAGCCCGATTTTCCATTCCACAGATTAAAGAAGAGGTTTGTATGACAGTGATCGCCGTAATTGGTTTGGGCTACGTGGGCTTGCCGCTCGTGGTGGAGTTTGGCAAACGCAGCCGCACGATAGGCTTCGACATCGTCACCTCCAAGGTCGACAGCTGCCGCGGCGGCGTCGATCCCTCGCGCGAGCTGAGCGACGCGCAGATGGCCGCCGCCACCCATGCCGAGTATTCGGCCGACCCCGCCATCCTGGCGGAGGCCGACATTTTGATCGTGGCCGTGCCGACCCCCGTCGACTTCGCCCACAATCCCGATTTCGGTCCGCTGATCGGCGCCAGCAACAGCGTCGGCCAGCACATGAAGAAGGGCGCCATCGTGGTCTACGAATCGACCGTGTACCCCGGCGCGACCGAGGAGGTGTGCATCCCGGTGCTGGAGCGGGCCTCGGGCCTGAAGTGGAAGCAGGACTTCTTCGTCGGCTACTCGCCCGAGCGCATCAACCCGGGCGACCGCCAGCACATGCTGACCAATGTGGTGAAGGTGGTGTCGGGCGACACCCCGCACACGCTGGAACGGGTGGCGGCCCTGTATGAGCAGATCGTCGAGCCGGGCGTGCACCGCTGCTCCAGCATCAAGGCGGCCGAGGCGTGCAAGGTCATCGAGAACACCCAGCGCGACCTGAACATCGCGCTGATGAACGAGCTGGCCATCATTTTCGACAAGATCGGCATCGACACCTCCGAGGTGCTGAAGGCGGCCGGCACCAAATGGAACTTCCTCAAGTTCAGCCCCGGCCTGGTCGGTGGCCATTGCATCGGCGTCGATCCGTATTACCTGACGCACAAGGCGGAAACGCTGGGCTATCATCCGCAGGTGATCCTGGCCGGCCGCCGCATCAACGATGGCATGGGCAAATACATCGCCGAGCAGACCGTCAAGAACATGATTGCCGCCGGCAGCTACATCAAGGGCGCCCGTGTCAACGTGCTGGGCCTGACCTTCAAAGAGGACTGTGCCGATCTGCGCAACTCGAAGGTGGGCGACGTGATCAACGAGCTCAAGACGTACGGGGTGGAAGTGTTCGTGCATGATCCATACGCCGACGCCGACGAGGCCATGCATGAGTATGGCGTGCGCCTGTTCGCGTGGGACGAGCTGCCGCGCGCCGACGCCATCGTGGCGGCCGTGTCGCATCAGGCGCTGCTGGGATTGCCGGCGGAGGATTTCCAGAAAAAGCTGATCAAGGGTGGCTGCTTCATCGACGTCAAGGCCGCGTTCTCCCAGGAGGCGCTGTCAGCGGTGGGCCTCAAGGTGTGGCGCCTGTAACGGATTGGGCAACGCCACGCCAAGGATGAGGGAATTGTAAAAAATGAAGATACTCGTTACCGGCGGCATGGGCTACATCGGTTCCCATACCGTCGTCGAATTGCTGGCGGCCGGCCATGAGGTGGTGGTGATCGACAACCTGTCGAACGCCAGGGCCTCCGTGTTCGACCGCGTGTGCGCGATCGCCGGCAAACCGTTCACCTTCCTCGAGGTGGACGTGCGCGACCGGGGCGGGGTGGAGGCCGTGTTCGCGGCCCACGCGATCGCCGCCGTGATCCACTTCGCCGGCCTGAAGGCGGTCGGCGAATCGGTCGAGCAGCCGCTGCGCTACTACGACAACAACCTGTCGGGCAGCATCGTGCTGTTCGAGACGATGGCCAAGTTCGGCGTCAAGCAACTGGTGTTCAGTTCCTCGGCCACCGTGTACGGCGATCCGGCCTCGGTGCCGATCTACGAGCACTTCCCGCTGTCGGCCACCAACCCCTACGGCCGCAGCAAGCTGATCATCGAGGACATGCTGCGCGACCTGTACCGCGCCGACGCCGGCTGGCACATCGCGCTGCTGCGCTACTTCAACCCGGTGGGCGCCCATGAAAGCGGCCTGATCGGCGAGGAGCCGAACGGCATCCCCAACAACCTGCTGCCCTACATCGCCCAGGTGGCCGACGGCCGGCGCGAGTTCCTGTCCGTGTACGGCGGCGACTACCCGACCCCGGACGGCACCGGCATGCGCGACTACATCCACGTGGTCGACCTGGCGCTCGGCCATTTGAAGACGCTGGACAAGCTGGCCGCCGGCCCCGGCATCGTCACCTACAACCTGGGCACGGGGCGCGGCAACAGCGTGCTGGAGATGGTGCGCGCGTTCGAGCAGGCCAGCGGCCGGCCCGTGCCGTACCGCATCGTGGCGCGCCGCCCCGGCGACATCGCGGCCTGTTACGCGGACGCGGGCCTGGCCGAGCGCGAGCTGGGCTGGAAGGCCGAGCGCGGCATCGCCCAGATGTGCGCCGACGCGTGGCGCTGGCAGTCCGGCCCCAAATAACAGAGAGGCGACATGAAAGCGATGATATTGGCGGCCGGCAAAGGCACGCGGGTGCGTCCTTTGACCTACGATTTGCCCAAGCCCATGATCCCCATCCTGGGCAAGCCCGTGATGGCCTACCTGATCGAGCACCTGCATCGCTACGGCGTGACCGAGATCATGGTCAACGTCAGCTACCTGCACGAGAAGATCGAGGAGTATTTCGGCGAGGGCCACCAGTTCGACGTGCAGATCGGCTACTCGTTCGAAGGCTACACCAACGACGAGGGCGAGGTGGTGCCCGAGCCGCTCGGCTCGGCCGGCGGCATGAAGAAGATCCAGGAGTTCGGCGGCTTCTTCGACGACACCACCATCGTGCTGTGCGGCGACGCCCTGATCGACCTGGACCTGAAGTCGGCCCTGTTCGAGCACCGCCGCAAGGGCGCGCTGGCGTCCGTCATCACCACCGAGGTGCCGTGGGACAAGGTCGAGAGCTACGGCGTGGTCGTCACCGACGAGGCCGGCCGCATCACGCAGTTCCAGGAGAAGCCGCGCCAGCACGAGGCGCTGTCGAACCGGGTCAGCACCGGCATCTACATCTTCGAGCCCGAGGTGATCGACCTGATCCCGTCGGACCGGCCGTTCGACATCGGTTCCGAACTGTTCCCGCTGCTGGCCGAACGCGGTTTGCCGTTCTTCGCCCAGACGCGCCGCTTCAACTGGATCGACATCGGCAGCGTGCGCGACTACTGGGAAGTGTGCCAGAGCGTGCTGATGGGCGAGGTGGCCAACCTGCACATGCCGGGGATACAGATCAACGACGGCCTGTGGGTGGGCCAGAACACCAGCATCGACTGGCAGGACACGCGCATCGAGGGGCCGGTCTACATCGGCTCGGGCACCCGCATCGAGGCCGGCGTGACCATCATCGGCCCGACGTGGATAGGCCACGGCAGCCACGTGTGCCGCGGCGCCAACGTGGTGCGCAGCGTGCTGTTCGAATATACTCGTGTGTTAGAAAATGTTTCTTTGAACGAAATGATCGTGTTCAAGGACTATAGTGTGAACCGCGCCGGCGAGATGAAACACGCCTCCGAGTATGATTCCGAGGCCTGGGCCAACGCGCGCGACCGGCGCCGCGGACGGCGGCCCGACCCGAGTAACGAGTTAGCGGAAAAGAGAAATAGAGCATGAAGATTTATCCAGTCATCCTGTCCGGCGGTTCGGGCACCCGTTTATGGCCGCTGTCGCGCGCCGTGTTGCCCAAGCAATTGCTGCCGCTGGTGACTGAGCACACCATGCTGCAGGAGACGGCGCTGCGCCTGGCCGGCCGGCCGCAGCTGATGCAGCCGCTGGTCGTGTGCGGCAACGAGCACCGCTTCCTGGTGGCCGAGCAGATGCGCGAGATCGGCGTGGCGCCGCTGGGCATCCTGCTCGAACCCGTGGGCCGCAACACGGCGCCGGCCGTGGCCGCCGCCGCCCACTACCTGCAGGCGATCGACCCCGAGGCCGTGATGCTGGTGTTGCCGGCCGACCACGTGATCGCCGACGTCGACGCCTTCCACGCCGCCATCGAACAGGCCTGCGTGCCGGTGGCCGAGGGCGCGCTGGCCACCTTCGGCATCGTGCCCACGGCGCCCGAGACCGGCTACGGCTACATCCAGAGCGGCGCCGGCGCGGGCGCGCCGCATTGCTACAAGGTCGACCGCTTCGTCGAAAAACCGAACCGGGAAACGGCCCAGGGCTTCGTGGCGGCCGGCAATTACTACTGGAACAGCGGCATGTTCCTGTTCCGCGCCGCCGCCTATCTGGACGAGCTGCGCCAGTTCGCGCCGGCCATCGCCGACGCCAGCGCGGCGGCCGTGGCCCAGGGCTACCGCGACCTCGATTTCTGCCGCCTCGACGAGGCCGCCTTCACGGCCTGCCCGTCGGACTCGATCGACTACGCCGTGATGGAGCACACGCGCCACGCCGTCGTGGTGCCGGCCTCGATCGGCTGGAGCGACGTCGGCTCCTGGTCGGCCCTGTGGGAAGTGCAGCAGAGCGACGAGAACGGCAACGTGGTGCGCGGCGACGTCTACCTCGACGACGTGTCCGGTTCGCTGGTGCGGGCCGAGAGCCGCATCGTGGCCGTGGTCGGCGTCAAGGACCTGGTGGTGGTGGAGACGGCCGACGCCGTGCTGGTGGCCCACAAGGACCAGGTGCAGCGCGTCAAGCAGATCGTCGACCACCTGAAGGCCGAGGGCCGCACCGAGCACCTGCACCACACCAAGGTCTACCGGCCGTGGGGCTGCTACGAGGGCATCGACATGGGCGAGCGCTTCCAGGTCAAGCGCATCACCGTCAATCCGGGCGGCAAGCTGTCGCTGCAGATGCACCACCACCGCGCCGAGCACTGGGTGGTGGTCAGCGGCACGGCCCGCGTCACCTGCGGCGACAAGGTCAGCCTGCTGACGGAGAACGAATCGACCTACATCCCGATCGGCATGAACCACCGGCTCGAGAATCCGGGCAAGGTGCCGCTGCACCTGATCGAGGTGCAGTCGGGCAGCTACCTGGGCGAGGACGACATCGTCCGTTTCGAGGACGTCTACCAGCGCGCCTGAGGTGGCTGGACGCCGGCCCCGCAGACGCTATAATCGGGACGGCGGCATGTGCCGTCGTCCATCCACTCCGGGGTTTTGTCCTTGCGCGCCTTCCTGATACTTTGCGCCAGCCTGTGCTGTCAGTCCGCCATGGCCGGCGCGCCGCCGGCCGCCGGGCTGCAACCGTCGCAGCTGGCGATCATCGTCAACGACGACGAGCCGAACAGCGTGACCATCGGCGAATTCTACCGCCAGGCGCGCGACATCCCGGCCCGCAACGTGGTCCACGTCAACATTCCCGGCAAGCCCCACAAGCTCACGGCCGACCAGTTCCGCCACCTGAACAATGTGATCGAGCTGCAGCTGCCGCCCGGCATCCAGGCCGTGCTGATGGTGTGGACGGCGCCCTATGCGGTCGAGTGCAATTCGATCACGTCCGCCTACACGCTGGGCTTCGATCCCGGCCTGTGCGACAAGCCGTGCGAGCCGAGCAAGCCTAGCCCGTATTTCAACGCCGCGTCGAGCCGGCCCCGCAACGATTTCGGCATCCGCCTGTCCATGCTGCTGCCGACCGAGTCGGTCGAGCAGGCCAAGGCCCTGATCCTGCGCGGCAAGGCCAGCGGTTTTCGCGTGCAGCCGGCCACGGCCTATTACCTGGTCACGAGCGACGCGGCGCGCAACAGCCGCTCCATGTTTTTCCCCCGTTCCATGGTGCTGCCGCAGCAGCAGCTGACCATCCGCACCCTGCGCGCCGACAGCATCGCCGACGTCAAGGACATCATGATCTACCAGACGGGCAGGGTGAGGGTCGAACAGCTCGACACGCTGCATTTTTTGCCCGGCGCGCTGGCCGACCACCTGACTTCGGCCGGTGGCGATCTGCTGGGCACCGCCCAGATGAGCAGCCTGCGCTGGCTGGAGGCGGGCGCCACGGCCAGCTACGGCACCGTGTCCGAGCCATGCAACTACTGGCAGAAATTCCCGCAGCCCACGGTGCTGCTCAAGCACTACCTCGGCGGCGCCACGGCCATCGAAGCCTACTGGCGCAGCGTGGCCTGGCCGGCCCAGGGCGTGTTCATCGGCGAGCCGCTGGCCGCGCCGTACCGCCAGCATTAGCGAAGCGCCGGCGCCGGCCGCGTGCGCCCTTAGTCCGTTCGGACTAAGGCCCTGTCATCAAGTCGTCATGCCCTGTGAATAATATGCAAATGGCAAGATTGCATACTTACAGGACAGGAAACCACATGACTCTTTACGCTCCCCCCCATGCCGCGCGGGTCGCCGCCACGCTGGGCCGCCGCACCGTGCTGGCGGCGCTGCTGGCCGGCCTGGGCTTGCCGGCGCTCGCCTCCGACGTCGTCATCAGCCAGGTCTACGGCGGCGGCGGCAATTCCGGCGCCACCTACAAGAACGATTTCATCGAGCTGTTCAACCGCAGCGCCAGCCCCGTCAGCCTGAACGGCTGGAGCGTGCAGTACGCCAGCGCCGCCAGCGCGGCCGGCGCGGCCTGGCAGGTGACGCCGCTGCCCAATGTGACCCTGCAGCCGGGCCAGTACCTGCTGGTGCAGGAGGCGATGGGCGCGGGCGGCAGCACGGCCCTGCCCACGCCGCAGGCGGTCGGCACCATCGCCATGAGCGGCACGGCCGGCAAGGTGGCGCTGGCCAGCAGCACGGCCGCGTTCAACGTCAGCAATCCGAGCGGCGGCGCGCTGCGCGACCTGCTCGGCTACGGCAACACGGCCAACGGCTACGAGGGCGCGCCCGGCCCCGGCCTGTCCAACACCACGGCCGCCCAGCGCGGCGACTACGGCTGCGCCGACACCGACAACAACCTGGCCGACTTCGGCACGGCCGCGCCGGCGCCGCGCAACAGCGCCTCCGACCTGCGCGTGTGCGGCGCGCCCGTGGTGCTGCCGATCGTGGCCACCTGCCCGGCCACGCTGGCCCTGGCCGCCGGCAGCGGCGGCGGCGCCATGCTGTCGGCCACGGACGCGGACGGCATCGTCAACAGCGCCGTCATCACCTCGGCCGCCGTGCCCGGCATCAGCCTGGCCGGTTTCACGGCCGCCGACGCGGCCGGCGGCAACGCCAGCGTCAGCCTGAACGTGGGCGGCGCCGTGCCTGTGGGCAGCTACCCGGTCGCCATCAGCTTCGGCAACGACCAGGGCCAGAACGCCGGCTGCACCGTCAACGTCGACGTGACGCCGCTGGCCGGCGTCACCCACAGCATCCCGCAAATCCAGGGCGCCGGCGACACCAGCCCGTACGCGGGCACGGTGCAGACCACCGAGGGCGTGCTGACGCTGAAAGTGGGCACCGGCTTCTTCATCCAGGACGAGGCCGGCGACGGCGACCCCACCACCTCGGACGGCATCTTCGTCTACACCGGCAGCGCCACCAACAGCGCCCAGCCCGGCGACAAGGTGCGCGTGACAGGCAGCGTCTATGAATACACGCCGACCGGCGCCAGCCATTCGGTCACCGAACTCAAGGATGTGACGGCCGTCGTCACCCAGAGCAGCGGCCACAGCATCACGCCGACCAATATCGACCTGCCCAACGCCAACCTGGGCCAGCTGGAAGGCATGCTGGTGCGCTTCGCCCATCCGCTGACGGTGTCGCAATCGGCATTCCTCGGCACGCGCGGCGAACTGAGCCTGTCGTCGGGCCGGCTGGAAGTGCCCACCAACCACTACCCGCCGCGCACCCCCGAGGCGCTGGCCATGGCCGCCGCCAACGCGCAGAACCTGATCGTGCTCGACGACGGCCTGACCGTCACGCCGCCCACCATCCCCTACATCGGCCAGGACGGCACCATCCGCGCCGGCGACACGGTGGCCGACCTGACCGGCGTGATCGACTTCGCGCCCAAGGGCGGCGGCGGGGCCGCCTACAAGCTGCAGCCGACCGTGGCGCCGCAGTTCTCGCGCGACAATCCGCGCACCACGGCGCCGGCCGTCGTGGCCGGCAACGTGCGCGTGGCCAGCGCCAACGTGCTCAACTTCTTCACCACCTTCACCAACGGCAGCAACGTGGAAGGGGCGAGCAACCAGGGTTGTTCGCTGGGCGCCAGCGTGTCGAAGTCGAACTGCCGCGGCGCCGACAACATGACGGAGTTCGTGCGCCAGCGCGACAAGATCGTCGGCGAGCTGAAAGCCATCGACGCCGATGTCTACGGCCTGATGGAGATCCAGAACAACGGCGAGTACACGGTCACCTACCTGGTCGACGCGCTCAACACGGCCATCGGCGCGCCCACCTACGCGGTGGTGCCCAAGCCGGCCGACACCGGCACGGACGCGATCCGCGTGGCCATGATCTACAAGCCGTCCAGCCTGGCGCTGGTGGGCGGCGCGCTGTCCGACAGCGACAGCATCAACAACCGTCCGCCGATGGCGCAGACCTTCCGCGCCGCCAACGGCGAGAAGTTCTCGCTGGTGGTCAACCACCTCAAGTCCAAGGGGAGCTGCCCGACCGGCACCGGCCCCGACACCGACCGTGGCGACAGCCAGGGCTGCTGGAACGCCACCCGCATCCAGCAGGCCAACCGGCTGGTGGGCACGTTCGTGCCGCAGGTGATGGCCGCCGCCGGCGACCCCGACGTGCTGCTGATCGGCGACTTCAATTCGCACGGCTTCGAAGACCCGATCAACGCCATCACGGCCACCGGCTATGTCAACCAGCTGGAACGGTATGTGCGCCCGAACGGCATGCCGTATTCGTTCATCTTCGACAGCCAGAGCGGCTACCTCGACCACGCGCTGGCCAGCGCGAAAATGAACGGCCAGGTGGCCGGCGCCACGGAATGGCACATCAACGCCGACGAGCCCACCGTGATCGACTACAACCTGAACGGCAAGCAGCAGGACCTGTACACGGCCCAGCCATACCGCGCCTCCGACCACGACCCGGTGGTGATCAGCCTGAACCTGCAGCCATCGTTCGTGGACGTGGGCGCCAGCGTGCGCGCCGTCGGCAGCGGCCTGGTGTACAACCGCGCCACCGGCAAATACGGCAGCACCTTCACCGTCACCAACACGGGGGCGGCGGCATTGACGGGGCCGTTCCAGGTCGAGTTCGACGGCCTGCCGGCCGGCGTCACCCTGGTCAACGCCACCGGCAGCCACAACGGCGCACCATACATCACGGTCGACGCCGCGTCGCTGGCGGCGGGCGCCAGCGTGTCGTTCCCGCTCAGCTTCAGCAAGACGGGCAGCGCCAATATCGGCTACACGGTCCACGTCTACAGCGGTACTTTTTAAGGAATCCCCATGCAATCATCCAACATCCTCCCCGCGCTGCGGCGCGGCGCCCTGGCCCTGGCCCTGACGGCCGCCGCCGGCCTGGCTTCGGCCCAGTCCATGCACGTGGTGCTCGATACGACCGGCCTGGGCAGCAGCGGCTGGCTGGACCTGCAGTTCAATCCGGCCAGCGTGCCGGCCGTGGCCGCCAGCGCGCTGGTCGACCACCTGAGCGGCTTTGACGGCGGCGTGGCCGCGCAACTGAATGGCGACGTGCAGGCCCAGGGCGGCGCCTTCGTGTTCGGCAACAGCACCGACTGGAACGACCTGTTCCACGCCGTCCACCTGGGCGGCACGGTCAGCTTCGACGTCAGCTTCAGCGGCTTGCCCGATCCGTCGCCGGCCGCCATCCCGTCGCTGTTCTCGGTGTCGCTGTACGGCGCCGACGGCGCCACCCAGCTCGGCCATCCAGACGCCAACGGCAGCCTGCTGTCGCTGAGCTGGAACCCGGCCGCCAGCGGCGCCGGCCAGGTCGGCGTGGCGGTGGTCGATGCCGGCGTGGCCAGCGTCAGCCCGGTGCCGGAACCGTCGGCCTGGCTGATGCTGGGCGCCGGCCTGGCGTTGCTGGGCATGGTCAAGCGCCGCCGCGCCTGACCCGGCCGGACCCGCGCCGCGCCCGCGCGTGGCGCAATGGAGACACATGCGATGCCGCCGGCGTCCATGTGTCTTTTTCTTTGGGGGCGGGCGGGGCGCACGGCGGTTGGCGGCGGCGCGATTTATAGCGCCAGCCTCTGAATGGATGAATGAAATTGTATTAGTCACATCATGGTGCTTGATGCATAGTTAAAATTTACACATCATCGCAGCCGATGCGCCGAACCGCCGCCATGACCGCCCACTGCCTGATCGTCGACCCCGATGCCGCCTGCCAGGAACTGCTGGCGTTCAACCTCGACATGGCCGGTTACGGCGTGAGCCGGGCCCGCGATGGCGAAAGCGCGCTGCTGCTGATGGAGACGGCCGTGCCGGACCTGCTGCTGCTGGACTGGAGCTTGCCGGGCCAGTCCGGCGTCGCCCTGATCCGCCGCCTGCGCGCCCAGTGGCGCACGCGCGAGCTGCCCATCATCATGCTGACGGCGCGCGCCGCCGAGCAGGACAAGATCGTGGCGCTGGAGGCCGGCGCCGACGACTACATCACCAAACCGTTCAGCCCGCGCGAAACGCTGGCCCGCGTGCACGCGCTGCTGCGCCGGCGCCAGCCGCCGGCCGGCGGCGGACCCGTGCAGATGGCCGGCCTGCGGCTCGACCCGGCCACCTTGCAGGTGACGGCGGGCGCCCGTCCGCTGGCGCTGGGGCGGGTCGAATTCAGGCTGCTCAATTTCCTCATGCACCATCCCGAGCGCGTGCACAGCCGCGCCCAACTGCTTGACCACGTGTGGGGCAACGCGGCCTGCCTCGGCGAGCGCACGGTGGACGCCCACGTGGGCCGGCTGCGCAGCGCCCTGCAGCCGAGCGGCCACCAGCGCCATATCGAAACCGTGCGCGGCAGCGGCTACCGCTTCGTCGCCTGGCAGGCGCGGCGGGCCGGCGCGCAGGGCAGGGCGGCCTGACATGGAGCAACTGGTCATCCTGAGCAAGCTGGAGCAGGAAGCGCTGCTGCATGCGATCGAGGCGGCGCTGCCCGTGCGCGAGGCGCGCCAGTTCTTCCTGTGGACGCAGGGCCAGATGCAGGCGCTGCTGCCGCATCAGATCATGGTCTGCCTGCGCTTTGGCGCCGATGATGAGCTGGTCCACAGCAGTTGCCTGCACAGCGGCGTGCTGGACGCGGCCGTGCGTTCCAGGCTGGCCGATCCCGCCGATGGCCTGGCCCTGCGCCTGGCCCGCCACTGCAGGGCCGGTCTGCGACTGCCCGCCGGCGTCGTCGCGGCGGGCGTGGTGGCGCAGCCGTCGTTGCTGCCGTTCCAGGCCGAGTTGCGCCAGTGCGGCATCGACAATGCGCTGGTGCACGGCACCGAGCGCCTGCCGGGCGGCGCCAGCTGCTTCGTCCTGTTCGGCCTGCCCCATGCGGCGCCCGCGCGCCAGGCCTATTTCCTGGCCTTGCTGCTGCCCTACCTGCACCTGAGCTGGCAGGGCGTGTGCGCCGGCGCGGCCGGCGGTACACGGGCGGACGGCGCGCGCGCGGACGGCGCGCTGGCGCGGCCCGTGAGCGCGCGCGAGGCCGACATCCTGTACTGGGTCCGCGAGGGCAAGAGCAACGACGAGATCGGCCAGTTGCTGGGCATTAGCGGCCTGACGGTGAAGAACCATTTGCAGCGCCTGTACCGGCTGCTGGGCGTATCGAACCGGGCCCATGCGATCGCCCGCTGCGGCGCGCTGCGCCTGCTGGAACGGCCGCGCCCGGCGCTGGCCAGCGCGGCCTGATGGTTGCCAGTCAATGTAGTCATCCGTATAATCGAAATGGCTAATTTTTCAATATTTGTTATTTGGCCTGACTGTGTCAACCGCCTGTGAGGAAAAGACGACAATGTTGGGAAAAGTAAAACAACTGGCGACGGCTGGGGTAAGCTGCCGGGGCCCACTTGCAGGGCGTCAATAAAACATTGTCGCAACCATAAGCCGCGTGGTAGCCTCTGGACTCTGGGCGGGCGCGGATAGTCGAATTGAGGAGTCGTGTTGATGGATGGTGCAAAGAATCAGGCAGCCGCCGGGCCGCGCAAGGCCGGCGGCTTCACCTTGCTGGAACTGCTGGTGGTGATCGTCATCATCGGCCTGCTGGCCGCTTACGTGGGACCGAAGTATTTCGCCCAGCTGGGCAAGTCGGAAGTGACCATCGCCAAGGCCCAGATCGAAGCGTTTGAAAAGTCGCTCGACACCTACCGGCTCGACGTAGGCCGCTATCCGACCACGGATGAAGGCCTGGCCGCGCTGCTGGCGGCGCCCGCCACGGCCGGCGCCAAGTGGAACGGCCCCTACCTGAAGAAGGCCGTGCCGCCCGATCCGTGGGGCCACCCCTACCAATACCGTTCGCCCGGCACCAAGGGCGAATTCGAGATCGTCTCGCTGGGCCGCGACGGCCAGCCGGGCGGCTCGGGCGAGGACGCCGACATCAGCTCGCAATAAGCCTGTCCGTCCGCGCCGGTTCCCGCCATGCAGTTCGACGTCCGCACCTTGTCGGCCGATATGGTCATCGCCCATCTGCTTGTCGATGGCCGCGATGAGGCCGACGCGCGCCGCCAGGTGGAGGCGCGCGGCCTGTTCGTGAGCGCCATCGCGCCCGTGCGCGGCACGCTGCGCACGCGGCGCGGCAAGGGCCTCTCGCTGGTGCTGTTCAGCCAGGAATTGCTGGCCCTGCTGACGGCGGGGCTGGGCATCGTCGAGGCGCTGGAAGCGCTTCTGGAAAAGGAAGCCAGCCCCGCCACGCGCGGCGTGCTGGAACGGCTGCTGGCCGGCCTGCGTGAAGGCCAGCGTTTCTCCGCCGTGCTGGCCGACCAGCCCGAACTGTTTCCTCCCCTGTACGTGGGCATCGTCAAGGCGGCCGAAGGCACGTCCGACCTGCCGCGCGCCCTGTCCCGCTTCATCGACTACCAGCAGCGCATCGACCTGGTGCGCGGCAAGCTGGTGTCGGCCGCCATCTATCCGTGCATCCTGCTGCTGGTGGGCGGCGGCGTGAGCCTGTTCCTGATCGGCTACGTGGTGCCGCGCTTCGCCGAGGTGTACCAGGGCGCCGGCCGCAATCTGCCGTGGTTGTCGCAGCAGATGCTCAACTGGGGCCAGTTCGCGGGCCAGCACACGGCCGTGCTGCTGGGCGGGATCGCCGCCGCGGTGGCCGGCGTGACGCTGCTGCTGCGACGCCTGGCCGGCAGCGGCGGCCTGGCCAGCCTGCTGGGCCGTGTGCCGGGCATCGGCGAACGCGTGCGCATCTATGAACTTTCGCGCCTGTACCTGACGCTGGGCATGCTCAGCGAAGGCGGCATCACCATCGTGCACGCGATCGACACCGTGCAGGGCATGGTGTCGCCGTCGGTGCGCGCCGGGCTGCAGGGCGCGCGGGCCGACGTCGAGGCCGGCCTGCCGCTGTCGACCGCGTTCGAACGCAACGGCCTGACCACGCCGATCTCGCTGCGCATGCTGCGCGTGGGCGAGCGCACCGGCGACATGGGCCCCATGCTGACCCAGTCGGCCGCCTTCTACGACGGCGAGATCAGCCGCTGGATCGACCGCTTCACGCGCACCTTCGAGCCGCTGCTGATGGCCGCCATCGGCCTGGTGGTGGGCGCCATCGTGGTGCTGCTGTACATGCCCATCTTCGATCTGGCGGGGGACATGTCGTGAGCGCGCTGCACCTGCCGGCCATCGACACGGCCATGATGACGCGCGCCCGCGCGCTGGCGCTGCAATCGAAACGCACGCTGGTCGAAGAACTGGAGGCGCTGTCGGGCATGGAGCCGCGCCTGGTGGTGCAGGCGTTGGCCCAGCCGTTCGGGCTGGCGGTGCTGGAGACGGCCGACATGCTGGCCATGCACCCGGCGTTCGACCTGCTGCCGCTGTCGCAGGCGCTGGCGCGCCGCTGCGCGTTGCTGCGCGCGGACGATGGCGCGCTGGCCGGCGTGATCGACGATCCCTTCGACCTCGATCTGCAAACCTGGCTGGGCACGCAGGCGCGCGCCACGCCGCACGCGCCGCTGGCGGTGCGGCTGGCGCTGCGGGCCGACATCTCGGCCTATCTGTCCAAGCAGGAGGAATCGGCGCGCGCCACCGACTCGCTGCTGCCGGGCGCCAGCGAAGGCCGGCGCGACGGCAAGACGGCCGCCGTGCTGTCGTTCGCGTCCGTGTCCGAGGCGGCCAGCCCCGCCGTGCGGCTGGTCAATTCCACGCTGTACGACGCGCTCAAGGCCGGCGCCTCCGACATCCACCTCGAAAGCACGGCCGGCGGCCTGGCCGTCAAGTACCGGGTCGATGGCGTGCTCGATCACGCCACCTCCGTCAACGGCATCGAAGTGGCCGAGCAGATCATCTCGCGCCTGAAGGTGCTGGCCGAACTCGATATCGCCGAGCGCCGCGTGCCGCAGGACGGCAGCTTCCGGGTCGAGGCGGGCGGGCGCGAGATCGACCTGCGCGTCTCCATCATGCCCAGCATCCACGGCGAGGACGCCGTGATCCGTATCCTCGACAAGCGCGCCATGATCGAAGCCTACGGCTCGCTGACGCTGGAGGCGCTCGGCTTCGACGCGCCGTCTCTGGCCACGCTGCGGGTGCTGGCGCAGGAGGCCTACGGCATGCTGCTGGTGACGGGCCCCACCGGCTCCGGCAAGACCACCACGCTGTACGCGGCGCTGACGGAGATCCACAACGGGCGCGAAAAGATCATCACCATCGAAGACCCGGTCGAATACCAGCTGCCCGGCATCCTGCAGATTCCCGTCAACGAGAAGAAGGGCCTGACCTTCGCCAAGGGTTTGCGCTCGATCCTGCGCCACGACCCGGACAAGATCATGGTGGGCGAGATCCGCGACCGCGAGACGGCCGAAATCGCCGTGCAGTCGGCGCTCACGGGCCACCTGGTGCTGACCACGGTGCACGCCAACAACGTGTTCGACGTGTTCGGCCGCTTCACCCACATGGGTATCGATCCCTACGCCTTCGTGTCGGCGCTGAACGGCATCTGGGCCCAGCGCCTGGTGCGCATCAACTGCCCGCACTGCGCCGCGCCGTACACGCCGGACGAGCAGGAGCTGGCCAGCGTGGGCCTGACCTGGGCCGACGCGCAGGACTACCTGTTCATGCAGGGCAAGGGCTGCGGCGACTGCCGTGGCACCGGCTACAAGGGCCGCCGTTCGATCGCCGAGATCCTGACCCTGAACGACGAGATCCGCGAACTGATCGTCGACAAGCGGCCGATCCGCCAGATCAAGCAGGCGGCCCACGCCAACGGCACGCGCAGTCTGCGCCAGGCGGCGCTGGAACTGGTGCGGCGCGGCGGCACCACGCTGGCCGAGATCAAACGGGTGACCTTGCATGCGTAGATGGCCGGGACAAGCGTTGCGCGTCGGCGTGTCAGCCGGCGCCGTCAGCCTGCTGCGCACCAGCCGCTGGCGCGGGCCGGCGCTGACGGTGCTGGCCGAACATGCGTTCTCGCCGGCCGGCGAGCATCCGTTCGACGCCATCGGCAACGCCTTGCGCGCGCTGCTGGGCGAGCAGCGCTTGTCGGGCTGGCCGGTCAGCATCGTGCTCGATGACGACCTGACGCGCTTGTGGCAGGTCACGCCGCCGGCCGGCGCGGCGCGCCTGGCCGACATCGAAGCGGCGGCCGGCCTGCGTTTCCACACGCTGTACGGCGAAGCGCCGGCAGCGTGGCGTATCGCCGCCGACTGGGATGCCAGCCATCCGTTCTTCGCCGCCGCCGTGCCGCGCACGCTGCTGACGGTGCTGGAGCAGGTGGCGCGCGAACAGCAGCTGGTGATCGTCGAAGTCCTGCCCCATTTCATCGCCGCCTGGAACCGCTGGCGGCGCGCGCTGGCGCCCGGCGCCTGGTTCGGCGTGCTGCACGACGGCCTGCTGACGGTGGCGGCGGTGGATGGCCAGCGCCTGCGCGCCGTGCACGCGCTGCCGGTGCCGGCCGGCGCCGACCATTACTGGCTGACCCAGGCCTTGACGCGCGAAGCGCTGCTGCATCAACTGGACGTGCCGTCGCAGCTGCAATTGTGCGGTCCCGCGCCGGCCCTGTGGACCGGCCCGGTGAGCAATCCCGCCCACATCCGGTGCACAGCGCTCGATCTGGCGCAGCGCGCCGGCGAAGCCAAGTGGAGCAGCGCGGCCATGCTGGCGCGCCGAGGGAGCATGGTATGAGCACGACGAAACGACAGCTGCGTATTGATTTCGCCCCGCGTGGCTGGCGCCGGACGCTGTACCACCTGCATCCGGTGGTGCTGGCGGCCGGTGTGGCGGGACTGCTGCTGTGCACGGGCGCGGCGCTCGGTGGCTGGCACGTGGTGGAACTGCGCCGCGCGCGCGAGCAGGCCTTGCGCCAGATCGAGGAACGCCAGGCGGCGCAGCGCGCCAGGCCGGTGGCGGTGGCCGCCGTGGCCATCCCGGAGGCGCAGGCCACGTTCGTCAATGGCGCCGTCATGCAGCTCAACCTGCCGTGGCGTGAACTGCAGGACGCGGTGGCCGCCGCCACGCCGCCCACGGTGGCGCTGCTGGCGCTGGAGCCCGATCCGCGCAAACGTGTGCTCAAGCTCACGGCCGAGACGAAATCGAGCGACGACATGATCGCCTACGTGGAGCAGCTGAAGGAGCAGGAATTGTTCAGCGGCGTGCTGCTGACGCGGCACGAGATCAATGAGCAGGACAGCAATCATCCGTTGCGCTTCCAGCTCGAAGCCCGTTGGGTGGCGCCATGAACGGCGCGCGGCTGTCGGCCTTCGCGTTGCGCGCGCGCCTGGCGCTGGCGCGCGCGGGCGCGCCCGCGTGCGTGGCCGCGCTGCTGTGCGTGGCCGGTGCGGCCGGGTGGGCGTGGCTGCTGCCGCAGCGGGCCGCCCAGGTGGCTCTCAGCGCGCAACCGTTGCCGGCGCCGGTGGCGCTGGTGAGCGCGCCGCCGCCACCCACGGCCGACCAGAACCTGGCCGCGTTCTACGACGTGCTGGGCGAGCAGCGATATGCGGAGCAGCAGGTCAAAGTGCTGTTCGGGCTGGCCGCCAAGGCCAACCTTGTGCTCAGCCAGGGCGAATACAAATCGGCCTACGACAAGGCCAGCCGGGTGTCCACCTACCAGATCGTGCTGCCCGTGAAGGGGCCGTATGCGGCGATCTGGCAGTTCACCTTGCAGGCGCTGCGCGCCATGCCGTTCGCCGCGCTCGATGAAGTGAGCTTCCGGCGCGACGCCATCGCCGACCCGGCCGTCGAGGCGCGCATCCGCCTGACGCTTTACCTGAAGGATGGACAAACGGTGGCGCAGCCATGAAGCCTTACCAGATCGCGATGGCGCTGGCGCTGGTGGGCGCGGCCGGCCTGGCCCTGTTCGGGGACAGGACGCCGTCGTCCGACGTGGCCGAAGCCGTGGTGCGTCCGCGCGCCGCCGGCAAGCCCGCGCCCGCTCCGGCGCGGCGCGGCGAGTCCGGCGCCAGCGCGGCCGCCGGCAGCGGCCCGGCCATCCTGCCGCTGGTGCCGCGCGCGCAACTGGTGGGCGAGGATGGCGACGCCGCGTTCGGCGCCGGCAAGGGCGTGTTCCTGGGCCAGAACTGGACGCCGCCCGCGCCGCCGCCACCGCCGCCACCTCCACCGCCGCCGCCATCGGCGCCGCCGCTGCCGTTCACCTACATCGGCAAGGCCGCCGCCGACGGCGCGTGGGAAGTTTATCTGAGCCGCGCCGACAAGGTGTACGTGGTGCGCGCCAAGACCGTCATCGACGGCGTCTACCGGGTGGACGCGATCGCGCCGCCGCTGATGTCCGTCACCTATCTGCCCATGAACCTGGTTCAACAGCTCAATATTGGAGTGCTCGACTGATGCCTAGTCACCCACAGAAGCGCGCCGGCCGGCGCGTGCTGACGCAGATGACCCGTGGCCTGGCGCTGCCCGCGCTGGCGCTGGCGCTGGCCGGATGCGCCGCGCAACTGGCTTACCGCGACGGCCGCGACCTGGTCGAGCATGACCAGGTGGAAGCGGGGCTGCGCAAGTTCCAGGAAGCCATCGCGGCCGAGCCGGGCAATGCGCAATACCACGCGGCGTATTTGCAGGCGCGCGACCGCGCCACCGTGCGCTATCTGGAGCAGGCCGACCGGGCGCTGGCCGCCGGCCAGTATCCGGCGGCGGAGCAGGGCTTCCAGCGCGTGCTGGCGCTGGATGCGGCCAATGAGCGGGCGCGCGCCGGATTGCGCGCGCTGGACGCGGCGCAGCGCCAGGACAAGCTGCTGGCCAGCGCGCGCGAGCACGAAGCCAAGGGAGAGTACGCGTTGGCCAGCCAGCAGCTGAACGCCATCCTGACCGAGGCGCCCACCCACCCGCAGGCGCGCGAGCTGCTGCGCGAGGTGCAGGCCAAGGTGGCGCCGCCGGTGGTGGAGAGCGGCCTGGCCAAGGCGTTCCGCCAGCCGATCTCGATCGAATTCCGCGACGCGCCGCTGAAGCAGGTGTTCGAGGTGATCGCGCGCCGCTCGGGCCTGAATTTCGTGTTCGACAAGGACGTCAAGACCGACCAGCGGGCGTCGATCTTCCTCAAGAACAGCACGGTGGAATCGGCCATCTACTTCCTGCTGATGACCAACCAGCTGGAACGCCAGGTCATGGATGGCAACACGATCCTGATTTATCCGAACGTGGCGGCCAAGCAGAAGGAATACCAGGAGATGGTGGTCAAGACCTTCTATCTGGCCAACGCCGAGGCCAAGCTGGTGGCCAACACGCTCAAGACCATCCTCAAGTCGCGCGACGTGGTGGTGGATGAAAAGCTCAACCTGCTGATCGTGCGCGACACGCCCGAAGCGATCCGCCTGGCCGAACGGCTGGTGGCGCTGCAGGACGCGCCGGAAGCGGAAGTGATGCTGGAAGTGGAGATCCTGGAGGTCAAGCGCAGCCGCCTGATGGAGCTGGGCGTGGCCTGGCCGGCCGGTGTGAGCCTGACGCCGCTGTCCACCTCGGGCGGCACCGGCTTGACCATCCGCGACCTGAACAACCTGAACCAGCGCACCATCGGCGTCAACGGCGTGGGTGGCACGTTCAACGCCACCATCAACGCCAGCAAGACCGATGGCGACGCCAACCTGCTGGCCAATCCGCGCATCCGCGTGCGCAACAAGGAAAAAGCCAAGATCGTCATCG
This sequence comes from Rugamonas sp. GW822-FHT03B10, assembly GCF_058801745.1. Lineage (NCBI taxonomy): Bacteria > Pseudomonadati > Pseudomonadota > Betaproteobacteria > Burkholderiales > Oxalobacteraceae > Rugamonas > Rugamonas sp. GW822-FHT03B10. Next base: position 577 of record NZ_JBXANP010000003.1, on the reverse strand, counting down.
GCGACAAGGTGCCGGTGATCACCACCACCATTTCGCCCGGCGCCGGCGGCTTCGCCACGGAATCGGTCAGCTATGTGGACGTGGGCCTGACGCTGAACGCGGAGCCGACCATCTACCTGAACAACGAGGTGGGCATCCGCGTGCAGCTGGAAGTGAGCAACCTGGTCAACCAGATCCAGACCAAGTCCGGCACCACGGCCTACCAGATCGGCACGCGCCAGGCATCCACCATGCTGCAGTTGAAGGATGGCGAGAACCAGGTGCTGGCGGGGCTGATCAACAGCGAGGAGCGCAGCACCGGCAGCCATGTGCCGGGTATCGGCGACTTGCCGCTGCTGGGCCGCCTGTTCGGCAGCAACCGCGACGACAATCAGAAGACCGAGATCGTGCTGTCGATCACCCCGCATCTGATCCGTAACGTGCAACGGCCGGAGGCGCAGCTGTCCGAATTCTCGGCCGGCACGGAAGCGAACTTCCGCCGCCGTCCCGACCTGGCGGCGCGTCCGCCGGCCCAGCTGCCGCCGGCGCCGGGCGCGCATCCGGCGGCGCCCGCGCTGCCGGCGCCGCAGGCCGGCGC